>JAGWAG010000004.1:4783-29615 GCA_021296535.1 Acidobacteriota bacterium | reverse complement strand
GGGTCGCGCCACCCGGGTTCTGGTCCGCATCCGCCGCAGGCGGAATCCGGGCGCAGGCCGGCGCGCGTCCGGTTCCTCCCGCGGGGACACGCTCGACGGTCTGAAGCGAAGCCTCGCTAGGTGCTATCGCCAGGGACGGCGGGAGGGGTCACTGATGCGGCGGATCATCCGGCGGCGGCGGTTGGCAGGGTCGTTCGGATCGTTGGAGAACAGCCGCATCACATCGCCGTCGCGGGCGAAGCGGTATCGGCGGGACGGCTTCTTGCCGTTCAGTCCCTTGCCCGTGCCCTTCGCGTAGGTCCACAGTTCGATGTTCGGGTCATCGATGTTGCGGTGCTCCTCCCACTCGGTCTTCTCCGGATCGCCGAACAGGACGTAGACCATGCCGCGGTCCGTTCGCCGGCCGAGCAGGCCCGATTCCGAGTAGCGCTTGTCGGCCTCGGTGGCCCGCACCTCGAACTGCCGCTTCAGCGCGCCGTCTCTTCGGCTCCAGAACTCTGCGACGAAGGCTGTCGAGCAGCAGGAAGAGCGTCCGCTCCTCCTCGTCGGCGAGCTGGCCGACCGGCCCGACCAGCCAGCTGGTATAGGCGGGCCCCAGGAACGGGTTGATCAGGTCGTCCGGATGGAGCCGCTCGAGGCTGTCGGCAGCCACCGCCGCCGAGGTCGCGCCCAGAACCAGGGCCAGGACCAGGGGCACGGGGCGCCGCACTCTCAACGACCCTTCAAGAGATCCAGGAACTCCTCCCGGATCGGCCGCTCGTGGAAGATGCCCCGGAGCGCGGACGTGACTGTCATCGCGCCGGACTTCTCGACACCTCGCATCTCGACACAGAGGTGGCGGGCCTCGATCACGACCATCGCGCCGCGCGGCCGGAGTTCGTCCTCGAGGAAGCTGACGACCTGCTCGGTGAGCCGCTCCTGGAGCTGCGGCCGCTTGGCGTAGAACTCGAGAATGCGGGCGAACTTGGACAGCCCCAGGATCTTGTCGCCGGGAACGTAGGCGATGTGCGCGTGGCCGTAGAACGGCACCAGGTGATGCGAACACATGGAGTAGAAGGGAATGTTCTTCTCCATGACCATCGCCCGGTAGTTCTCGTCGTTCGGGAAGGTCGTGACCCGCGGCTGCGACCCCTGGTCGAGACCGCGAAACATCTCCAGATACATCCGGGCCACCCGCTCGTGAGTGGTGCGCAGATTCGGTTCTTCCAGATCGAGGCCGAGTTCGACAAGCACCTCGCGGACGCGCTCCGCCAGACGCTCCACCCGCTCAGCGCCCGGGCTCGCTGCCGCAAGCTCCTGCTGCCTCCGCTCGCGTTCCGCAATCGTCTCAACCGGCTCCAGGACTCGCATCGGCGCATGCTACCGTAGGCCGCTCAAGACAACTACCGAACCGGGACGCAAATGAGCCGAGTCACGATCGAATACTGCGTGATGTGAAACTACCGCCCCCGAGCCGCCGGTCTGGCGTCTCAGTTGAAGGAGCGGTTCAACCTCGATTCGGAGCTGGTCGACGGCAGCGGCGGCGTCTTCGAAGTCGCCCTCGATGGCCGAGCCGTGTTCTCCAAGAAGCAACTCGGCCGCTTCCCCAACAACGGCGAAGTCGAGACCGCGGTCGCCGACCTTCTGTAGCTCGGCCGGCGGACCGGCCGGAGGCTACGATCGGCCCGTGTCCGGCACGTTTTCCCTTCGTCTCGCCAAGGAGGACTTCAAGTTCTCCGCCGCGCATTTCACCGTCTTCAGCGACAGCGAAGCGGAACCGCTGCACGGCCACAACTACCGCGTGACGGTCGAACTGAGCGGATCCGAGGTCGATGACCTGGACTTCCTGGTCCCCGCCAACGCCGCCAAGCGCGATATTCGCGCCGAATGCGCCGCCCTGGACGAGAAGATCCTTCTGCCGGCGAAGTGTCCCCACCTCGGACTGACCGACCACGGTGAGACGATGGCGGCGGTCTTCGACTCGCGGCGCTACGAGTTCCCATCCCCGGAGGTCGTCCTGCTGCCCGTCGCCAACGTCACGGTCGAGGCGCTCGCGCGCTCCCTCTGGCAGCGTCTCCGGGATCGATGGGCGCACCTTCACGGTCGGATCGACGTCGTAGAAGTCACCGTGACCGAGACCCCGGGGCAGGGCGCCAGCTACCGGCGCAGTCTCTAGCCTTGCCAGCCACCGACCCCTCAACCGGCCCTTCAGAAAGGGAAGCAGCCTTGACGACCAACTTCGGACCTGACGACAGCCAGCTTGCGACTCTCGCCTCGCTCGACCCGGACGCGCCCGTCGCCGCGCTCAACCTGTTCCAGTTCAACGAACGCGCGCAGTACAGCCCCGCCGACGAGGAGTACGGCACGGAAGCCGCCAACGTCTCGGGCCAGGAAGCCTTCTCAAGGTACGCGGCCGCCGCGGGCCAGGTCCTTGCCGACCTCGGAGGCCGCGTCGTCTTCAGCACGACGGTCGAGCAGGTGATGATCGGACCCTCCGACCCCCCATGGCACGCCGCCGCCATCATGTTCTTCCCCACCCGAAAGGCCTTCATCCAAATGACGATGAACCCCGACTTCCGGGCCGCCTCCCGCCACCGCAAGGCCGGGCTGGCAAACCACTACCAGGCCCACCTCGACGGCACACCCTGGATGTGTCCTCCTCCCTGAGGTTCGCTCTGCGGATGATGTGTGGCGTCAGGGTCAGGACGATGTCGGTATGCCGGCCCGCCAGCCAGCTACAGCCAAGCTAGCGCCCGACACCGTCCAGCCTGCGCAGGGGCTCCGGAGGGAGGGGTCCCAGGTGGCTCGGAGCGAGCGACGGCCGACAACATCAAGGCAAACGACGCCTGATCCAAGCGAGCGGAGTGCAGTGAGCGCACCCCCTTCCATTCTCCGACCAAGCGCGAACGGCACCTGGGACCCCTCCCTCCGGAGCCCCGACAAGCAGGCGTGTGCAACCGACGCCGGTGCGCCAGCCGCAATTGCGGCGTCAGCCGCGCCGCCGCAACTGGACCACCGTCTCCAGGTGGGCGGTCTGCGGGAAGATGTCGAAGAAGGTGATCGACTCGAGGTCGAAGTCGCGGGTCAGTTCGCCGAGGTCGCGCGCCAGCGTCGCAGGGTCGCAGGACACGTAGGTCAACCGAGCCGGGGCGGCGCGTAGCAGGGCCCGTCGGACGTTCCACGACAGACCGACGCGGGGTGGGTCGACGAGGACGCGGTCGAGCCCGGGGCGCAGGCCCTCACCGCCTGTCCTGCCGTCGACCCAGCTCTCGATTGCCCCCCGCTCGACCTGGCAGTGGCGCAGGCCGTTCAGACGCAGGTTGTTTCGCGCATAGCGCGCAGCCATCGATTCGCCTTCGACTGCCGTGACCGAGCGGTAGCGGTCGGCGAGACCCAGCGTGAAGAAACCGACCCCCGCGTAGAGGTCGACCGCCGTCTCGCCCTCGAAGGCGCCAACCGCCGACCGCGACAGCGCCTCCAGCAATCCCCCGTGTGCCTGGAAGAAGCAACGCGCATCGAAAGTGAGCCGACGTCCCAGCAGTTCGATCTCCAGTTCGCCGCCCGGCAGCACTCCCAGTGGTGGAGCCGAAACGACCAGGCTGTCTTCCTCGAGGCCGTCCGTGGCCAGGCTCAGGCGACCCGGCCTGGCCTGCCCGGCCTGCGCCCCCTCGTCGAGCAACCGCGGCAGCTCGGGCAACCGCGCTTCGAGCGCCGGCGCCAGGACCGGGCAACGGTCGACGCGGATCAGGTCATGGCTGCGGCGACGGCGGAAGCCGACGCCGGTCGCCCCGTCTTCATCCTGTTCGACGTGGACCTGCGCCCGAACGCGATAGCCCCATCGCCGGCCGGCGACCGGTTCTTCGACAACGCATCGCTTGAGCTGAGCCGGATCGATGCCGCCGAGCCGGCGCAGGGTCTCCAGGGCGGCGGCCGCCTTGAGCCCGAGTTGCGCTTCGTCTTCGATGTGCTGGAGTTGGCAGCCGCCGCAGCGGGCGTAGAAGGGACAGGGGGCTTCCCGCCGCAGAGGGCCGGCCGAGATGACCTGTTCGATCTCGGCGCGGGCGTAGCTCGGCCGGCGCTCCGTGATCCGCGCCTTCACCACATCGCCCGGCGCCGCTCGGGGAACGAAGATCGGCAGATCGCGCCAGCGCGCCAGACCGTCGCCGCCCAGCACGACCTTCTCGATCGTCAGCTCAAGACGGCTGATCCCCGCCAGCGCGGCGAGGGTCTCCAGGCGTTCAGCCGAAAGGGGCCGTCTCCGTGGGGCCGGCACAGCCGTTCTCCGCGATCTCAGAGGCCCGAGCTACGGGTCAGTCGTGGCCGCCGCCAGTATGGCGCTGGCCGTGCCTCCAGGTCGGATCCCGATGCGCGAACTCGTCCAGTTCGCCCGGCACCTCGACCAGCGTGCGGCTCAACTCCGGGTCGCATACGTCGTTCTCGCACTCGTAGACGTACACGTTCCAGTCCTCGCGCCGGCGGTACGAGCACAGCGTCTGGTAGGTGTCGCAATGCCCGCACTTGATCGAGAGGTTGCGGATGTTGATCACGGAGCGGTGGACCTCCTGCGAGCGAAACGCGGGAACCGGGCTGCCGGAGCTCGGGCCTCAACCCGGGGAGGCGGCGAGCGCTTCCTCGATCGCGTTCCGCACGACGCTCGCCCCGGTCAGACCAATCGAGACGTAGGACACCTCTCCGTGGGGGTTGAACACGAGGAGCGTGGGCAGAGCGGCGAGTTCGGCGGCGCGCATCACCTCTTCCTCGGGGTCGAGCAGCACCGGGTAGGCGAACGGCTTCTCTGCGACGTGCTTCTGAACCGTCTCGAGATCCTCGCCCGTGTTCAGGGCCAGGAACGACACGCCCTGGCCGGCGTACTCATCGTGCAACCCCTCCAGGATCGTCGCCTGGACATCGCACGGCTTGCACCAGGTGGCCCAGATGTCGACCACCACGACCTCTCCTCGCAAGTCCGGCGGCCCCAGTCGCGACCCGTCCAGGGTGTCGAGCCGGAAGCTCGTCAGGAAAGGATCGAGCTCCGACACGTCCGGCGGTGCCACGGCGAGGCCGAAGAACACGACGAACACTGCCGCCGCCAATCCCAAGGCCACCAGCAGCCCGATTGCAAGCCCCCTTGTCACCGGCGCAGCCTAGCAGTCAGCGCTGCGTCCACGCAGCGCTGACTTGTATGGAACTGGGCGCATACTGGGTGCGCCGGCGTCCCCGCCGGCTGCCGCCGGAGGCGGCCAGAGAGACGTGCCGGTCGTCAGGCCGGCTCCGCTTTGGCGGCCAGTTCCATACAAGCCCTGACCGCGGTCGACCGCCCCTGCGAGCCTCAACTGCAGCCGCTGGTGGAGCCGCAATTCATGCACTTGTAGCAACTGCCGTTGCGCACCATGATCGATCCGCAGTCGTGGCAGGACGGCGCGTCCTGCTGCAGCAGGAACGTGACCGGGGCCAGTTGGCCCGCCTCGTCTCCTGTCGCGGCCTCTTCCGCCGTTGTGCCGTTCTCCTTCTCGGGCTGCTTCGCCTGCGCTCGCGGTTCCGCGCGATGGATCACTCCCGCGACCTCCTGCGCTTCCGGCGACAGGAACTTCGACGCCAGCCACCTGAAGATGTAGTCCATGACCGACTTCGCCATCGGAATCTCGGGGTTCTTGGTGAAACCCGAGGGCTCGAAGCGGCTGTGCGTGAACTTGTCCACCAGGATCTGGAGCGGCACCCCGTACTGGAGGGCCACCGACACCGCCTGGGCGAAGGAGTCCATCAGGCCGGAGATCGTCGACCCTTCCTTCGCCATGAGCAGGAAGATCTCACCGGGCTGACCGTCCTCGTAGAGACCGACGGTGACGAATCCCTCATGGCCGTTGATCGAGAATTTGTGGGTGAGCGCCCGCCGTTCGTCCGGCAGGCGACGGCGCGAGATGCCGGCCGCGATGCGCGCGTCCACGGCTGCCTGCAGATCGTCGCCCTTGGCCGGCGAGTCGCTTGACGTCGACAGGGGCTGCGAGCGCTTGCAACCGTCCCGGTAGATCGCCACGGCCTTGAGACCCAGCTTCCAGCCCTCGATGTAGGCGTCCTGGATCTCCTCGACCGTCGACTCTTCGGGCATGTTGATCGTCTTGCTGATCGCTCCGGAGATGAACGGCTGCGCCGCCGCCAGCATCCGCAGATGACCGAGATGATGAATGGACCGCGAGCCGTTGGCCGGTTTGAAGGCGCAGTCGAACACGGACAGGTGCTCATCGGCGAGATAGGGCGCGCCCTCGATCGTGTCGTGGTCGTCGATGTACTCGACGATCTGCTGGACCTCGGACTTCTCGTAGCCCAACCGCTCCAGCGCCAGCGGCACGGTGCGGTTGACGATCTTGATCATGCCGCCGCCGACCAGCTTCTTGTACTTGACGAGCGCGATGTCGGGCTCGACCCCGGTCGTGTCGCAGTCCATCATGAAGGCGATCGTGCCGGTGGGCGCCAGCACCGAAATCTGGCTGTTGCGGATGCCGCTCTCTTCGCCCAGTTCGACCACGCCGTCCCAGGACTTCTTCGCCGCGTTCAACAGCTCGAGCGGTACGTGGGCCGGGTTGATCTCGCGCAGCGCGGCGCGGTGGTTGTCCATCACCTGAAGCATCGGCTCCCGGTTCGCCTCGAAGCCCTCGAACGGTCCCTTGACCGCCGCGATGCGGGTCGACTGCAGGTACGACGACCCGGACATCAGGGCAGTGATCGCGCCGGCGTAGTCGCGGCCGGCTTCCGAGTCGTACGGAAGGCCGCGGGCCATCAGCAACGCGCCCAGGTTCGCGTAGCCGATGCCCAGAGGCCGGTACGCGTGGGAGTTCTCCTCGATCCTCGGCGTCGGGTAGCTCGCGTTGTCGACGATGATCTCCTGCGCCGTGATCACGATCTCGCAGGCGTGCCGGAACGACGCCGTGTCGAAGCCGGTGCCCGGGTCGTAGAACCGCATCAGGTTCAGCGACGCCAGGTTGCAGGCCGTGTCATCGAGGAACATGTACTCGCTGCACGGGTTGCTGGCGTTGATCCGGTCCGTGTTCGGGCAGGTGTGCCAGTGGTTGATCGTCGAGTCGAACTGCATGCCCGGATCGCCGCAGACCCAGGTCGACTCGGCGATCATGTTCAGCAGTTCGGCGGCCCGGTGGCTGTCCATCGGCCGGCCGTCGGTCACCGCCGTCGTCGTCCACTCCCCGTCGTCCACGACCGCCTGCATGAAGTCGTCCGTGGCGCGCACCGAGTGGTTCGCGTTCTGGTAGAAGATCGAGTCGTAGGCGCCGCCGGGGACGTTGAAGCCCGCGTCGTAGCCGGCCTCGATCAGGGCCCAGGCCTTGCGCTCCTCGACCTCCTTGCAGCGGATGAACTCCACGATGTCGGGATGGTCGGCATCCAGGATGACCATCTTCGCGGCGCGCCGGGTCTTGCCGCCGCTCTTGATCACGCCGGCGAAGGCGTCGAAGCCGCGCATGAACGACACCGGCCCGGAAGCCGTGCCGCCGCCGGCCAGGGTCTCGGCGGAGGAACGAAGAGCCGACAGATTGCTGCCGGTGCCGGAACCGAACTTGAAGAGCATGCCCTCCGTCTTGGCCAGACCGAGGATCGACTGCATCGTGTCCTCGACGGAGTTGATGAAGCACGCCGAACACTGCGGGCGCTCCTCGATCCCGACGTTGAACCACACCGGCGAGTTGAAGCAGGCGTACTGGTGAAGGAGGATGTGGGTCAACTCCGCGTGGAAGGACTCGGCGTCCGCCTCCGACGAGAAGTAGCCGCCCTCGCGGCCCCATGCCGCGATCCTGTCCGCGACCCGGGAGATCAACTGGCGCACGCTCGATTCGCGCCCGGACGTTCCCAACTGGCCGCGGAAGTACTTTGAGACGACCACGTTCGTCGCGGTCTGCGACCAGGCCTTCGGCACCTCGACGCCGTGCTGCTCGAACACGGATTCGCCCTTCTCGTTGGCGATCACGGCGTCGCGGATGTCCCACTCGACGCCGTCGAAGGGGTGGACGCCGGGCTCGGTGTACCGCCGCTCAACGGTCAGACCGGCAGGGCTCGAGGCTGGCGCCGGGGCGCTGGTGGCTGGCGCCGACCGCGCGGCGCCGGCCGCAGCGGGCGCGGCCAGTACCTCGCGATCCGTACCTCGCGTGACTCCTGCACCGTTCCAGTTGCCGCCACCATCCGCCATGGTCCTCTCCCTTCCGTTTTCTCAAGCCCCGGCGTCGACGCACACCGATTCGGCGCGGCCTGCTCCGCGCCCTTCGTGAGCGTAGTGCCATCCTTGGGGGGTGTGAGCTTGCATTGAAGCCAGAGGTTGAGTCTATCGGCACCTAGTCCAATATGTAGTGGTTGTCAAGGGGTGAAGGCACGAGATATGGCGATTCATGGAGGCATGCGGACTCATGGATGAGACGGAGAAGTTGCGGAGACGCCGGTTGTTTCCTGCGGATTCGAGCTCCGGCAACCGCTCTCCAGGCCAGGATGCGAGGCGGCGATAAGCTCCTTTGCCGTGACCAGGAACCGCGCCACGAGCTCGGGTATCGATCTTCCGCCGTTCTTCGCGCCGGATGACCTCCCGCGGGAGCACGGCGGACCGGACGCGCCCGGCGAGTTTCCCTTCACCCGCGGGCTCTACCAGGACATGTACCGCAAACGGCTGTGGACCATGCGCCAGTACGCCGGGTACGCCAGCGCCACGGAGTCGAACCGCCGCTACCGCTATCTCCTGGAACAGGGCACGACCGGCCTCTCGGTCGCCTTCGACCTGCCCACCCAGATCGGCTACGACTCGGACGCTACGGCCGCCCGCGGCGAAGTCGGTCGGGTCGGCGTAGCGATCGACAGCATCGAGGACATGAGGACGCTCTTCGACGGCATCCCGCTCGGCCAGGTGACGACCTCGATGACGATCAACTCGACGGCGGCGATCCTGCTCTCGATGTACCTCGCCGTCGCGGAGGAGCAGGGCGTACCGTGGTCCGAGATCGGCGGCACGGTCCAGAACGACATCCTCAAGGAGTACATCGCTCGCGGGACCCACATCTACCCGCCCGCCCACTCGCTGCGCCTGGTCACCGACCTGATCGCCTTCTGCTCCGAACAGGTGCCGCGGTGGAATCCGATTTCCATATCCGGCTACCACATCCGCGAAGCGGGCTCGACCGCGGCCCAGGAAATCGCCTTCACGCTCGCCAACGCGCTCTGCTACGTCGACCTCGTGCTGGCCCGCGGCCTCGACATCGACAGCTTCGCGCCACGACTGTCCTTCTTCTTCAACGCCCACAACAACTTCCTCGAGGAAGTCGCGAAGTTCCGCGCCGCGCGCCAGCTCTGGGCCGAACTGGTCCGCGAGCGCTACCAGCCGCGCAACGAGCGCTCCTGCTGGCTTCGCTTCCACACCCAGACCGGCGGCTCGACCCTCACCGCCCAGCAACCCGAAAACAACGTCGCCCGCGTCGCCATCCAGGCGCTGGCGGCCGTCTGCGGAGGCACCCAGTCGCTGCACACGAACGGCGCCGACGAAGCCCTCGGCCTGCCCACCGAAACCTCGGCGCGGGTCGCGCTGCGCAGCCAGCAGATCGTGGCCCACGAGACGGGGGTGGCGGATGTCGCCGATCCCCTCGGCGGTTCCTGGGCCGTCGAAGCGCTGACCGCCGAACTCGCCGAGCAGGCGCGAGGAATGATCGGGCAGATCGAGGAACTCGGCGGCGCCGCCCAGGCCATCGAGGAGGGCTACCAGCAGAACGAGATCGCCAATGCCGCCTATCGCCATCAACTGGCGGTCGAGTCGAAGGGCGCGGTGATCGTCGGCGTCAACGCCTACACCCAGGACGAGTCCGGCGATGCCCAGTTCCTGGCCGTCGATGCCGCGGCCGAAGCCCGGCAGGTCGAGCGCGTGCGCCGCGTTCGCGAGGAACGCGACACGACCGCCGCCACCACGGCCCTCGACCGGCTGCAGCAGGGCGCGGCTGGAGAGCGGAACCTCGTGCCGCGAATCCTCGACTGCGTCCGGCAGCGAGCCACGCTGGGCGAGATCTCCGACCGGCTGAGGGCGGTCTGGGGCGAGTACGAGCGGTGACTCGCCACCGGGAGGACCCGCGGTGAAGTCGGCCTACGAGAGGGCGCTCGAGAAGTTGGAGAGCAGCGGCATCGCCGCGCCCCAGCAGGACGCGCTGGACGAAGACCAGCGCCGGCGCATCGAGGACGAACGGAGCCGCCACCAGGCGAAGGTCGCCGAACTTGAGATCCTCCACCGCAAGAACCTCTCCGCCGATCCGGCCAAGCGTCACCAGGAAGAAGAGAACTACCGCGCCGAGAAGCGCCGTCTCTCCGACCGTCTGGAGTCGAAGATCGAACGCATCCGCCGCGGCGACTGAAAAGACTGGGTGCGCCGGCCGTGGCGCGGGCCTTCTGGCCCGCGTTTCCGGCATCCGGCGCGAAGCGGCGGATTCGGGAGCTCTGCCGCGCCAGCTAGCCGGCGAGGCTCGGCGTTTCCAGTTCCTGCAGACTGGTCACGGACAGGCGGCTGCCGCGCAGCGCCTCGATCGCGTCGACCGCAGCCATCGCGCCCGAGATCGTGGTCACGCAGGGAATGTCGAACTTGAGCGCGGTCGTGCGGATGTCCATGTCGTCCGCGAAGGACTCGCCGCCGAGGGGCGTGTTCACGATCAGGCTGACGTCGCCGTTGATCAGGTGATCCACAACGTGCGGGCGGCCCTCGGCGAGCTTGTTCACCCGCCGCGTCTCGATCCCGCGGGCGCCAAGGTAGGCGGCCGTACCCGCCGTGCACAGCAGTTCGAAGCCGAGATCCCGCAGCCGCGCCGCCACCTTGAGCAAGGCCTTCTTGTCCCGGTCGTGGACGGAAAGGAACGCCGCGCCGCTGTTCGGCAACGCATGGCCGGCGCCAAGCCAGGCCTTGGCGAAGGCGCTGCCGAAGGAACGCCCGATGCCCATCACCTCGCCGGTCGACTTCATCTCCGGACCGAGTACCGGATCGACGCCGTGGAAGCGGTCGAAGGGGAACACCGGCGCCTTGACGAAGAACCGGTCGACCGGCGGTTCGGAGACCAGACCGATCTCATCGAGCGTCTCGCCGACCATGACCCGGGTCGCGATCTGCACCAGGGGCAGGCCGACCGCCTTGGCGATGAAGGGCACCGTCCGCGAGGCCCGGGGATTCACTTCCAGCACGTACACCTCGCCGCCGTAAATCGCGAACTGCACGTTCATCAGGCCGACCACGCCGAGCCGCAGCGCCAACCGCACCGCGATGTCGCGCATGCGGTCGAGATCGGTGTCGCTCACCCGGTACGGCGGCAGCACCGCCGCCGAGTCGCCCGAGTGGATGCCGGCCTCCTCGATGTGCTGCATGATCCCGCAGACCACCGCGCGCCGGCCGTCCGAAACCAGGTCGACATCGACCTCGAAGGCGTCCTCGAGGAAGCGGTCGAGCAGCACCGGTCGCCCGGGCGAGACATCCGCCGCCCGGCGCATGTAGTTGATCAGCGTCGGCTGGTCGTAGCAGATGGACATGGCCCGACCGCCGAGCACGTAACTCGGACGCACGACGACCGGGTAGCCGATCTCGTCCGCCACCGCGCAGGCCTCGTCCAGCGACGCCGCGGAGCCGTTCGCCGGCAGCAGGATGTCCTCTTCCGCGAGCAGATCGCCGAAGCGCCGGCGATCCTCGGCAAGGTCGATCGCCTCCGGCGACGTGCCCAGGATGTTCACGCCCGCGGCCTCCAGGCTGTGCGCGAGCTTGAGCGGAGTCTGGCCCCCGAGCTGAACGATCACGCCGAGCGGCTGCTCGCGGCGATAGATCGCCATCACGTGCTCCAGCGTCAGCGGCTCGAAGTACAGCCGGTCCGACGTGTCGTAGTCGGTCGAGACGGTCTCCGGGTTGCAGTTGACCATGATCGTCTCGAAACCGGCCCGCCGCAGCGCGAAGGTGGCGTGAACGCAGCAGTAGTCGAACTCGATCCCCTGGCCGATCCGGTTCGGCCCGGAGCCGAGGATCATCACCTTCTTGCGGTCCGTGGGCAGCGCCTCGTCCTCGACGCCGGGTGTCGAGTACAGGTAAGGCGTGATCGCCGAGAACTCCGCGGCGCAGGTGTCGACCCGCTTGAACACGCGATCGAGGTTCCGCTTCGTGATCTCCCGGGCCACCAGGGTCTCCTCGCTGCCGAGCAGCGTCGCGAGGCGCTGGTCGCCCAGGCCGTTCAGCCGCGACCGGCGCAGGAGCGGATCCGGCACCGAGTCGAGATCCCAGCAGGCGAGTTCCGCCTCGCACTCCACCACCGATTCGATCTCCCGCAGGAACCACGGATCGATGCTGGACGCGGCGGAGACCTCCTCCACCGTCCAGCCCTGGCGCAGCGCGGCGAAGACCGCGAACAGCCGCTGCCAGTTCGGCGTGCTGAGGCGCCGGCGCAGACCGACCGGGTCGCTCACCAGCTCTTCCTGGCGCGGCCACGCGGCTTCCAGTTCCAGGCCGCTCAGGCCCTTCATCAGCGCCTCGCGGAAGTTGCCGCCGATCGCCATCACTTCGCCCACCGACTTCATCGACGTGCCCAGGGTGCCGTCGGCGCGCTCGAACTTCTCGAACGCCCAGCGCGGGATCTTGACCACCGTGTAGTCCAAGGTCGGCTCGAAGGCGGCGAAGGTCTTGCCGGTGATGTCGTTCGCAATCTCGTCGAGGGTGTACCCGACCGCAAGTTGAGCCGCGATCTTGGCGATCGGGAAGCCGGTCGCCTTGGAAGCCAGTGCGGAACTCCGCGACACTCTCGGGTTCATCTCGATGACCACGCGCCTGCCGGTCCGGGGCTCCACCGCGAACTGGATGTTCGAGCCTCCGGTGGCGACGCCCACCTTCCGGATCACGGTGAAGGCATCGTCGCGCATGTCCTGGTACTCGGGGTCCGAGAGCGTCTGCTGCGGCGCCACCGTGATCGAGTCGCCGGTGTGCACGCCCATCGGGTCGACGTTCTCGACCGAGCAGACGACGATCGCGTTGTCCGCCACGTCCCGCATCACCTCGAGCTCGAACTCCTTCCAGCCCAGGACGGACTGCTCGAGCAGGATGAGGGACGCCGGACTCGCCTGCAGGGCGCGGGTGATCACGTCGTCGATCTCGTCGCGGTTGAACACCACGCCGCCGCCCTCGCCGCCCAACGTGAAGCTGGGCCGGACGATGACCGGGAAGCCCAGCCGTTCGATGATCTCCCGCGCCTCCTTGAGCGTCGTCGCCGTGCCGCTCTCCGGCACCTCGAGCCCGGCCTCGACCATGGCCCGCTTGAACAGTTGCCGGTCCTCCCCCAGGCGCAGGGCCTCGACGCTGGCGCCGAGAAGCGTGATGCCGGAGTCCTCGAACACACCCGACTCGGACAGTGCAAGGGTCAGGTTGATCCCCGTCTGGCCGCCGACGGTCGGCAGCAGGGCATCCGGGCGCTCCCGCTCGATGATCTTCTCCACCACTTCGGGTACCAGCGGCTCGACGTAGGTCGCGTCCGCGAACTCCGGATCCGTCATGATCGTCGCCGGGTTCGAGTTGACCAGGATCACCCGGTAGCCCTCGCGGCGGAGAACGCGGCAGGCCTGGGTGCCGGAGTAGTCGAACTCGCACGCCTGGCCGATGACGATCGGCCCGGATCCGAAGATCAGGATCGATTCGATGTCCTCACGCCTCGCCATGAGCGCGCGGAGTGTATATCCAACCGGGCAGACCTCCCGGGGCGAAGAATCTGCAGAAATGTCGCCCCAGGGGTAAACACTTTGGCCTCGAGTACCGTATAGTTCTCATATAGGCGGCACCGGGTCGCCGGCACAGCGTCAAATCGACTTTGGGCCCCGACTCCCGTGTCGCGTCACCCACCGGGTTGCGACTGGACCGCGTCCGCGGCCAGAGGAACTGCAGCCCACCTTCCGGACACCGTCCGGACCTGCCTCAAACTTCAACCTCCGCGCCGGGCGGCTCGCACCGCCCGGCGCGCGCTTGCCAAGCAACCCCTCCTTCCAATTCAGCTCGACTGCAGCTACTCCCAGCGCAGGGCACGCGCCGGCTCGACCGCCGCCCCCAGCCTCGCCGGCCACCAGCAGGCCAGCCCCGTCACCAGCAAACTGAAGCCAGCCACCGCCAGCAGGTCCAGGGCCCGCACGTCGAACGGAACACTGCTGATGAAGTAGATCTCGGCCACGCCCGGATCGAACCGCACGAGTTCGTAGCGGGTGACGATCACGCTGACCAGGGCGCCGAGACCGATGCCGAGGGCCGTCCCCGCGACGCCCAGGCTCATCCCGCCGAGCAGGAAAACGCGCTGCACCCGCCGCGGGCCGAGACCGAGCGCGGCGAGCACGGCGGTATCCCTGCCCCGCTCCCGGACCAGAACGACCAGCGCGGACGCGATGTTGAACGTCGACACGAGCACGATCAGGCCCAGAATCAGGAACAGGCCCCACTTCTGAAGCCGGAAGGCGGTGAAGATGTCCCGGTTGCTGAGCCGCCAATCGGTGACCACCGCATCGGCGCCGACGAGGTCCTCGATCTTCTCTTGCACGTCGGACACCGAGGCGCCGGGCGCCGCAGTCACTTCGAGGACCACCCGGCCCCCGCCGACAGCCATCGCCGTGTCCCGGTGGACGACGGCGTAGCTGCGGTCATACTCCGAGAAGCCCGTCTCGAAGGCGCCGGCTACCCGGAGCGTGCGCTTGGCGATCCGGGGTCCGGACGAGCCCGGGGGCCCGATCGCCGTCAGCAGCACCAGGTCCCCTTCCGTCACGCCAAGGGTGCGCTGAAGCTCGCGACCCACCACCATCGCGTCGATCCCCGCATCGTCACGCGCGAGCTGGCCTGCCGTCGCGCCGAAGGACGAGGCGCCGGGCAGAACGCCGCGCGTCCAGACATCGACGCCCGCCGGGTTGCCGCTGCTCGCCAGCAGGCCCGTCCCGGCCACGGTCACGGAGACGCCTCGAACGCCCGCCACGGGCCGCAGACGCTCGGCGATTCGGTCCGCGGCCGCCGGATCCTCCTCCGCCTCGCCGAGAGGCGAGACGATCAACGGGCCCGCCTCGAGCAGCCGGCTCTGCACGCTGTCGCTGTAGCCGCTCATCAGCGCCATGGAGATGACCATGGCGGCCACGCCCAGCGCCGTCGACCCGAGGGCGGAACGCGCCGTGCCGCTCAGCAACCGGCTGCGCGCTCCGAGCAGATAGCGCGCCGCGATCCACCACACCACACCGTCCGCACCCCGACCCGCCCGCGACGTGCCCTGCCGGTCCGGTTCAGCCACAGACCTCCAGGAACTCTCCGAACAGCCTCGCCGCATCGTGCGGTCCCGGCGCCGCCTCCGGGTGGTACTGGACCGAGAAGATCGGTCTTCCCGTCGCCTTGAACGCCTCGACCGTGCCGTCGTTCAGGTTGATCGCCGCCACCCTGCAGTCGTCTGGGAGGCTGTCCGCGCTGAGCGCGAAGCCGTGGTTCTGACTCGTGATCGAGACCTGGCCGGTTTCCTCGTCCCGCACGGGCTGGTTGCCGCCGTGGTGGCCGAACTTCAGCTTGAAGGTCTTGCCGCCCAGAGCCAGGCCGAGCAGTTGGTGGCCCAGGCAGATGCCGAACACCGGCACCCTGGCCTCGATCAGCTCGCGCACCTCGCGGATGATCTCAACCAGGGGCTCCGGATCGCCCGGGCCGTTCGAGAGCACCACGCCATCGACGCCCATCGCCAGACACTCGCTGGCCGGCGTGCGCGCGGGCAGCACCGTGACCCGAGCGCCGCGGCGGACCAGGGAACGCAGGATGTTCTGCTTGACCCCGAAATCGTAGACGGCGAGCCGGACCTTCTCCTTGCCCTCCGCCTCCATGTCGTAGGCGGCCGCACAAGTCACTTCGTCGACGAGAGCCCGCCCCTCCATCGTCGGCTGCTGCCGCACCTCCCCGATCAGCTCCGCGTCCGGGCGTTCGCAGCTCGTGATCATGCCGCGCATCGAGCCGAAGTCGCGGAGCCGGCGCACGGCGGCACGGGTGTCGATGCCCGCCAGCGTCGGCACGCCGTTCGCCCGCAGATAGTCGCCCAGATCCGTGTCCCCCAGGCCGGAGCGGCGGCTGGTGAACTCGCGGGCCACGAATCCCTCGACCCAGACCCGGTGCGATTCCTCGGCGTCGTCGTAGGCGCCGTAGTTGCCGATGTGGGGCTGGGTCATGATCACGATCTGCCCCCGGTACGAGGGATCGGTCAGGATCTCCTGGTAGCCGGTCATCGACGTGTTGAAGACGATCTCGGCGAAGCGGCTTCCCTCGACGAGCGCCTCCCCGTGAAACACGGAGCCGTCCTCGAGAATCAGGCGGCCACTCACGACCGCGACCCCGCCGGCTCCGAGAGTTCGACCAGCACGCCGCCGGCGCTCCGGGGATGAACGAACTGGACCGTCGCGCCCTCGGCACCCGGCCCCGGCTGCTCGCGCAGGAGTTCCACACCGTCCTCGCGCAGGGAGCAATCGTCCGCGTCGATGTCGTCGCTCTTCAGACAGAGGTGATGGATGCCCGGACCCCGACGCTCCAGGAAGCGCGCGACCGGCGAGTCCTCCGACAGCGGCTCCAGGAGTTCGATCCGGCTGCCGCCGCACGGGATCATCGCGACCCGCACGCCCTCGTGCTCCACTTCCTCGATTCCGGCAACCGACAGGCCCAGGTTCTCGTAGAAGGTCCTCGCCTCTTCGATCGACACAACGGCGATCGCGATGTGGTCGAGGGCGGTAATCATGAACGTTGTCCTCCGTCTCGCCGGAACCCGCCGACGAACCCGGCGACCAGCCGGTCGGCGAGGTCGTACGGATCGTCGGCCCGCGGGCCGGTGTTTCCGGGCGCCCGATTCTGCTGCGATTCGGGCGCGCCGTCCAGCGCGGAGTCGACCGCGTCCATGGCGAGCCGCAGCACGGCGTGCCGGTAAAGATCGAGCACCCGGCGCCGGTAACGCGCCGAACGGCGGGCGGCGATGTGTCCGCCGGCCTTCAGTCCGGCGAAGCAGTCGGAAACCACATCGAGCAGTTCCGCCGCCCCTTCACCCGCCCGCGCGACCGTCGACACGACCGGCGGCCGTTCGCCGCGACCAGGCCCAACAGCATCCTCGATCGCGCGGCGCGCGGCGCCGGCGCCCGCAAGGTCGCTCTTGTTGACGACGAAGACGTCGGCGATCTCCATCGTGCCGCTCTTGATCGCCTGGACGCCGTCGCCCAGGCCGGGCGCGGTGACCAGCACGACCAGGTCCGAGTTGCGGCGGATCTGCGTCTGGGCCTGCCCCGCGCCCACCGTCTCCACGAGAATCCACGGGAAGCCCGCCGCGTCGAGCAGGTCGGCGGCCGCGGCCGCGGCCCTCGCCAGGCCGCCGGAGGCGCCTCGCGTGGCCATCGACCGGATGAACACGCCCGGATCCGTCTCCAGGTCGGCCATGCGAACCCGGTCACCGAGCACCGCGCCGCCGGTCAGCGGGCTCGTGGGGTCGAACGCCAGTACCGCGACCGGTTCGCCCCGGGTCCGCAGTTCACGGGCCAGCGCGGCGGTCAGCGTGCTCTTGCCGACTCCGGGCGGGCCCGTGAAACCGACCGTCACGGCACTACCTGCACGCGGGAACGCGATTCTTGCCCAGGCGGCCTCACCACCGCTCTCGATCGCGGTCAGCGCCCGAGCCAGACGACGGGTCTGACGCCAGGGCTCCGGTCCGTCCAGCCAGACTTCTCCTGCTCCGTCCGCCGTCACGATCCCGCTCACGATCCCGCCAACGATCCGTTGTGTCCTATGTCGACCGCTCCGTAGTAGTGCCAGAGAATCTCGCGATAGCTCAGTCCGCGCTGCGCCATGAGGAAAGCGCCGATCTGGCACATGCCGACGCCGTGCCCCCGGCCGTTGCCCTCGAAGCGCCAGCCCGCGACATCGCCGGCGCCGTTCTCCTCGGTCATCCGGACCACGTTCTCCGGCACGTCGAGAAGCCACCGGATGGCCAGACCGTTCACCTCGACGGAACGCCGCTCGCCGACCAGGTCGAGGCGCGCGACCCGACCCGAGACGCCCCGTTCGAGCACTCTCAGCGAGACCAGTCCAAGGCCGGGAAAGCGCTTCTCGACGGCCTCCCGCAGCGAGCTCCGGGATCGCCACACGGACCACGGAACGGCCTCGGGCTGGCCTCCCCTGACCGGCGTTTCGTGGACCACGAGGACCGCACTCCCGCCGACGAGGTAGGCCCGAACCCGATCCCCGGGCGCCATGGCGAGCGCCCCGACCGGAACGCCCATGTCCGTCGGCGACCCTCCGGGCGGCGTTTCCGTGGTCAGCAGGTCGGCCTCGGCCGCCAGCGGAACCAGTCGCCGGGCGCCATCCCTGTGCAGTTGCAGCCAGCCGCCGTCGACCCATCCCAGGTTCCCGGCCACGACCTCGAGGAATCCCCTCGACCGGGCCCGGTTCAGGCGCTCGGCGCGCCGGCGTGCGCGCACTCTCTTCAGGCCGAGCGCCTCCAGCAGGTGCTGTTCCGGGGTTCCCCCGGCTGCGCCGACCAGCGGAAGGACTCCACCCTCGACACACAGGGCGCCGGTCGGACCGTCTCCCGCCAAGCGCGGAAAGACGTTGTCCACCAGTTCGGTGCGGCCCCCGCAACTCGCCGTGAACAGGGCCTCGATCGGCCTACCGGAAGCGACCAGAATCTCTCCCCGCGTCGCGGCCACCGCCGCGTCCGACCGCGGATGCTCTACCTCCAGTCCGCCATAGACCTGGCACAGGGGCGTAGCGCAGATGTCGTACCCCTCTTCGTCGTACTCGCCGCGATGCCGGACCGCATAGGTACGCGCCGCGACCGCCTGCGCCTTCGTCGCTTCGAGCTCCGGATAGAGTTCCGGTCCCAACTCGACCGGGACGACGGCGCGCACATAGTCCTCGAGCGGAGCCGCGTTCACGATGTTGAGGCCGGCACGGTCGTTGACGAACAGCTCGAGCGCGCCCCGGTAGCGGCGGCCGAGAATGTCCACGACGCCCCCGGTCGACTCGAGCCGGAGCCGCCTGCCGGCAATCCGGCCGATCCCGTCGACCACGAAGGCGGGGTCCTCCAGCACCCTGCCCTCGACCACGATCCAGATGTCGTCGAACCCTTCGACCTGAAGTCGTCCGCGGGCTTCCTCAGCCTGCTCCCGGCCGCCGTAGCGGCCCACGCGGACCCGATAGAGGCCGGTCGCGGCGTCGAGGACCGAGTTCGCGTCCTGGGCGAGCAGCTCGGCGAGACGGGCGGCGAGCCTCTCCGCCTGCCACCGATCCCGGAGGGCCGCTACCTGGAGCCGATGGTCGCCCGGACGCGCCTTGCCCGGCGCCGGTCGCACGCTGAAGCGCCCGTCGACCACATGGCGTTCGCCGTCCTCGGCCACCAACCAGGAGGGCGTCTCGCAGCAGGAAACCTCCAGGCGGTCCAGGTCCGTCGCCAGTCCCACCCGGATCTCCGCCGGCAGCGCGGTGGGCCCGGGGACCGGGCTCGGTTCGGGAGCAGGAACCGGCCGAGCCGCGGCAATGAGCAGGCCGGCCGCCGCGGCCAAGCCGGCCATCGCGACCCACCGCCCCAAGTGCTTTCGCATCCGTTCTCCCATCCGCCTCTTCCATACGTTATTGGAAATAGCCGAAAGGCGGCTACCCGGCGGTTCTCCGTCGGGGTCGGACGCCCGCACCACGGCCGGCCGGATGCCGGCGCACCAGGGTCGGCTCCTAGCGGTGCTGATGGGCCTGGAGTTCGTGCCGGTAGTCGCCGACGGCGTCGATGGGAATCGGTTTCGCCATCTGGTGGAGGCGGCTGACCAGGCTTGCCGGGACCCGGCCGGTGAGGCGGTCAGGTAGTAGTTGCTGGTGAAGAGGGTCGGCCGCCTGGCCATGTAGCGGCTGTTGATCAGCAGGTAGAGCGTGTCCGAGACGAAGGGCGTCGGCCGCCTTGCCCCGAGCTCGTCGACGACCACCACATCCGCATCCTGCAACGGTCGCAGCAGGTCCGCCTGGTTCACCTCCGCGCCCTGCTGGAAGGTGGCCTGAATGTCCGCGACCAGGCTCGTGAAGTCGACGAAGCGACCCCGCACGCCGTACTGCTCGGCGAGTTCGTAAAGCACCGCGACCGCCAAATGGGTCTTGCCGCGGCCGCTGGGGCCGACGAACACGAGGCCGGTCTCGCGCAGCGACCCGTCTCGTTCCAGGAAGTCCTCGATGTACCGGTCACAACTGCGGCGCGCCTCGAGCAGTTGATCGCCGACGTCACCCGCGAGACGGAAGTTGCTCAGCCGGCAGCCCTGGTACTTCGGGGGAATGCCGAGATCGTCCCGACGGCGGCTGCGGACCCGCGCCTGGTAGCAGCTGCAACGACGCGCGCGGTTCGTCCCCAGGTCGACGATCCAGCCACGGTCCTGGCAGAACTCGCAACTCGTCTCGTTCAATCCTCTTCCTCGACCTTGACCAGGGCGCCGCTCCGCACCCAGACCAGTGCGTGACGCCGCCGGACGCCGCGGCGCCGGTCCGAAACGTCGCGCTCGACGATCTCGAGCAGCCGGTCGCGCTCCGCCTCCAGCCGCGCCAGCCGCTCCTGGAGAGTCAGAATGACCTCGACGCCGGCGAGGTTGACCCCCATATCGCGCGTCAACGTGAGGATCGACTCCAGCCGGTGGAGGGCGTCCTCGTCGTAGAGCCGCGTGTTGCCGTCGCTTCGTTGCGGCCGGAGCAGTCCCTCCCGCTCGTAGAGGCGAAGCGTCTGCGGATGGATGTCGTAGCGCTCCGCCACCTTGCTGATCATCACGTAGCGACCGCCCCCCACTCGCCGGCGGCGTGACGGGGGGCGGCGCTGCCGCGATGAGCTGGGCCGAACCATCTCCAGAAGCCTAGTTTGCCTTGTCGTCCCCGGAAGAGTCATCCACATCGACGAAGTCGGCGTCGATCACGTCGTCGTCAACGGCGGAAGCCGGGCCTTCCGGACCGGCGCCCGCTCCCGGCGCACCCTCCGGCGTCGCCTCGGCGCTCGTCTGCTCGTAGATGACCTGGGCCAGCTTGTGCGAAGCCTGGGTCAGGCTGGCCGAGGCGCTCGCCATCGCGGCCGCGTCCTCCGCCTCCATGCTCTTCTTCGCTTCCTCGATCGCCGATTCGATCTCACCCGCGTCGCTCTCGGACAGCTTGTCCTTGTGCTCGGCGAGGTTCTTCTCGGTGCCGTAGACCAGGGAATCGAGCTGGTTCCGGGCTTCGATGACCTCCCGGCGCTTCTTGTCCTCGTCGCTGTGCGCCTGGGCGTCCGAGACCATGCGCTCGATCTCGTCCTTGTCGATGCCGCCGGAACCGGTGATCGTGATCTTCTGCTCCTTGCCCGTGCCCTTGTCCTGGGCGGAGACGTTCACGATGCCGTTCGCGTCGATGTCGAAGGTGACCTCGATCTGCGGCAGGCCCCGCGGCGCCGGCGGAATGCCCACCAGGTGGAAACGCCCCAGCGTCCGGTTGTGGCCCGCCATTTCGCGCTCGCCCTGCAGGACATGGACCTCCACGGAGGTCTGGTTGTCGCCGGCGGTCGAGAACGTCTCGCTCTTGCGCGTGGGAATCGTCGTGTTGCGGTCGATCAGCTTGGTGAAGACGCCGCCCAGCGTCTCGATGCCGAGCGACAGCGGCGTGACGTCCAGCAGCAGGACGTCCGTGACGTCTCCCGCCAGCACGCCGCCCTGGACCGCGGCGCCGATCGCCACGACCTCGTCCGGATTCACGCCACGGTGCGGTTCGCGACCGAAGAACTCCTTGACCGCGTTTTGGACCGCCGGCATCCGGGTCTGGCCGCCGACCATGACGACCTCCTCGATGTCGGTGGTCGCAAGACCCGCATCCTTGAGCGCCTGACGGCACGGCCCGAGAGTGCCCTTGATCAGGTCCTCCGTGATCTGCTCCAGCTTGCTGCGGGACAGCCTGACGTTCAGGTGCTTGGGACCCGAGGCGTCGGCGGTCACGAAGGGCAGGTTGATCTCGGTCTCCTGCACGCCGGAAAGCTCGATCTTCGCCTTCTCGCCGGCTTCCTTGAGGCGCTGCATGGCCATCGGGTCCTGGCCCAGGTCGATGCCCTGGTCCTTCTTGAACTCCGCCAGCAGCCAGTCGATGATCCGCTGATCGATGTTGTCCCCCCCGAGGTGGGTGTCGCCGTTCGTCGACTTCACCTCGACGACGCCCTCACCGACCTCCAGGATCGAGATGTCGAAGGTGCCGCCGCCGAAGTCGTACACGGCGATCGTGCGGTCCCCCTCCTTGTCCAGGCCGTACGCGAGCGCGGCCGCGGTCGGCTCATTGACCAGCCGCTCGACGGTGAGGCCGGCGATCTGGCCGGCGTCGCGGGTCGCCTGACGCTGGGCGTCGTTGAAGTACGCCGGCACGGTGATCACCGCACGTTCGACCGGACCGCCCAGGTAGTCCTCCGCCGCCTGCTTCAGCTTCTGCAGCACCATCGCGGAGATCTGCGGCGGGGTGTAGCTCTTGCCCGCCGCCTCGATCTGGACGTCGTCGCCCGAACTCGTGACCGAGTAGGGGACCATCTTCTGCTCTTCCGAGACCTCGGCCAGGCGCCGTCCCATGAAGCGCTTGATCGAGAAGACCGTGTTCTGCGGGTTCGTCACCGCCTGCCGCTTGGCAACCTGGCCGACCAGGCGCTCACCCTTGTCCGTGAACGCGACGATCGACGGTGTCGTCCGGCTTCCCTCCGAGTTCGGCACCACCTTCGGGTCCGAACCCTCCATCAAGGCGACGACGCTGTTAGTCGTCCCCAGGTCGATTCCAATGATCTTGCTCAAGTCCTCGCCTCCTCATCGTCCGCGCCGCGGCGCGAGCGGGTGTTGCATTCGTTGTTCGCCGGAGGGCCCGTTCCGGGCATCGGACAACCGGGCATCGGCCCCAGCGCGCCAACCACCCTAAGACCTAAGCGTTCTCATGTCAAGTCCCGCAAGGCCACAATCTGATATTCACACACTCATGTTCCGGTGAAGACCGGTACAGGCCTGCCCTGGACCCACCAGGCAACGGCGCAACCTCCGTCTACGTCGTCAGTTCCGGCTCTTCTCGACGTAACGCATTCGGAGCTGACCGAGGAGGTTCTCCAGCACCGCGCTCTCCTCGGCGGTTACGTTTCCTCTTGTCTTCTCCTGCAGCACCGCCAGCAGGTCGATCTGCAGACGCGCCCGAGGAAGATCCTCGGCACTCTGCCCGTCCGGGAGCTGCGCGTCGCCGAGCAGGTAGGCGATCGGCTCGGCGAGCATGGCGACCAGGTCCATCAAGCCGGGGCCCGGCCGCGACCCGGCGGGAGGCGACTCGTGTCCGGCCGCCTCGTCGGCGCTCGGGCTTCGCACCGCGGAGCGTCCGCGGCTCTCCGGGGCGGGAGCCTCCGGGACCACGGGATCCGCGGCCGGCGGCTCGGCGGGATCGGCCGCCGGGGTGGATGTCCCGGGACCGCCGGCTTCCTTCTGCTGCTCGAGAAACCGGTACTCTTCGCGCAGCTCGCCGTCGTCCGTGAACATCCTCTTGTCGGTGACCTTCACACGCGACCTCCTCAACGAAGCGCGACTCCTCAAACAAAGAATGGGCGATCGTAACAGAGCAGACGGCGCCGCCGACCCCTCCTCGCTGGCTCCAATCGCGACCCTGATCGACCGGCTACGCGTCGACTGCCCATGGGACCGCGAACTGTCTCTCGCGGACCTGCGCGCCTACCTGATCGAGGAAGCGCACGAACTGGCCGCCGCGATCGACGAGCGCGATGTGGCGGCGATCAACGAGGAGTTGGGCGATCTTCTGTTCGAGGCCGTCTACGTCGCCCGCCTCGCCAGCGCCGAGCTCTCGGATGTTCCCGTAGGCGACGCCATCCGGACCGTGATCGAGAAGATGGTGGCCCGCCACCCGCACGTCTTCGGCGACGAGGAAGCCGAGTCGGCGGCCGAGGTGGCGGCGCTCTGGGAGAAGCGCAAGCAGGGTCGCACCGGACGTTCCGTGCTGGACGGCCTGCCGGCCTCGCTGCCGGCCCTCGCCTTTGCCTACCGGCTCGGACAGAAGGCGGCCGGCATCGGCTTCGACTGGAACACGGCCGCCGGCGCGCGCGCCAAGGTGTCCGAGGAGTTGGCTGAGCTCGACCGGGAGATGACGGGGAGTGCGGCGGCTGACGGGCCGAACGCGGCCGCGAGGGTCGAGGAAGAGCTGGGCGACGTGCTGTTCGCGGTGGCCAATCTCGCCCGCCACCTCAAGGTGGACCCGGAGCGCGCCCTGGCGGCGGCGAACCGGAAGTTCCGGCGTCGCTTCGCCAGGGTCGAAGCAGGGCTCGAAGCAGGAGCCGCCGCGGAAACGGACGCCGCGCGGCGCCAGCGCATGGAGTTACTCTGGGAGAAGGCGAAGCGGGTGTGACGCGGGCCTTCTGACCCGCGCCGGGAAGCCGCGCCGCGAAGCGGCAACCACCTACAGGCTCGCGGACTCCCCTGGAGCTTCCAGGATCCTGTCGATCGCGCCCTCGAGGACGGGATCCGACCCGTCCTCCGGATCGGCGAAGAAGAGGGCGCCGAGACGGTTCTCGCGGTCGATGCGGATCCTCTGGTTGAGCCGCTCGCCCTCCGGACCGGTATAGAAGGCCGAGGTCAACTCGAGCACGCCGCCCCCGTTCGGCAGCTCGATCTGCTCCACCTCTCCCGCGTAGCCGAAGGTCGGCTCGCCGTACAGCTCGGCGCCGTTCGCCTTCTTCAGCACGGCGGTGAGAACTTCGGCGGCGCCCTGAGAACTCCGGTCCACCAGCACCGCGATGTCGCCCGGGAACAGGCCGCCCTCGCCGGCGAAGCTCTTCAGTGCGCGATCCTC
>JAGWAG010000004.1:0-4583 GCA_021296535.1 Acidobacteriota bacterium | reverse complement strand
CGGCTCGTTCTCGGCCAGCACCAGCCCGATCTCGATCGGGTCCTCCTCGCTCGGCCTGACGAGCTCCAGGAACACCTCCGAGCCAACAGGGCCGGCCAACTGCCGGCGCACCTCCCAAAGCGGCATTTCGCGAGACGAACGGCCGTTGATCATCGACACGATGTCCGCCTGCTTGAGGCCTGCCTCGGCCGCCGGACTGCCGCGGTCCACCGCCGCGACGTAGGCCGTCCCGCGCTCCTTCAGCACCAGGAGGCCGCTGCGTCGACGCCCGATCTCCCGCGCGGCCCGGTAGGACTCCACTTCGCTCGCCGGCACGTAGACCGAGAAGGGATCCAGGGCGTCCGTCACGCCGTCCAGCGCGCCAGCCATCAGACCCCGGCCGTCGACCTCCTCCACGTACGAGCCGCGAATCAGCCGCAGGACCTCTTCCCACAGCGTGATGTACTTGTAGATCGAGTCGGTGCCGGGCTCGTCGTCGCTGGCGCCCAGCCACGCGCCGCTGGCCAGGCCCAGGACGAGAAGCAGCGAGACGCCGAGGAACAGCAGTCGGCCGCCCAGTCTCTCCCCGCGTGGGGTCTCCGTCCGGCGGTCCCGCCGCGGACGCTCCTGCTCGCGTCCCTGTCTGGTTGCGCTCACCCGTCCGTCAGGACAGCGACGCGGCCGCCTCGTCCTCGTCCTTCGAGATGTCGAGCACGGTGACCAACTGGGTGATCTGCAGCACGCCGAGCACCCGCCTCGGCAGCCCGAACAGGCCGAGCTTGCCGCCCCGATTGGTGACCGTGGTGTAGGCGGCGACCAACTCGCCAACGCCGGAAGAGTCGATCGTTCGCACCCGGGCCATGTTGAGCAGAATGTTGGTAGCGCCCGCGCCGACCGCTTCGTGAACGGCCTCCCTCAGAGCAACGTCTCCCTCGCCGATCGTGATCTTGCCCTGGAGATCGAGAACCGTCGCTCCATCCCGTTGGCGCTTGTCAATCTTCATTCCGCTCCTCCCTGGTCTCCTTCGACGTCCACGGACGGGCCGCCGAACTTCTTGTGAAGCCGGACCTTCGTGCCGCCCCCGGCGCCAAAGTCGTACTCGATCTTATCCATGAACTTCCTCATGTAGAAGATTCCCCGGCCTTGTGTCTTCAGCAGATTGTCCGGCGCCAGCGGATCTTCCACCGCCGCCGGGTCGAACCCGCTGCCCTCATCCTGCACCAGGATGTCGATCGCGTCCGCGGTCACCTCCAGGCCGACCTCGACTCTCTTCTCGGGGTTCAGCTTGTTGCCGTGCTTCATCGCGTTGGTCAGGGCCTCCCGCAGCGCGATCCCCATCCAGTAGCTGCTCTCCTCATCGATCTCCAGTGGCTCGAGCACCTCGTCCAGAACCGCCTGCACCAGCTCGATGTTCTCGTACCGGCTGCCGACCCGGAGCTGGATGGTCTGCGGAACGGGTGAAGACACGATCGCCGGTACCGTTCAGCTCCGGGCTCGCGTCGCGCCAACCTGGCCCTGGTACTTGCTCTTCGCGCCCGGTTCGCCGTATGCCGTCTCCGGCTCCGACTCCATCGCGATGAAGATCAACTGGGCAATCCGGCGGCCGGCATCGAGAACGAACGGTACCGGTCCCAGATTCTGCAACTCGAGCGTGATGTTCCCCTCGAAGCCCGGGTCACACCAGCCGGCCAGGGAGTGGTTGATCCACAACCGGCCCAGGGTCGACTTGAGCTTCAGGTCGCAGGCTACGGACCGCGGGATGCGCACGAACTCGAGCGTCGTGGCGAGCAGGACCTCGTTCGGAAACAGCTTCACCTTGTCGCCACGGAACTCCTCCGGATCCCGGGTCGGACAGATCCAGTGGTCGCCCACCCGAACGTCGTAACTCGCCGCGTTCACCTGGTCGGGTTCGAACGGCGTCACACCGCCGCCCTCGGCCCAGTCCCGAATCCAGTGGTCGGGCTTGATCACGCCTGCAAGAGACTCCTAGTAGAAAAAGACGGGGCCACCGTTGCGGTCCCGATGAATCGTCTCCACGAAGCGGATGACGCCCTCCGTCAGCGACATGAGCAACGTGGAAGTACGGTACCCGTCGCCGAAGAAGCGCACGCCGCGCAGCAGGTCGCCGCCGGTAACGCCCGTGCAGCAGAACAGGATGTCCTCGCCCGGCGCCAGCTCCTCCGTCGTGTAGATCCGGTCGCGATCCTCGATGCCGACCTCCTCGAGCCGGCGCTCCTGCTCCTCGGAGAGAGCAGAGAGTCGGCCCTGGATCTCGCCGCCAAGACAGCGCATGGCGGCTGCCGTGATCACGCCCTCGGGAGCGCCGCCGGTGCCGATCACCGCATGGATTCCGGTGCCCCGCACGGCCGCGGCGATCGCGGTCGACAGGTCTCCGTCGCCGATCAGTTTGATCCGGGCCCCCGCGGTGCGGATGTCCCGAATCAGGTCGCGGTGGCGCTCCCGCTCGAGCACCACGACGGTCAGCGCGCTGATCGCGCAGTTGAAGGCGCCGGCGATCGCCTTCAGGTTGTCCTCCACCGGCGCATCCAGGTCGACTTTGCCGCGGGCGGTCGGACCGACCACGATCTTGTCCATGTAGATGTCGGGGGCGTGGAGCAGGCCCCCACGCTCGGAGGCGGCAAGCACCGCCATCGCATCCGCGGCACCGGTGGCGCACAGGTTCGTCCCCTCCAGGGGATCGACCGCGAAATCGACCGGCAGGTCTCCGGCAGCGCCGCGGCCGACACGCTCCCCGACGTAGAGCATCGGCGCCTTGTCCCGCTCCCCTTCGCCGATCACGACCCGGCCGTCGATCGCCATCGTCGCCAGCGCTTCGCGCATCGCCTCGACGGAAACGTGGTCGGAATGCCGGCGATCGCCGTAGCCCATCGTCTTCGCCGCCGCGACGGCGGCCGCCTCGGTGACGGCGACGAAGTCGTGCTCGCCCAGATTCCCGGTCACGAGCCGCCCCCCGACGCCACCGCGGCGAGTTCGGGGCCGGCGGCCGCCTCCCGTGCCTGATCGCGGCTCATCGGCGGGTTGAAGGACGGGATGCCCGTCACCGCGGCGCCGATCACCAGACCGTGGATATCGTGGGTGCCCTCATAGGTGTAGACCGACTCGATGTTCAGCATGTGGCGGACCACCGGATACTCGTCGGAGATGCCGTTCGCGCCCAGGATCTCGCGCGCCAGCTTCGCGCATTCGCGCGCCACCCAGACGTTGTTCCGCTTGCACATCGACACATGCTGCGGCTCCATCGCCCCGGCCGTCTTGAGCCCGGCCAACTGGTAGGCCAAGAACTGACCCTTCGTGATCTCGGTGATCATCCACGCCAGCTTCTCCTGGACGAGTTGGTGACTGGCGATCGGCTGGCCGGCGAACTGCACCCGCTGGCGGGCGTACTCGAGCGCCGTGTAGTAGCACTCCATCGCCGACCCGAGTCCGCCCCAGCAGATGCCGTAGCGGGCCTGGTTCAGGGTCTGGAGCGCGCTGCCGACGCCGCGGGTGCCCGCGAGGATGTTGTCGGCGGGAATCCGGCAGTTCTGGAACGAGAGTTCGCCGGTAACGGACGCCCGCAGCGAGAACTTGCCCTTCTGCTCGGCGCTGATGAAGCCCTCGGTGCCCTTCTCGACCAGGAAGCCCCGGATGCCTTCGTCCGTGCGCGCCCAGACGACGGCGACGTCGGCGACGCTGCCGTTCGTGATCCACTGCTTGGCGCCGTTGAGCACCCAGTAGTCCCCGTCGCGCCTGGCTCGGGTGCGCATCGCCGACGGATTGGAGCCGAAGTCCGGCTCGGTGAGGCCGAAACAACCGATCATCCGGCCGCTGGCGAGCCCCGGAATGAACCGGTCCTTCTGTTCCTTCGAACCGAAGGTGAGGATCGGATACATGACCAGGGAGCTCTGTACCGAGACCATGCTGCGAACGCCGGAATCGCCGCGCTCGAGTTCCTGCATGACGAGCCCGTACGCGACATCGCCCAGGCCCGGAAGTCCGTACTCGGTGAAGTTGGCCCCGAACAGGTTCAGGTCGCCGATCTCGGGCGCCAGGTGCATCGGCGCCCGCGCCTCCCGATGGCACTGCTCGATGATCGGCTTGACCCGCTCGTCGACGAACTGGCGGACCGTATCCCTGATCAATCGCTCCTCGCCGCTGAGCAGCGAGTCGAACTTCATGAAATCAACGCCGGGAAATCGCTCCAAGGCACCCTCCTGGGTCGTTTGCGGCAGCGCCGAACCCTAGCAGCCCGTGGCAACGTAGGATGCCCGCCGTGACCCTCGCTCGCTTCCTGCTGCCGCTCCTCGCCGGCGGCGCCTGCGCCTGGTGGATCGACCGCTCGACCGCGGCGCGCGGACTACTGCCGCCGGGGTTCGCGGCCGCTTCGCCAGACGGCGTACTGCGGCGCCTCGCCGCCATGGTGCTTCTTGGGCTGGTGCTCTGGGTCGGCGTGTTCGCGGCCATCGGCCGGATCGGGCTTCCGTCGGTTGCGGACCAGATCGACTTCGCCAACCTGTCGCCTCTCAATCTGTTCGCGATGCACGCGATTCTGGTCGCGACACTGGCGGTGTGGCTGGCACTCGGCTACTGGCGCTGCGGGCACG
>JAGWAG010000118.1:14476-16822 GCA_021296535.1 Acidobacteriota bacterium | reverse complement strand
GTCGTCCAGGTCGCCATCCTCGAAGTCGCCGGCGAAGAAGCGGATCTTCATCCGCGGGCCGGAGGTGGCGAAGGTCTCCTTGCGCCGCATCGCGTCGAAGATCGACTCGCGTGTGTTCTCCTCGGCCCAGACGCCGGCGAGACCGGAAGCGCCCCAGGTGTAGTAGTAAGTGTCGCGGAAGGTCCGGCCGGAGCCGTCGTCGGTTCGGATCGACGAGTCGGACTCCTGGGCCGGATCGCCGGTGGACTGGTTGGCGCCGGTGCCGGGCACGGAGCCGCGCAGATGCGCTTCGGCGTCCAGAATCCCGACCTTGGACCAGTAGTTCTCCTCTTCGAACGACCCGGCGGAGACGTGGGTGTCGCTGGCGCCGATCAGGCCGAACTTGTACGGGTTCGCGAGACCGCCGTCGGCGAGCCGGAGTCCCCGGATCAGTGCGTCGCGGACGTAGCTGCCTTCCGGCTGGCTGATGATTGTCGTCGCGATCTTGTACGGCATGATCTCGAAGTCGGCCCACTCGTCGTTAGGCGACAGGGCCGGATGGGTGTCCGAGGTGCCCTTGACCTGGGTCATCTCGACGATCGGTTCGTTGCGCATCCGGACATCGACGTACTCGTCGTCGAGCGGATCGCCATAGAACTTCTCCATCTCGAACATGCGGCCTCCGGAGCCGTTCGGGTTGTGCGGGATGGCGAGCGCGTCGATGCCCTGGTCCCGCCACTCGTCCATCGTGGCCCAGAGGTCCTCGGGGTTCTGGGAGTCGATCCGGCTGAACGGTGCGTCGGGGGCTTCGGAACCGCGGAAGACGACGTTGCGGTGCAGGTTGTCCCGCTCGTAGCCGGACGACGTGTACTCGTAGGCGATGAAGGCCGTGAAGTTCCCCGGATCGTTGTGGGCCTCGGCCGCCTCGACGATCTTGGACCAGGCGCCCCGGACGACGTCCATGTTCAGATGCTCGTCTTCGCCCTTCCGGGCGCCAAGGTAGGGCCGCATGCCGACGAAGATGCCGCGCCGCTCGTCGGCCTCTTCGGCCACGCGCATGTCGGCGGCGATCGGGTGGTCATAGGCAGGCGAGCCCTCTTCGGTCATCGCCGGGAGCATGCCGAGGTACATGCCGTGGTCGGTCACGCCCTGGAAGTCGAGCGGCCGGTCGAGCTTCATGTCGAAGCCGGCGGGATGCTTGATCGTCCCGCCCTTGGCGAACTCGTAGGCGTCGTTCGGGTCGGTCGTCGTGCCGAAGATGAAGGCATCGAAGGAGTAGCGGGTGTGGACGTGAAGGTCGCCGAAGTAGGCGTTCTTCGTCGGGTTCGGACCTTCCGCGACGCCCGCCGTCGCCGCGTCGCCGTCAACAGCGTCCTCGCTGGGCGCGCAAGCAACGAACAGGAAGGCGGAAAAGGCGGTCAACGCCGTGACCATCGTGAGCTTCTTCATCGGTTCTCCTCGCAAGCAGTGTCGCGACAGTCTACTATCCGTTCTACAATCGTTGTTTGGATTATCGCGCCGGGACCGCGAAGGGAACCGGATCTCTAAGGGAGGTAGCGTTGTGCGCAGACTGATCGGCGGATTCGTTCTCGTCGCCTTGGGTGGCCTGGTGGCGGCGTCGCCGGCCGCCGGCCAGGGGTTGGACGCGGATCTCAGGGCTCGCGTGGATGCCCTGATCGCGGAGGTCGAGCGCTCGCCGACCACCGCCTCGAACATCGCAGGGCGCATGCCGGTGCTGTGGGAGTGGGCGAACGCGGTCTCGCTCGAGGGGGGCTTCGTGCCGAAGAATCTGCCTCTCGTCGCGTTCTACGGTCCCTTTCCGCGGCCGGGTTCGGAACCGTCGCCGTCCCAGATCGAGGCGGTCGACGACTACGTGCGGCAGCTCGCCTGGCTGGACGAGGACGAGGAGGCGCTCGGCACGGTGACGCGGACCGGAGCCGAGTTGTTCGAGGCGCTCAGTTGGGCGACGATCGAGGTTGTCTACATGGTCGGCTCGCTCGGCATGGAGGAAGGCGGCGGAATCGTGATCTCGAGCCAGGGCGCCGGCGGCTACGGCCGGCTGCAGACGACGGACCCGGCGGGCGACCGCTACGTCTCCGCCCGGGTGAGCCGGGAAGGCGTCAGCCTGGAGCAGGATACGCACCCGATCTGGGGCCCGTACGGGGGCTTTCGCGGTCCGGTTGGCTTCCCGACTCTTCGGGTGCGCGGCGGCGATCTGTCGCCCGGCGACACGATCACGTTGACCTTCGGCGACAAGTCGGGCGGCGGCCGCGGTCTCGGCGTGGGTGAGTTCAGCAACGACCGGATCGCTCTGCCCATTCACGTCGACCCGGGCAACGGCAGGGTCTACGAGATGCCGCCCGCGAC
>JAGWAG010000118.1:13243-14367 GCA_021296535.1 Acidobacteriota bacterium | reverse complement strand
GACATTCCGGGTCTCGAGGTGTTCCGCGACGGCGAGCAAGTGGGCGAGCTACCGGCCGGCCAGGCGATCCACCTGATGGAAGTCACGGCGGAGGGGGAGGGTGTCCATCGCTACACGTTCCGCAGCCCGGACGGCGAGGTGACGGGCGCCGCGAATCCCGTATGGGTCAAGGCCGATCCCGAACAGCGCCTGTTCTGGGGCGAGACCCACGGCCACTCGGGATTCGCCGAGGGCCAGGGCACGCCCGGGGGCTACTTCGCCTTCGCCCGCGACGACGCCCGGCTGGACTTCATCACGATGAGCGAGCACGACATCTGGCTTACCGACGGCCTGTGGGAAGAGCTGAACGAGGCGGTCCGGGAGTACCACCGCGAGGGCGAACTGCTGGTCTTCGCGGGCTACGAGTGGACGTCGCCCCGCCAGCGTGGCGGTCACCACAACGTGTTCTTCCGGAACGTCGGCATGCAGCGCGTCGGTGTCCAGGCGGCGCCGAACCTGTCGGACCTCTACCGGGGCCTGCGCGCCGAGTACGACACGGACGACGTACTGATCATCCCGCATGCCCACCAGAACGGCGACTGGCGGCAGAACGACTTCGAGATGGAGAACCTGATCGAGATCATGTCGGGCCACGGCACCTTCGAGTGGTTCGGCAGTCGCTACCTGGAGCAGGGCTTCCGGGTCGGCTTCGTGTCCGCCTCGGACGACCACCGGGGCCACCCCGGCTACTCGCCCGGTCATCAGGCCGGGGCGTCCGGGCGCAGGTCGAACATTTTCCAGTTCGGCGGCCTGGCGGCGGCCTGGGCGCCGGCGCGGACCACGGACGCCGTGTTCGGGGCGCTCAAGTCGCGCCGGGCGTATGCGACGACCGGTGCGCAGCGGATCGTGTTGGACGCGCGTCTGAACGGCGCGCCGATGGGCAGCGAGCTGGACCAGACGGATCGCCGGGTGCTGGAAGGACGGGCGATCGGCACCGGGCCGATTCGCCGCGTCGACCTGATTCGCAACGGCGAGGTGGTGGCCACGTTCGACACCCGCGGCGCGGGCGGGTCGGCGCTGCCGGAGGGCCAGTTCGAGGCCCTGGTCAGCTTCTTCTCGGAGACCTGGGTCAACATCCGGGACAA
>JAGWAG010000118.1:11506-13215 GCA_021296535.1 Acidobacteriota bacterium | reverse complement strand
GGGGCGAAGCTGGTCAGCGGTCGTCTCACCGGAACGCCGCTGCCGGCGGACCGCTTCGGCGTCGACGGGAACGTGGCCAGCTTCGACTTCACGACGCGGGGCTCGCGGCGTTCCTTCGCGCTGGTGCTGGAGGGCGACCCGGCGGCGGTCCGGCTCGACACCGAGATCGCGTCCGCCGTCGAGTACGGCACGGCGCCGACCCAGGTGCGGACTCCCCAACAGTTTGCTGCCGCGGAGTTCACGCTCGCCCTGCCGGCCGCGCCAGGCACGTCGGCAGGCGCCCGCGGCGGCAACGAGCACGTCTTCCACGAAGGCGACTACCGCGACAGCGTCCGCGTCGACTATCTCGAGGGCCTCCGCGACGACGTCACCTTCCGCTTCACCGACTTCGGCCAGGACGAGGACTGGTACTACCTCCGCGTCGAGCAGATCGACGGCCACCTCGCCTGGTCGAGTCCCTGGTGGGTCGGCGGCGAGAAACCGCGCTAGCCGGCGGCTCGGCGTCGGGGCGTCGGGGGGCGTCGGTGGCACCCGCCGGTCCACGGGCCTCTGGGGGGTGTGGTCCCAGCGGCCGTGCGCGCTCTCTGAGAGGTTCAGGGGGCGGCGCGCACTCCACTGCGCTCGCTCCGGTTCGGCGTCAGTCGGTGAGGGGGCGCCGGGCGTCGCTCGCTTCGAGTCCGCTGGGACCACACCCCCCAGAGACCCTCGACCGGCTGGCGGGCGTCGGGCGGGCGGGCCGGCTTCGCGGAATGTGGGGTAAGGCCTCGGCTCGCGGGTGTTTGTACCGGAGCGGCGACGGAGAGTCCTGGTGGGTACGGCGGAACGGTTGGCGGCTTGTATGGCCGAAGGCAGGTGCTGGCGGCGGTAGGGTCTGGTCGTGGGCGAGGGGATGGTTGTAACGCAGGCGGCCGGGCTCTATATCCACATTCCGTTCTGTTCGGCGATCTGTCCATACTGTGACTTCGCGGTCGCGCGTGGTTGCGAGGCGGATAGAGAGCGGTTTGTTGAGGCCTTGGTTGAGGAGATCGACCGCTCTGGTGTCGGGGGCCGGGAGAGGGGCTGGATTGGCGAAGCTGAGAGCCTCGGGACCGTCCGCTTCGACACGGTGTACTTCGGAGGCGGTACGCCGTCGGCGTTGAGCCTGGAGCAGCTTGGGCGGATCCGGCGACGGCTGGTCACGAGGTTCGAGATTGATCCTGAGGCCGAGTGGACGGTCGAGGTGAACCCGGAGGATGCCGCGCCGGAGTCGCTGGCGGGCTGGAGCTCGGCTTCGATCGGATCAGTCTCGGACTCCAGGCTCTGGACGATAGGGCACTGCGGTTTCTGGGCCGACGTCATGACGCGGCGGAGGCAAGGGCAAGTGTCGGTCGGGCGCGGGAGGCGGGCTTCCGGTCGGTCTCGGTCGATCTCATCTACTCGCTGCCCGGGTTCGACGCGGATTGGTGGCTTCGTACCCTCGACGAGGCGGCTGCGCTCGGGGCGGATCACCTCTCCTGCTACGAGCTGACGATCCACGACGGGACGCCGTTCGGGCGCCGGCGGGATGCGGGCAGGCTGCGGGAGACCGGGGAGGACGAGCGGGCCGCGAACTTCGTCGCAACGCATCGCCGCCTGGGGGGACTTGGCTACGAGGGATACGAGGTCTCGAACTTTGCTCGGACGGAGGTGGACCGGAGTCGGCACAACCGGAAGTACTGGCGGCACGTCCC
>JAGWAG010000118.1:11035-11456 GCA_021296535.1 Acidobacteriota bacterium | reverse complement strand
CGTGGCGCGGTGGCAGCACTGGTCCGATGCGATCGAGGGCCGTACTTCGACGGTCGCCGAGGTCGAACGACTGACGGACCGTGATCTCCTGCTGGAAGCCGTCATGATGGGACTCCGCCAGCGATCCGGAATCGACTGCGCCGCCCTGGAGTCGCGCTTTGGGATCGACCCGGCCGCCGCTAACGGCGGACGGATCGGAGCCTGGGAACGGGCAGGCTGGCTGCGGATCAGCGGGCGACGCCTGCAACCGACGCTTGAGGGGATGGCTCGTGCCGACAGGCTGGCCGCGGAGTGGGAGCTCCCCTGAGGCCTAGGAGCTTGCCCGCCAGAAACTGGGTGCGCCGGCGTCCCCGCCGGCATCCGGCGCGGAGCGCCGGTCTCCGGTGCTTCTGCCGCGCTAGCGGAAGACCGACGCGTCGAG
>JAGWAG010000118.1:0-10967 GCA_021296535.1 Acidobacteriota bacterium | reverse complement strand
TTCCGCGAGGCCGAACAGGGACCAGCCGTTGTGCGGGTTGTGCTCCAGGTCCTGGCGGTAGACGGCCTCGGCTTCGCTGGCCTGGCCGGCTTCGAGCAGCACGGCGCCGAGCGAGTGACGCACCGGATAGTGGAAGGCCGGCGGCTCGGCGTAGCGGAGACTGTCCTGGAGCGCCACGGCGGATCGCATTTCCTCGATCGCGCGCTCTGCGCGTCCCCTGACCGCGGCGATCTCGCCTGCCACGAGATGTTCTGTCAGGCGGACCAGGTCGGTCGCGCTGGCGAAGGAGATGCGGATGTCGGCCAGTTCGGGGTTGCGCCGAAGCTTGCCGAGCGTCTTCAGGTGCTTCCTGGCGGCCTTGACGTCGCCGGTGGCCGCCGCGGCGAGGCCCTGGGCGTAGCGCCACATCGCGTTCTGGAAGGCTTGGCCGGCCGGCGGTTGCGGTGTGTCGAGGATTTCCTGCCAGCGGCCGAAGCGAACGCGAGCGAACAGCGGCGTGGCCAGGTAGTTCTGCAGGAAGGCCAGGCTCGAAGCCATCTCCGCGGGAACTTCTTCGGCCAGCTCGTCGGCGCTCTCGATCGCCAGTTCGGAGCGGCCGCCGAAGGTGGCCGAGGCCCACAGGAAGTGGATGTTGTGGGGGTAGTAGGCCACCGGGTAGAGCTGTAGTCCAGATCGGCGGCGATCGCGCGCTGGTTCGAGTCGACGGCGTCGTCGTAGCGGCCGACGCGGATGTAGATGTGAGCCGGCATGTGGACCAGGTGTCCGGCGGAGGGCATCAGCTTGCCGAGGGCGTCGGCGCTGGGCTCGGCGAGGTGCGGTTCGCGGGCTTCCATCAGGTGGATGTAGTAGTGGTGCGCGCCGGGGTGACGGGGATGGTCGGTGATCACCCGCTCGAGCAGTTCCTTCGCTTCGACCGTCCCGGGCTGCGGCTCGCCGCCGCGCCAGTAGTCCCAGGGCATCGTGTTCATGATCGCCGCGGCGTGCAGGGTGGCCGGCTCCGGATCGTCGGGGAACTGCTCTGCTACCTCCGCGATCGCCTCGACCCAGGCCGCGTCCAGGGCCGCGCGGTCGGCGTCTTCGTCGGTCGAGTAGCGGCTGGCGAGCGCGTCGATCAGGGCCTGCTCGCGCTCGCTGGCGCTGTCGCGCCGGTCCTGAGCCTGCTTCAGGCTCTCCAGCGCCTGGAGTTCGCGCTCACGCGGCATCCCGTCGTTCAGGTGCCCTGCCCCAGTGGGGCATCGGCGCTTCCGGGTCGAGCCGTGCCGCTTCCTCGAAGGCGCGCACGGCCTCCGCGTGGTTGAAGGCGTAGACGAGCCGCAGCCCCTGATCGAAGAAGCGCTGCGCCGCTTCCGACGAGGTCGTGATCGCGTAGTGAAGGTCGCCGAGGCCCTCGAGCATCGGCGCGAGCGGTTCGTCGGCGGCCCCGAGGGCTGGGGCCGCGGCCAACGCGGCGAAAATCAAGGGGACGACGGGACTTCGACGGAATCGACCATTCAGCATGGCGTCAGCGTAGCAGTCGGGAAGCCGGTTACGATCCGCGGTCAGGGGGACTGAAGTGGCTCGTATCGCAGTGCTCACCGGCGGGTCGACACCCGAGCGGACGGTTGCCCTGGCCGGCGCCTCTCAGGTGGCCGCGGCCTTGCGCGGCCGGGGCCACGAGGTCGCCGTATTCGACACAGTCGAGCCTGCCGCGCTCGACCCGGAGCTGGAACAGCAGCGGTTGGGCCAGGTCGTCGGCAGCAGGCCGCCGTCGCTGGCCGAGTTGCGCGCGCTGGAAGCGCGGGAAGACCTGCCCGCGCTGGTCGCGGGCGACCTCGGCAGTCACGACGCCGTCTTCCTCGTGCTCCACGGCCGCCAGGGCGAGGGCGGTGAAGTCCAGGAACTGCTTGAGGCGGCCGGTATCGCCTTCACCGGTTCCGACGCCTGTGGCAGCCGGCTGGCGATGGACAAGGACGGGAGCAAGGGGATCCCGACTCCCGACTGGGCCATGTGGCCGGTGTCGGCCGAGGAAGTGGAGGCGCTCGGGCTTCCGCTCGTGGTCAAGCCATCGCGCGTCGGCTCTACGGTCGGTCTGTCGGTCGTTCGCGAAGTGCGGGAGTTGGACGGGGCGGTGGGCCGGGCCCTGACCTTCGACGACCAGGTGCTGCTGGAGCGCTTCGTGGGCGGCGGGGAGTACACCGTCGGCGTGCTCGAGGGGCAGACCCTCGCGGTGGGTGAGATCGTGCCGCCGGGAGACATCTTCGACTACCACAGCAAGTACACCCCGGGGCTGGCCGAGGAGCTCTTTCCGGCGAGGATCGACGATGAACTCACGGAGCGCCTACGCAGGCTCGGCCTTGCCGCACACGAGGCTCTCGGCCTGCGCGACTTCTCGCGCGTCGACTTCCGGCTGGACGACGCCGGCGAGCCCTACTGCCTCGAAGTGAACACTCTCCCCGGCATGACGAATACCAGCCTGTTGCCGCAGTCCGCCGCGGTGGTCGGGATTTCCTTCGATGAGCTGTGTGAGCGGATGATCCGTCTGGCTCTGACGCGCGGTCGTCGCCAGGGCTCCGGCTAGCCGGCGGCGGCAGCCGACCGGGGCCGGTTCAGAACCCGGTCGAGCGCCCCGCGCAGGTCGGCCACGAGGTCGTCCGCGCGCTCGATGCCGATCGAGAGCCGCAGAAGCTGGTCGCTGATGCCGGCCGTGGCTCTTGCCTCCGCCGTCATCGAGGCGTGGGACATCGTGGCCGGGTGGGAGATCAGGCTCTCGACGCCGCCCAGGGACTCGGCGAGCGAGAGGCAGGTGAGGTTCGAGACCAGGACCGCCAAGTCCTCCCTGCCCCCGGCGACTTCGAAGCTGGCCATCGCGCCGAAGCCGTCCTGCTGGCGCCTGGCGATCTCGTGGCCCGGATGGCCCGGCAGGCTCGGGTGAAAGACCTTCGTCACCGCGGGATGCTCGGCGAGCATCTCGACCACGGCGAGAGCGTTCTCTTCGTGGCAGCGCAGACGGCTGTGAAGAGTGCGGAGCCCGCGCAGGGTGAGGTAGCTGTCGAAGGGCGCTCCGGCCAGGCCCATTGTGGTCGCCCACCCGTGGAAGAACTCGTGGAGCTCCTCAGTGGCCGCGATGACCGCGCCGCCGACCACGTCGCTGTGGCCGTTCAGGTACTTGGTCGTCGAGTGGACCACCATGTCGGCACCCCACTGGATCGGCCGCTGGAGCGCCGGGGACATGAAGGTGTTGTCCGCCACGACGAGGGCGCCGGCCCGCTTCGCGTGCCGGCAGACGGCTTCCAGATCGGTGATCCGTAGCAGCGGGTTGCTCGGCGTTTCGACCAGGACGAGCTTCGGGCGGGACGCGATCGCCGCGGCCATCGACTCCGCATCCGTCAGGTCGACGAACTCGACTTCCAGCAGGCCGCGTTGCTGGAGACGGTCGAAGAGCCGGAAGGTGCCTCCGTAGCAGTCGTGTGCGGCGACGACGCGGTCACCCGGGTCCAGCAGTTGACAGACGAGGGTCACCGCTGCCATACCGGAGGCGGTCACGATCGCGCCGTGACCGCCCTCGGCCTCCGCCAGCGCGTCGGCGAGGGCGGAGCGCGTTGGATTGCCGTCGCGGGTGTAGTCGTACTGGCGCTTGCCGTCCAGCCCGGCGAAGGTGAAGTTGGCCGACAGATACAGCGGCGGGACGACCGCGCCGTGTTGCGTTTCGGTACCGATCGCCGCACGCGCGGCGCGGGTTGCCGGGTCGTGGTGCTTTGTCATGTGAGTCTCCGGTCGAGAAGGGGGTTGGGTAGTCCCGTTGTGCGCGTAACGAGTTCAACGCTCTCTCGAGAAGACTTCTACGGAGAGTGAACCGGAGGAGGCGCCGAAACCGCGGGTGCGGCTTCGTTGACTCATCTCTCGGCAAGCCCCGCCCGAGAGCGGAACTTCCGTAGGAGTTGGCACCTCCCAGGGTTGCGAAGCCCCGGTGGTTGCCCCGGCGTCGACGGGCCCTTCCCTCAGCCGGTCTCGATGAGTGCTCCGGTGGTCGCAAGACCGCGGCCGAAGCGCGGTGATCGTAGCAGATCGACACGGTGGCGTTGCCGCGGCCGGGCGGGAGCGCTGCTATGCTGCACGCAGCACACGACTGTACTCGGTCGGCACCTGGTCCAACGAGAGTGTCGACCGTTCTGACTTCTTTGGCTTGGTTTGCCCCGCACTTCCAATAACGGGAGTGCTTTTGAAGGAGACTGGGATGAGGAATCCTGCTGGTCGTAATCTGGGGCATGCGCTGCTCGCGCTTGCTCTTGTCCTGTGTGCCTCCGCCGCCTGGGGACAGGCAACGGGCCAGTTGAGCGGCTTCGTCACGGATGACGAGGGCGGCGCCCTGCCGGGCGTCTCGGTCACCGTGACAAATGTCGCCACGAATCAGTCACGCCTGGTGATGACCGGCCAGGACGGGTACTTCGCGGCGCCGCTGCTGGCGCCGGGCGACTACAACGTGACGGCGGCGCTAGAGGGCTTCGTCCAGTTGAGCCGGGAAGGCGTGCGGGTCTCCGTCGCCGAAACTGCCCGGATCAGCATGTCGCTGGCGGTCGGCGAGTTTTCGGAGACGATGACCGTAACCGGTGAGGTGCCCCTGATCGAGACCTCGAACGCCACCCTGGGCATCGTCGTGGACGAGGCGAAGATCGTCCAGTTGCCTCTCAACGGCCGGAACTTCACCCAGTTGGGTACGCTGATTCCGGGCGTGGTCGAACCTCCGGCCCGCCTGGGCGGCGCTGCCGGCGATGCGGACGCAGCGATTCACGGCTTCGGCGCCGCGACCGCCGGCTTCAGCGTCAACGGTGTGCGCAACCAGTCGAACAACTTCCTGCTCGACGGCGCCGCGAACAACGACACGTTCAACACCGGCTTCGTCGTCCGGCCGCCGCCTGACGCGATCGAGGAGTTCAAGATCCTGACTCACTCCTACACGGCCGAGTACGGGCGCAACGCCGGTTCGATCGTGAACGTCGTCACCAAGTCGGGCGGCAACAGCCTCCGGGGGAGTGTCTGGGAGTTCAACCGCGACGACTCGTTCGAGTCGCGGAACTATTTCTCGCCGCCCGACCAGGAGAAGCCGACCCTCGCGCAGGACCAGTTCGGCGGCACGATCGGCGGTCCGATGATGACGGACCGGCTGTTCGGCTTCGGCTACTACGAGGGCTTCCGCAACACCCGCGGCACGACCCAGAACATCGCGGTCATGTCCGCCGCCGAGCGGATGGGCGACTTCTCGGGCGGCGGCACGATCATCGACCCGATGACCGGCGAGCCCTTTCCGGGCAACGTGATTCCGGCCGACCGGCTGAGCCCGGTCGCGACCAGGCTGGTCAACGACTTCATGCCGCTGCCGAACGTCGGTGGCCGGTACATCGCGTCGCCGGACGTGACGGACGATCGCGACCAGTTCGGGCTGCGTCTCGACTACCGGATCACCGACTCGCAGAACATCCTGCTGCGCGCTCTCAGGAGCACCTCGGACCGCTTCGAGCCGCCCACGGTGCGGCCGATCGGCAACACGGCGGCGTCGACGCTCGAGGACTACATGCTGTCCCACACCGCCACGGTGGGGTCGAACGTCTTCAACCAGGTGCGTTACCTGACGAGTGCGATCGACGCGGAGCCGGTGGTGACCAGCGGCATCACGAACTCCGAGTACGGCATCAACCTGCCGAACATCAACGAGCTGGCGATCGGCCTGCCGCAGTTCTCCATCTCGGGTTTCCCGAGCATGGGCGACCGCAATCAGCCCTTCGTCAAGCGGGAGAACGAAGTCGAGCAGTTCACGGAGGACCTCACGATTCTGCGCGGCAGCCACACGATCAAGACCGGCGTCGATGTCCGCAACGAGAAGATGTTCATCGGTTTCATCAACCGGCCGAACGGCGACTTCCTCTTCAATGGCGTCCACACCGGCAGAGCCGCGGCGGACTTCCTGCTTGGGCTGCCGTCGTTGGTCCGCACGGCGGTGCCAGGCGCCGATTCGATCAACGAGGGCGACGGCTGGCTGTACTCCGGGTACATCCAGGACGAAGTCCGGGTCTCGCCCCGCCTGACGCTGAATCTCGGTCTCCGGTACGAACTGGCTGAGCCCTTCGAGGACAGCGGCGACGGGCTGAACAGCTTCCGGCCGGGCCAGCAGTCGACGCGCTTTCCCGATGCCCCGACCGGTCTGGTATACCCGGGCGACGAGGGCGTGCCCGCGGGGACGTACGACACGGACTCGAACAACTTCGCGCCGCGGCTGGCGATGGTCTGGGACCCGGAGGGCAACGGCCGTTCGAGCCTCCGTCTGGGTTGGGGGCTGTTCTTCGACAGCCTGCCGGGTCAGGGCGACTTCTTCCAGAACTCGGTCCTGGCGCCGCCGTTCAACCCCCTGGTCCAGCTCAACGCGCCACCCAACGAGGTGCCCCTCGCGGACCCGCTGGCGAACCTCACGGGCGGCCCGACGAGGTTCCCGCCGGGGATCATCTTCATCGGCTGGGGTGAGCACTTCACGACTCCGAACTACCAGCACTACAACATCACGTATCAGCGTCAACTCGGGCAGAGCATCGGCGTCGAGGTTGGCTGGGTCGGGTCGCGGGGCCGGAACCTGCCCATCTTCATGGAGGTCAACCCACGGGTCGTCGAGCCCGGCCAGACCACGCTGGGGCCGCGCACGTTCTCGGCCTTCAGCCTGGTGCGGCCGACCTTCACGGTGGCGAAGTCCTGGTACGACGCGATTCAGGCCAGTGTGCGGATGCGGCCTACCCGCGGTCTCAACTTCCTCTTCTCGTACACCTACGGCGAATCGGAGGACCACGTTTCGGGGCTCAACATCGGCGGCGAGGAGCGGCCGATCGTCCCGATCGACCTGGAGCGGCTGAGCTCGATCGAACAGGCGCTCGAGCGTGAACGCGGCCCGTCGCTGTTCGATGTCCGGCACCGCCTGGTGCTCAGCTTCGGCTACGACCTGCCGTCGCTCGAGAACAGCAGCGCGTTTGCGCGCGGACTGTTCGGCAACTGGCAGTTGAACGGCATCCTGCAGTTCCAGACCGGCTATCCGTTCCCGATCCGGGTCCGTGGCGACGACATCCGGGGTTTGACCTCGCGTCCGGACCAGGTCTGCGACCCGAACGAGGGCGCGCCCAGAACGGTTGACCAGTGGTTCAACACGGAGTGCTTCGTGCCGCTGAGCCTGGCCGAAACGGCGACGCGGCGCGGCAACGCCGGCCGGAACATCCTCCGCGGTCCGGACTTCGAGCGCGTCGACCTGTCGCTGATTAAGAACATCCCGGTCGGCGGCGGCGACCGGTCGCTGCAGCTCCGGGTCGAGGCGTTCAACGTCTTCGACCGGGTCAACTTCGCCCAGCCGGGCAACCGGGTCGGCGACCGGGACTACGGCGTGATCACCGCGACGAACGGCGACGGAAGGATCGTCCAGCTCGGCGTCAAGTACAACTTCTGAGGCCGCGTTCGTGGCCGCACCCGCCTGTCGAAGGGCCTGAGGGGGCGGACTCCTGGGGCCGCGCCCTCAGTCTGCTCCGGCTGCTTTCTGCCGATGCACGAACCAGAGGTTGCGGGTGTAGACAAGCACACCGAAGCTCTGGCCGGTGATGAATACCGGGTCGCCGATCCGCAGGGCGTAGCTCAGTAGCACGAGTCCGCCGCCCAGGCTCAGGTACCAGAACGCGGTGGGTACGACGCTCTGACGCCGCCGCTCAGTAGCGATCCACTGAATCAGAAAGCGGGCGCCGAAGATGGCCTGCCCGCCGAAGCCGACGGCTACCCAGATGTTCTCGGACGTGAGTTCGGGCATGGTGGGTTCTCCAGGACGTCGGCTGTTGCGGAGACGGCGCGACGGCGGTACCAGGCGACGCCGAACAGGTCGAGGACTCCGCGAAGGAAGCGGCCGCGGATGGTGTACTTGCTCTTGCCGTGTGTGCGGGGACGGTGTCCGACCGCGAGCTCAGCGTATGTTCCTCCTTGCCGAAGCGCCAGGACCGGCATGAAGCGGTGAAGGCCGTCGAATGCCGGCAGGTCGTCGAGTGCGGCGGCTCGGTAGCCCTTCAGGGCGCAACCGATGTCCGTGCACGGGTCGCCGAGGACGAGCCGCCGGACCCGGTTGGAGACGCTGCTTGCTAGCCGTCGCAGGAGCGTGTCCTTGCGTCTCGCCAGACGACATCGTGGTCTTCCAGCAGGGCGACGATGGCCGGAACATCGGCGGGGTCGTTCTGCAGATCGGCGTCCATCGTCACGATGAGGGGTGCTCGTGAGGCGCGAATTCCGGCGAGCAGGGCCGCCGACTGACCGGCGTGTCGGCGAAGGCCAAGGACCCGCAGCCTGGCGTCACGCTCGGCCAGCGCGACAAGCTCCTCGCGGCTGCCGTCCGTACTCAGGTCGTCGACGAGGATCAGCTCGTAGTCGAACCCGGCAGCGGTCATCGCTTCCAGGTTGCCCGCCTCGTTGAAGACCGGCGCGACGATCGAGAGCATTGGCGGCATAGCGGCGGCTCCGATCCTAGCCATAGCTACAACCAGCGGCGCGCGTTGATACCCTGCCCGCCGTGCTGCTTATCGTGCGCCATGGCGAGACCGCCTCGAACGCCGCCCGGATCGTCCAGGTACCGGAGACTCCGCTCAACGAGCGCGGCATGGCGCAGGCGGAGCGATTGGCCGCGCGGCTGGCGGAGCACCACCGGAGCCGGCCGATCGGGCAGGTCGTCGCGAGTGATCTGCGGCGAGCCGAGATGACGGCCGAGCCGCTGGCCGAGGCCCTCGGGTTGCCCCTCGTCATCGAGCCGCTGCTGGCCGAGCGCAACTTCGGCGACCTGCGAGGTCGGGCCTACGCCGAAATCGGTCTCGACATCATGGAGCCCGGATATGCACCACCTGCGGGAGAGGACTGGGCGACCTTCCACCGCCGCGTCGACCGGGCCTGGAGCAGGATTCGTGAGCTCGCAGGGGAAACCGAAGGCGACAGCGTATTCGTGACCCACGGCCTGGTCTGCCACTCCCTGGCGCTGCATCACCTGCACCTTGGCGACGGCGTGGAGCAGCCCGATCGTTGGGGGAACACCTCGGTCACCCACGTCGAGGCTCGGGCGCCGTGGAGGACGACCCGGATCAACTGCTGCGATCACCTGAACAAGGCGACGGCGGACGGCGGTCAGATGTCGGGTATCTGATCGGCTTAGGCCGGAGGCGGTCAAATGACCGCCGTTGGACCGGAGGCGGTCAACGGACCGCCGTTGGGTCGGAGGCGGCCAGCTCTCAGGCGGCGGCTCGGTTGCTTTGGACCCACGGTACGCTCGGATAAAGTTCGTTCCACCCTCTTGGCTTCTTCGGGAAGAACCGAGGCCGAGGGAGGGTTGCAGACTGCGTAGCCGGGCTTCCGTGTGAGAAGCCGCGGTTCTGCGTGTTCCCGAGCCGGAAGTCTGCAAGGTGTTACCTCTCCAGGCGGTGGTTTTCCGGAAATGACCCAGGACGGACCTTTCGACATGACCGTGGACCTGAGCGAAACCGTTCCATCCGAACAGCCGGCGGCACCCCAGGTGGCGCCGGCGGCCGGCCCTGCCGTACCCGGAGTCAGCGAAGAGCTCCGGAGTGAGATCGCGGCCCAGGCGGACGTGCTGCAACGCGTGCGCACGGAGGTGGGAAAGGTCATCGTCGGCCAGACCTACATGATCGATCGCCTCTTGATGGCTCTGATCGCGGACGGGCACGTCCTGATCGAGGGGATTCCGGGTCTGGCCAAGACGACGGCGATCAAGACGCTTTCCCAGGCGGTCAAGACCGGCTTCTCGCGCATTCAGTTCACGCCCGATCTGCTGCCCGCAGATCTGCTCGGCACCCAGATCTATCGTGTGGACCAGCACGACTTCCAGGTTAAGCAGGGACCGATCTTCACCAACCTGCTGCTCGCGGACGAGATCAACCGGGCCCCCGCCAAGGTGCAGAGCGCGTTGCTGGAGGCGATGCAGGAACGCCAGGTCACCCTCGGCGACGAGACCTTCGAACTGCCCGATCCGTTCCTGGTCCTTGCGACCCAGAACCCGATCGAGCAGGAGGGTACCTATCCGTTGCCGGAAGCCCAGGTCGACCGGTTCATGCTCAAGCTGCGCGTGGACTATCCGAACCGGGAGGAAGAGCGGGAGATCATGCGGCGGATGGCCCGGCGCGAGCAGCCAGTCGTTGAGGCGGTCGTGAGCCCGGACGACATCCGCCGGGCACGGGACGTGGCGGACGCGATCTACCTCGACCCCAAGGTCGAGGAGTACATCGTCGACCTTGTGTTCGCGACCAGGGAGCCGGCGGAGGTCGGACTGGAGCGCCTGGATCCGTTGATCGAGTACGGGGCGTCCCCACGGGCCACGATCTTCCTCGCCGGAGCCGCCCGCGTGCAGGCGTTGATGTCGGGCCGTGCCTACGTGACGCCGCAGGACGTCAAGACAGTGGGCGCCGATGTCCTGAGGCACCGCGTGCTGGTTTCGTACGAGGCGGAGGCCCGGGACCTCAATTCGGACGATCTGATCCAGGAGATCATGGGTACGGTCGACGTTCCCTGAGGGCGATCGATGTGGTTCTTCCGGCGTCACGAGACAGCGGACCAGGAGCCGAGGGAGGCGACGCTCTCACCTGAGCTGCTGGCGCGGATCAAGACCATCCAGCTCCGGACCCAGCGCCTGGTGACCGACGCCCTCGCGGGCGAGTACCACAGCGCCTTCAAGGGCCGGGGCATGGAGTTCGAGCAGGTGCGCGAGTACGCGCCGGGCGACGACATCCGCCACATCGACTGGAACGTGACGGCTCGGATGTCGAGCCCTTTCGTCAAGGAGCACCGGGAAGAGCGGGAGCTGACCGTCATGCTGATCGTCGACGTCAGCTCGTCGGGAGCCTTCGGCACCGCCGAGAAGCAGAAGCGCGAGGTTGTCGCCGAAGTCGCCGCCGTGCTCGCCTACCTCGCGATCCAGAACAACGACC
>JAGWAG010000117.1 GCA_021296535.1 Acidobacteriota bacterium | reverse complement strand
GCAGGCGTGAAGTCCGGCGTGTCGCGGGCCCGGATCGTGCGGTGGCGGAAGAACAGCCACATCCGGCCGTCGGCGTCGGTTTGCAGCACGGGAAGGTCGTTGAACCCCGGGATGTACTCCGGGAGCTCGCGTTCGAGCAGCTCGTTCACGTCGGCTTCGGGCACCTGCCAGCGGACGCCGTCCCAGACCGCCACGGCGAGAGTGCGCCATTCGTAGATGCGCGTCGCCTCCTTGTAGATCTCGAAGCCCGAGTCCTTGCCCCACTGGAAGCCGCTTTCGTTCCAGGCCGCCCAGAGCCGGTTCTGGCGATCGCAGGCGATCGACACGTGGGCCTCGAACTTCGGTGTGTCAGCGACCGGGACCACGTCGCTCCAGCCCGTGCCGTCGAAGTGCCGTAGCCGGATGTCGTAGTTGCCCTGGTCGTAGGTGTCCCAGGCAACGTGGATCCGACCGTCGCCGCAGGCTGCAACGGCGGGCGTCCAGTCGTTGGCGCCGGAGGTCGAGACGGTCTGCGGGGCTGACCAGCGCGAGCCGTTGTGGCGGCTGGCGAAGATGTCCGAACGGCCGTCGCGGAAACCCTGCCAGACGACCCACAGGTTGCCTTCCGCGTCGCTGGCCAGCTCGTGTTCGATATCGGCCTGGGGCGCGTAGGTCAGGCGCTCGGTTGCCGACCAGGAGCCGTCGGCGGCGTTCGCCAGGTAGCGGCCGTAGAGGTCGAAGTTGCCGTCCACCTGCTCGGACCAGACCACCCAGGGACGCCCCCGGCCGTCGCGGCCCAGCTTCGGCATCAGGCGGTCGCCCGGTTCGCCGGTCACGGGGATGGCCGGCTGCCAACTCGCGCCGTCGAAGCGGCGCGCCATGATCACTACGCCGCCGTCCCGGTAGGCAGTCCAGGCGGCCCAGACCTCGCCGTCCTCGCCGCCCGTCATCGTCGCGAAGTCGTTTTCCGTGTCAGACGACGACAGCGGTTCCGCCGGCGCGACCAGGTCGGCCAGCACGGCGCCGTCGAGAAAGGAGAGTTCCTCTCCGACCTCGACGTCCGCCGGCCGCAGGTCGAAGTCGCCCCGCGGTGTCGTGAAGGCAAGCCGCGTCCCCGACCGGGTCGCCACATCGATGACGATGCCGGGGTGGTTGAGGTACAGCACCGTGCCCTTCGGGTCTTCCCACTGGTAGACCCGGCGCGGGTAGTTCACGCCCCGGCGCGTCGCCATCGTCCAGCTCGTACCGTCGACCGACTCCGACGGATGCACGCTCCAGTTCCGGAGTGCCAGCAAGTCGCCGCCGGTCACTTCGACCGAGCCGTCCCAGGACTGCGGCTCGGTGTCCGTGATCCCGAACCGCAAGCGGACCGACACGACGTCGTCGCCGGTGAGCGGTGGGATGGCCTGGGCGGCGAGGGAGCCTACGGTGAGGAGCAGGCCGGGAAGACAAGAGAGAGCGGCGGCGCGCAGGACGAGTTGTCGAGCCATTGGCTCCTCCAAACGAGGCGGACAGGAAACGGGTTGCCGTTCATCCTAGCGCCGCCGCAGGCAGGAAGGCCGGCGGCTCTCGCCGCCGCACGGATGAAGGCCGGCGGCTCTCGCCGCCGCACGGATGAAGGCCGGCGGCTCTCGCCGCCGACGTGTTCTCTCAGAAAGCGGACCAGAAGGTCCGCGCACCCAGAGATACAGCCCAGTGTGGCGGACTTCTCTACATGCGGATGACAAGGCTCCGCTGCGGGCGCATCCCAACTGCAGCAGGGCATCCCGCAGCACCTCCGACCGTTCTCTGGGTGCGCGGACCTTCTGGTCCGCATCCGGCATCCGCCCGACGACGCTACGCGCCATCGGTACACTGCATCCATCCGAGATCCCACAGCCCGAGGGGAGGCCCCGTGCAGCGATTCGCCGTTCTGATCCTGAGTCTGGCCGCACTCCTGATGTTCGGTTGCGCCGCCGACGACTCCTCCGACACCTCTGTGACCGCAGCCGGCGCCTCCGCGGCCGAAGCCGGACCGCCAGCCGACCGCCAGGCCTTCTTCGGCGACCTCCACGTCCACACGAAGTACTCCTACGACGCCTTCGTGTTCGCGACCCGCGCCGGTCCGGACGAGGCTTACGAGTTCGCGAAGGGGAACCCGATCGAGCACCCGGCCGGCTTCGAGCTGAAGCTCGACCGGCCCCTCGACTTCCAGGGCGTCTCGGACCACGCGAACTACCTCGGCATGCTGCCGGCGATGACCGACCCGGACTCCCCGGCCTACAACCACCCGGCGGGCGAAACGGTCCGCAATGCGGGAACCGTCCAGGAGCGGCGGGGCATCTTCGCCGCCATGCAGCCCTACGTGCGCTACATGGCCGATGCCGACCCGAGCATCCGCGAGCACCTGAACAAGGATGTCGTGCGTTCGGCCTGGAGCGAGATCGCGGCTTCGGCGAACCGCCACAATGAGCCGGGCGTGTTCACCACTTTCATCGCCTACGAGTACACGTCGGCCGGCGCCGGCGGTATCTACGAGAACCTGCACCGCAACGTCGTCTTCCGCGGCGCCGAGGTGCCGGACATTCCGTTCTCGAGGCTCGACTCCTACAACCCGGAGGACCTCTGGGCGCGGATGGACGAGTGGCGTGCGGACGGCTACGAGGCGATCGCGATCCCCCACAACACGAACGGCTCCGGCGGGCGGATGTTCGAGTACGAGTACTTCGAGGGCGGCGCGATCGACCAGGCGTACTCGGACCTCCGCAGCCGCAACGAGCCGATCGTCGAGATCACCCAGACCAAGGGGACTTCGGAGACCCACCCGGCGCTGTCGCCGAACGACGAGTGGGCGAACTTCGAGATCATGCCGTACCGCGTGTCGACCAGCATCCTGAGCGAGCCGCCGGGCAGCTACGTGCGCGACGCCTTCCGCCGCGGGCTGACGATCGAAGCCGGCGGCGTGTCGAACCCCTACAAGCTCGGCGTGATCGGCTCGTCCGACACCCACGTCGCCGCCGGCTCCTTCGACGAGGAGAACTACTGGGGCGCTTCGGGCCTCATGCAGCAGACCGCCGAGCAGCGCGGCTCGGTGCCCAGCGAGCCCGCGGCCGGGGCCGACCTGCAGAACCCCACCGCCGCCGCACAGCCGATCGACGACGGCACCGGCCGCATCTATCCCTTCACGACGGCGATCACGAACGGCGCATCGGGCCTCGCCGCTGTCTGGGCCGACGAGAACACGCGCGACTCCATCTTCGACGCCTTCCGGCGCAAGGAGACCTTCGCGACGTCCGGCTCACGGATGAAGGTCCGCTTCTTCGGCGGCGCGGCGTTGGCCGGCCTCGACCTGGACGACCCGGACCTCGTCGCCACCGCCTACGAAACCGGCGTGCCGATGGGCGGCGACCTCACCGGGGACGACGGCAGCGAAGCCCCGAGCTTCCTGGTCTGGGCGATGCGGGACACGATGGCCGCGCCGCTCCAGCGGGTCCAGATCGTCAAGGGCTGGGAAGCCGGCGGCGAAACCGACGAGATGGTCTACGACGTCGCCTGCTCCGACGGCCTCGAAGTTGACCCTGGCACCCACCGTTGCCCTGACAACGGCGCCACCGTCGATCTCAGCGACTGCTCCGCCAGCGACGACGTCGGCGCCGGCGAGCTCAAGACCGTCTGGACCGACCCCGACTTCGACTCGGGCCAGCGCGCCTTCTACTACGCCCGGGTCCTGGAGAACCCCACCTGCCGCTGGTCGTCCTGGGATGCGCTACGAGCCGGCACGACTCCCCGCGAGGACTTCCCGGCGACGATCCAGGAACGCGCCTGGTCGTCGCCGATCTGGTACACGCCCTAGGGCCGCGACTTCTTGCCTCGCCGCCGAGCTTGCACGAGCACGACGACGAGCGCCAGTCCGCCGCCGAGCAGCGCGAGCGCCGGCGTGTCCGCGCCTTTCTCGCCGAGCGCGGCGTTGAGCCCTCCGCCGGCGAGCATGCCGATCAGCACCGCGAGCACAGCCCTTAAGGCCTTCGTCACTCCGTCCTCGTTCCGTAGTGGCGATCCAAGTCGTCGAGCAACTGGAGCCCGCGCTTCGCATCTCCGCGTGCTGCGCGCATCCTGAAGCGCATCTCCGTGTCGTGTTCGGCCAAGGCACGGATGGAGAGTTCTTCCATCAACTTGTTCAGGCTCAGGTTGCGCTGCGCGGCGAGTGCCGCGAGCCGGTCCCGGTGAGCATCAGGAATCCTGATCGTCAGGGTGGCCATGTCTGTCCTCCTCTCTGAGCCATTGGCCCGGCGTAACAACTCGGAAGCCCTCGAAGAGCAACTCGCCTGCGGCAACATCCCTGACATTGCCGGTCACGATCCGCTCCGCGTTCCCAGCGACGGCCAGTCTAGCTTTCACGAGGCTGTTAGCTTGAAGATTCGGCGGCGACCGCCGGGACTTCAAGGAGCCAACCGCACATGAAGATCGAAGACCTCAGCATCACCCTCTTCGCCTGGAACGACATCCCGCCGCACTCCTACCTGGGCCGCGGGCCGTTCGATCCGACCGGCCAGCCGAGCCGCACAGGCGAACTCGGCCTGGTGACGATCCGGACCGACGACGGGATCGAGGGCCATTCGTTCCTCGGCATGGGGACGAGCATGGGAGCGCCCGCGTTGCTGAGGATGCTCAAGCCGATCGTGATGGGGCGCGATCCGCTGGCCAGGGAGCAGCTCTACCAGGAGATGCTGGAGCGGCGGCTGGTCGTCCAGCCCTGGGTCGTCGGCGCCGTCGACGTTGCGCTCTGGGACATCGCCGGCAAGGCGGCGGGGGAGCCGATCCACCGGCTCCTCGGCACCTACCGCGAGAAGCTGCCCGCGTACGCCAGCTCTGAGCAGCAGCCCAATGTCGAGGCCTACGTCGAGCAGGCCCGGTCGTACCAGGCCGTGGGCTGGCAGGGCTACAAGATCCACCCGTTCCGCGTCTGGCGGGACGACATGCGGATCTGCAGGGCCGTTCGCGAGGCGGTCGGCGACGGCTTCCCGCTGATGCTCGATTCGACCTGGGGCTATGACTACCCGCAGGCCCTGCGGGTAGGCAAGGTGATCGAGGAACTCGACTTCGAGTGGTACGAGGATCCGCTCGGCGACCAGGACATCTACAACTACACGAAGCTACGCCAGCAGCTTCGCATCCCGATCCTGGCGACCGAGTTCCCCGGCGCCTGGTACGACTCCTTCGCCCCGTGGATCTACAACCAGGCGACGGACTACCTTCGCGGCGACGTCGCGCTCAAGGGCGGCATCACCGGCTGCCTCAAGGCGGCCCACCTGGCCGAGGGCTTCGGGATGAACTTCGAGATTCACCACGGCGGCAACTCGCTGAACAACGTCGCGCACCTGCACATCAGCGCCGCGATCCGCAACTGCGAGTGGTTCGAGGTCCTGTTGCCGGCGGGGGCGCAGAAGTACGGCCTCGTCGAAGACATCGAGGTCGACGACGAGGGCTACGTCCACGCCCCGACCGGCCCCGGCCTCGGCGTCGAGATCGACTTCGACCTGATCGAGCGGAACAAGACCGCCGAGCTGCGGTAAACCACTGGGTGCGCCGGCGTCCTCGCCGGCATTCCGGGACTGGGTGCGCCGGCCTTCTGGCCGGCATCCGGGCGCCGCCGCGTAGCGGCGAGCGCAATTCAACTCCACAACGCGCCACACCAACGAAGGTGCCGGCCTGCGGCCGGCGCACCCGGTGTTGCTCTACTTCCCGACCAACTCCATCTTCAGCCAGCTCACCAGCGCCGGCTCCAGATCCGCGTTCTTCGCGAACATCGGCAACCCGTGCTCCGGCCCGTCGTAGATCTTGGCCGTCGAGTTCGGGTGCTTCGACCCCTCCACCGCGCCCTTGAGCTGCTTGTCGACGCCGGCCGTGATCGTGTCGCCGGTCGCCGCGGCGGCGAAGACCGCCAGGTCGGACTTGGCCGCCATGTTCTCCACCGCTGCCGCGCTCGGTGGTCCCGACAGCAGCATCAGTGCCTTCACGTCCCGCCGCGCGGCCAGGTCGGCCGTCAGCATCGCGCCGCAACTTGCGCCGCCGGCGCCCATCCGGCCCGTGTCGACGCCTTCCTGCTTGCTCAGGTAATCGAACGCCATGTCCACGTCGCCGGTCGCCGTCTGCAGGAACGGCGGGAACCCTCCCGCCTCGCGGATGCCGGCGCCGCCGCTCTCGCCGAAGCCGCGCAGGTCCATCGTCAGCACGTGCACTCCCGCATCGACCAACTGCGACGCGATGCCCGACCAGGACTTCCGGTCCATGTTGCACTGGTGGATCAGCAGCATCGCCGGACCGGGCTTGCCGGGCGACATGTAGGTCGCCTTGAGCATTGTGCCGTCGGACGCCTTGAGATCGACGTCCATCGACCCGGCCATTGCCGGCACGGCCGCCAGCGCCAAGAAGGGAAAGGGTGTAGCGCATGAGTTTCTCCTCGTGATGTGACGCGGCTGCGCGCATCGTGGGCCCGGGCGTGCCGGGTTCCTCAACGTGTGTGGGATGGTGCGAGAACAGACTCTACTACGGTGGTTCCGGGGAGGACGGGCTCTTCGTAGACCTTGCTTATTTAACGGTTACCGTTGAATATACGAGGATGATTCAGCGTCGTGCCGAGCAGAGAATCGTCCGTGGCCTCAACGAAGCGCCGGCGGTGGCGCTCTTGGGCCCACGCCAGGTCGGCAAGACCACTCTGGCCCGCGCTATCGCCGAGCAGGTGCCGGACAGCATCTACCTCGACCTGGAGAACCAGGCCCATGCTGCCCGGCTTGCCCAGCCGGCCGCCTACCTGGAACGCCATGCCGATCGTCTTGTCATCCTGGACGAGGTCCAGCGCATACCGGGGCTATTCGAGGTGCTGCGGGGGCAGATCGACCAGCGTCGCCGGCTGGGCCATCGCGCCAGGCAGTTCCTGCTTCTCGGTTCCGCGTCCCAGACCCTGCTAAGGCAATCGGCGGAGTCGCTGGCGGGGCGCCTCGTCTACGACGAGCTGCCTGGACTCGACGTGTTGGAGACTGCCCCCGAACGCGACCGGCTCTGGGTGCGGGGCGGCTTCCCGGACCCGTTCCTGGCCAAGAGCGACGCGGCCGCGGCCCGTTGGAGACTCAGCTTCATCCGTACCTACCTTGAACGGGACATCCCGCAGTTCGGCGTCCGCGTTCCGGCCGAGACCCTGAACAGGTTCTGGACCATGCTCGCCCACCGCCAGGGCGGCCTGCTGAACGCGTCGCAACTGGCCCGCAGCATGGATGTCTCCGTGCCCGCGATCGGTCGCTATGTCGATCTCCTGGTCGACCTCATGCTCGTGCGCAGGCTGCAGCCATACTTCGTGAACGTCGGCAAGCGGCTCGTCAAGTCGCCGAAGGTGTACATCCGGGACAGCGGTCTTCTGCACACCCTTCTCGGCCTCACGACCTTTGACGATGTGCTTTCGCACCCGATTGTCGGGCCAAGCTGGGAGGGCTTCGCGATCGAGAATCTGATCGCTGCCGCGCCGTTCGGCACGATCCCGTGGTTCTACCGCACCCGGGCCGGCGCCGAGATCGATCTCCTTCTGCAATTGCCCGACCAACAACTGTGGGCGATCGAGGTCAAGAGATCGTCGGCGCCGCGCACGAGCCGCGGCTTCGAACTCGCCTCCGGCGATCTGAATGCGGCAAGACGCATGGTGGTGTACTCGGGAGACGAGGAGTTTCCCCTTTCGGAGAGCACGACCGCAGCGCCGCTGGAGAGCGTCATGGCTAGTCTTGCGAAGATGGGTTGAGGTGCCCTTGTGCGTTTCCGGGAGTTCATCGAGGAGCAGGTCCTTTCGCCGGTGCTGGTAGCTGCTGCGCTACGTACTAGCAAGGCCGAGACTACCGCGGAACGAGCGCCACGATCCGCACGGGCGCGCCGGTGCCGCCCTCGATCTTCATCGGCAGGGCGACGAGCAGGAAGCCGGTCTCCGGGAGTTCCGACAGGTCGCCGACGTTCTCCAGGTTGGGGACGCCGGCGGCGCCTCCGATCTGGTGGACGATGAAGTCGGTCGACTGGCCGTAGTCGACGCTGGCGGTGTCGATGCCGAGCATGCCGATGCCCCGCTCTTCGATCAGCAGGCGGGCTGCGTCCTCGCCGACCCCGGGGAAGTGGAGGTTGCTCGCGTCGCCCGGTGTGTCGTCGCCGAGGTAGGCGAGGGCGTCGGGCCAGCGGTCCGGCCAGCCGGTGCGGATCAGGACGGCGGCGCCGGCCGGCACGGGGCCGTGCAGTTCTTCCCAGGCGCCGATGTCCCCGGCGGTCACGAGGTAGTCCGGGTCGGCGGCTGCCTGCTCGCTGACGTCGACGACGATGCCGGGCAGGATGAGCCGGTCGAGCGGGATCGAGGCGACGTCGTCGCCGCCCTCGGCGAAGTGGACCGGTGGGTGCCGCCGTGCTCGGCGGTCGCGAACTGCTTGGCGGCGTAGAAGTAGCCGGCTTCCGTGTGGCCCTCGGCGAGCGTCTCTAGCGCGAAGCCGCGGGTGTCGGTGGGCCAGTAGAGGGTGTTCCCGCCGTAGCCGTGGCTGAGGTCGATCATGCGCCAGTTGGCGATGTCGTCGGGGGTGACGGGCGTCGCGGCTTCCTCGGGCGGCGGCGCGACGCAGGCGGCGACGAGCAGCGGGCAGGTGAGGCAGAGCCAGTGGGTGCGCGGGCGCCCCCGCGGGGTGGCGCGGGAGGCGGCCAGGTAGACGCGCCGCCCGGTAGGCGGGCGTCCGCTTTGGTGGCGGGTCGACGCGAGTCGAATGGTTGGCCGATCATGGTGTCCTCCCTACAACGCCAGCGCCGTCGAGAAGTCCGGCACCCCAATCCAGCGCCCCGGATCGCTCGCCCGCATCACCGCGATCGTCTTGATCGCTTCGGGGTTCGCGATGCCGTGGGGCATCCGGCCGGTCAGCACGCGGATCACGTTCTCGGCCTGGCGGATCGGGCACTCGCCGAGGAACACCGGCGAGAACCCGGCGATGTGCGGGGTCACGATGCAGTTGGGCAGCTTCAGCAGCGGATCGTCCGGGTCGATCGGTTCCTTTTCGGTCACGTCGAGCGCGGCGGCTTCGATCCGGCCTTCGGCGAGCGCTTCGGCCAGCGCCGCACCGTCGATGATCGGTCCCCGGGCCGCGTTGACGAGCAGTGCCGTGGGCTTCATCAGGGCGAGCGTGTCGGCGTTGATCAGGTGCCGCGTTTCCTCGGTTGCCGAGCAGTGGATCGTCACGTAGTCGGCCTCGGCCAGAAGCTCCTCGAGCGGCACGAGCTGGACGCCGTAGAGGTCGGCGGTGACCTGGTCGACGTACGGGTCGGCGGCGATGATCCGGGCCGGTCCGAAGCCGCGAGCCCGGGTGGCGAAGGCGCGGCCGATGTTGCCGAAGCCGATGATGCCGACCGTGTGGCCGGCGATGCGCCGGACGCGGGTGAGGAGCCCGATCATCGATTCCCGATGGCCCCAGCGGCCCTCGCGGGTAGTGCCGGCGGCGTCGACGACGCGCCGGGTGAGCGCGAGCATCAACGCCATCGCGTGGTCCGCGACCTCGGTCGTGTTGGAACCCGGCACGTTGGTCGCCAGGATGCCGAGTTCGGTCGCCGCGTCGAGGTCGATCGAGTCGACGCCCACCCCCAGCCGGCTGACCACCTTGAGCTTCGGGCACCGCTCGAGCACGGAGCGGGAGGTCAGCGGCATGACGCCGACCAGTGCGCCGTCGGCGTCGCCGAGGAGATCGGCCAGGTCGTCCTCGTTGCGGCAGACGCCCTCCACCGTCTCGAACCCCTGCGCCTCGATCAGATCCCCGCGATTGAAGGGGCTCTTCTGCATCGCTACTTTCACGTTCTGCTCCTCAGGTCGCATACCTCGCGGCGGGGTTGAGATCGGGTCTCCGATCGGGGTTGGTTCAAGCCTCTGCGGTCAAACATGCAGGTCAGACGACGGGGCAGAGCCCGCCGTCCAGGTTGATCGCCGTTCCGGTGATGTAGGCGCCGCGCTCCGAGACGAGGAACGCGATCAGGTCGGCGTACTCCTCCGCCTCGCCGACGCGGCCCAGGGGGACCCGCTTGCCCATCGCCTCGTAGATCGAGTCGACGTCTGTGCCCTGGCCCTCGGCCCGCCGCACCCACTGGTCGCTCTTGATCAGGCCGATGCATATCGTGTTGACGCGGATCCGGTCCGCGGCCAGTTCGTTGGCGAGGGACTTGGTCAGGTTGATGCCGGCGGCCCGGGTGACGCTGGTCGGCAGCGCCCGCGCCGGCGCTGCCTTGCCGCCGCCGATCGTCGCGTTGACGATCGCGCCGCCGCCGCGCTCGCGCGGCAGAACCGGACCGCGCCCATCACCTTGAGCTGGATGTCGGCGAGCCAGGCGTCGTCGTCGAGCGCTTCGAGGCCTTGCGCGGCGGAGGCGCCGGCGTTGTTGATCAGGATGTCGACACCGCCGAACTGGGCCGTCACCGCGTCGACGAACTGCTCGACATCGGCCGCCGACGTGACATCCGCCGCCTGCGCGAACACCTCGCCGCCACCGAGCGAGCGCAGCTCGTCGGCGGCCCGCTCCAGGTTCTCCGCCCGCCGCGCGCAGATCGCGACCCGGGCCCCCTCGCTCGCCAGCCGGTGCGCCGTCGCGAGCCCCATCCCCTCGCTGCCGCCGGTGACGATCGCCACCTTGCCCTCAAGTCCAAGTTCCAGCATCTGCCGACTCCTACTGTCCGTGATCGGGTGCCCGAGTGTGCCTGTGCCGGGGCAGGGTGCGCAAGCTCCTCTACTGGGTGCGCCGACGTCCCCGTCGGCATCCGCGTGCGATGCCGCGAAGCGGCGAGCGCAATTCAGTCAGCCCGCCTGCCGTACAGCCCCCCGCAACGGCGCCACAACCTCCTCGAACCGCGGATCCGCCCGCAGCGCCGCCAGATCGGCATCGTTCTCGATCCAGCTCAGGTGCGGGTAACCATGCCTCACTGCCGATTCCAGGTACCGGAGCCCGGCATCCGCATCGCCGCACACGCACGCCACGCACGCCAGGTTGTAGAGCGCCACGGCATCCTGGGGATCCAGGGCCTCCGCCCGGGCGGCCCACTTGAGGGCCTCGTCGGCCCGACCGGCTCGGGCGTATGCGACCGCGCCCAGGTAGATCGCCCGCTGGTCGTCGGGGTAGCGCAGCAGGCGCCTTTTCACCCTGGCCATCGTGAGTTCCTGGAGCCGAGTCGCTTCGGTCTTCCGGCCGAGCGTCCAGAGAGCCGAGGTGCAGATGGAGCAGGGGGCGTAGGCCGTCGGATCGGCCTCGATGGCCCGGAAGAAGAACGTGACCGCCTCCTCCATCTGACCCTGAGCGAAGCGGTGCCGG
>JAGWAG010000116.1 GCA_021296535.1 Acidobacteriota bacterium | reverse complement strand
AAGGGCGTGCGCTTCGCCATTCGTGAGGGCGGCCGCACGGTCGGCGCCGGCACCGTCACCGACATCGTCGAGTAGAAGTCGAGTAGAACCGAGTTGAAGTTGGATTCGTGACTGGACTTGAGGACTCAGGCCAGTAGCTCAATTGGTAGAGCATCGGTCTCCAAAACCGAAGGTTGGGGGTTCGAGACCCTCCTGGCCTGCCAGACGTTCTTGGGGCGATTCCGGGGACGCGTTGCAGAAGTCGAGATAGCGCGAAGACCGCTGCGGACTGAGATGGAGAACGGGTTTCGCGGAGATAGGGCGAGTTTGACGGAGACCGGAAGGGGCAGGGTGCGATATGGCGGCAATCGGCAGGCTTGGAGCGTTCCTGGGAGAGGTGCGCACCGAGATGAAGAAGGTCACGTTCCCCTCGCGAGAGGAGGTCGTGGGTACGACGATCGTCGTGCTGATCACGAGCGTCATCTTCGCCATCTTCCTGTGGATTGCCGACGTCGTGATCCTGCGTCTCTACAACGGCCTCAACGGCATCTTCGAGTGAGTCCGGAGATCGGAGCGAGAGCGGGGAGCACCTGATGAGCGAGGTCGAAACGGCAGCCATGGATGACGTAGAGGTTGCGGCGGACAGCGGTGAGGAATCCGGTGAGGAATCCTCCGCACCGCCGCGGCAGTGGTACATCGTCCATACCTACTCGGGTTACGAGGAGCGCGTCCGGGAGACGCTGCGGCAGCGCGCCGAGGCCCACGGTCTCGGCCACGCGTTCGGTGAGGTTCGCATTCCGACCGAGACGATCGTCGAACTGAAGGGCGGCAAGAAACGGGAGACGCAGCGCAAGTTCTTCCCCGGCTACATCCTGGTGGAAATCGAGTGCGAGCAGCGCGGCGACGGGCGGCTGAAGATCTCGGACCAGGCCTGGCACGTGGTCAAGAACACGCCGAAGGTGACCGGCTTCGTCGGCACCGGCAAGGAACCGACGCCGCTCGATCAGGCCGAGGTCGACGCGATCATCGAGAAGGTCGTCACGGCGAAGGAGAAGCCGAAGCCGAAGTACCTGTTCGAGAAGGGCGAGCTGGTCAAGATCGTGGATGGACCCTTCAACAACTTCACCGGCACCGTAGAAGAGATCAACCTGGATCGGAGCACGTTGAAGGTGATGGTCACGATCTTCGGCCGCCAGACGCCGGTCGAGCTGGAGTTCCTTCAGGTCCAGAAGACCTGAGGGCGCATGAACTGAGTTGATGAACGGCGAGTTCGGTCGAGGTTGAAAGCAGGTAGGGAGCGATGGCGAAAAGAACGACGGGCAAGAGAGTAACGGGGCAGATCAAGCTCCAGATCCCCGCTGGCGGGGCGACGCCCGCGCCTCCGGTCGGTCCTGCCCTGGGTCAGGCCGGCCTGAACATCATGGACTTCTGCAAGGCGTTCAATGCCAGGACGCAGGGCGACGGGGGGTTGATCATCCCGGTCGTGATCACGGTCTACGCGGACCGCACGTACTCGTTCATCACGAAGACGCCGCCGGCCGCGGTGCTGCTGCTCAAGGCGGCCTCCCTGGACAAGGGATCGGCCGAGCCCAACCGGGACAAGGTGGGCAGGGTGACCCGCGCCCAGGTCGAGGAGATCGCCCGAACGAAGATGCCCGACCTGAACGCGGTCGACCTGGATGGCGCATGCAGGATCATCGCCGGCACTGCCCGGTCGATGGGGCTGGAGGTCGACGCCTGATCGGCGTCGAGGCGTCAAGGGAACACTGGGCAAGGAGAAACGAGCGTGGCCAAGGAAGGCAGGAAGTACAGAGAGGCGAAGGCGGCCATAGGCGACCGTCCGCACGGGCTCGAAGAGGCTCTGCAACAGGTCAAGAACGGCAGCTTCGCCGGGTTCGACGAGACGGTGGAGATCGCGATTCGCCTGGGCGTGAACCCCAGGCACGCGGATCAGATGGTGCGCGGCACGGTCGTCCTGCCGCACGGCACCGGACGCACCGTTCGGGTGCTGGTGTTCGCCTCCGGTGAAAAACTCCAGGAGGCCGAGGCTGCCGGCGCCGACGAAGTTGGCGGCGAGGAGCTGGCAAAGAAGATTCAGGGCGGCTGGCTGGACTTCGACGCGGTCGTCGCGACACCGGACATGATGCGTGTCGTGGGGCGGCTGGGTCGCGTGCTGGGCCCCCGCGGTCTGATGCCCAACCCGAAGACCGGGACCGTCACCGTCGACGTGGCGAAGGCCATCGAGGACATCAAGGCGGGCAAGGTCAACTTCCGGGTGGACAAGGCCGGAATCATTCATGCGCCGTTGGGCAAGGTTTCGTTCGACACCGAGCGATTGAAGGAAAACGCCGCGGTGCTGTTGGCCGAAGTGGTCCGTGCGCGGCCCAGCGCGGCCAAGGGTACGTACGTCCGCTCGGTGAACCTGAGTTCCACGATGGGCCCGGGCGTTCGGGTCGACACGGCTGAAGCCGCTGCCGTGGAAGCGTCGTAAGCGACTGAGACTGTCTGGAGGAGAGTCGGAATGGCACTGACACGGGAGACGAAGGCCGAGTTGCTGGCCAACTACCAGAGCGACATGGCCGGAGTGCCGCATGCGTTCCTGGTTGGATTCTCCGGCATCACGGTGGGGCAGGTCGACGATCTGCGACGCCGGGTGCGAACGGCCGGCGGCGGCTACTCGGTGGTCAAGAACCGGATAGCCAAGCTCGCTTTCGAAGACACCGGCCTTGGCGCTCTCTCGGAGCACCTGACAGGGCCGACGGCGATCGCTTATAGCGAGAACGATCCCGTCGGGTTGGCCAGGACGCTGACCGAGTTCGCGAAGGACGTGCCGGTGATCGAATTCAAGGCCGGCCTGGTGGACGGCCAGGCGGTTTCCGCCGACGCGATACAGGAGATCGCCAGTATGCCGAGCCGGGAGGCTCTGGTGGCGAAGCTCCTGTTCCTGCTCCAGTCGCCGATTGCACGGTTGGTGCGGGGTCTGGGCGACGTGACGCCGCAGTTCCTGCGCACCCTGAACGTGATTGCAAGCCAGAAGGAAGAGGGCTGACCGTAGCCCCAGTCAACGATGTTTGGAACCGCGGCGCCCGACTGGCGCCGCTGAACAGGAAGGGGATCCAAGGAAATGGCAGTAGCAGCAGCGGAGCTGATCAAGCAGATCGACGAGATGACCGTGCTCGAGCTGAACACGCTGGTCAAGGAGCTCGAAGATCACTACGGTGTGTCGGCGGCGGCGGCGGCGGTCCCGGTGGCCGCGGCCGGTGGCGGCGGCGAGGCCGAAGAGGCCGAAGAGCAGACCGAGTTCGATGTGCAGTTGACCTCGTTCGGCGACAAGAAGATCGCCGTCATCAAGGTCGTGCGCGAAGTCACGAGTCTCGGTTTGAAGGAAGCCAAGGACCTGGTCGAATCGGCGCCGGTCGCCGTCAAGGAAGGCGTCTCGAAGGACGAGGCCGACGAGGTCAAGTCGAAAATCGAGGAGGCCGGCGGGCAGGCCGAGGTCAAGTAGCCATTCCGGCTGGCGATCTTCTCCCGGGTCGGCGTAGAATCACGTCGGCCAACCTCGACCCGGCACTCGGCGCCGGGGTGGCATTCGTGTGGTTGCCCCGTCGCTCCAGCTCTACCGTTCCCTGTCCGCTTGCCGAAGCGAGGCGGATCCATTCCGGGGGGAATTCACGCGGGGGCACTTGCGCTCGTCGCCCCTTTGGTTTCAGCACCTGCCTTGCTCGCGCCTGAGCCCAGAGGACCTGAAGTAGGAGACATCGAAGCATGACGGATCAAAGAAACGCGCTGAGCGGTCACGGCAACGGCAACGGAAACGGTCGGATGGACTTCTCGACCATCGAGACGACCCTGGCGATCCCGAACCTGATCGGTGTGCAGCGCCGTTCGTACGACCGGTTCCTGCAGATGAACCTGCTCCCGGACGAGCGGGTGAACCATGGCCTTCAGGCCGTTTTCACCGGCATCTTCCCGTTCTGGGACTTCCGGGAGACCTGCTCGCTCGATTTCGTCAGCTACTCGATCGGCGACTGGCATTGCCGTTGCGGCGAGTTGAAGGGGCTCGAGTACCTGCGCATGGCGTGCACCAACTGCGGCGAGAAGATCATGACCGATCACCCGCTCGAGGACAGCGTGGGCTGCCCGAGCTGCGGCGCCGTCAACGCGAACCGGGTTACCAAGTGCGATACCTGCGGCGGACCGGTCGAGCTGCAGCTCAAGTACTCGATGGCCGAGTGCCGCGAGCGCGGCATGACCTACGCCGTGCCGCTGAAGGTCACGTTCCGTCTCTTCGTCTACGACAAGGATCCGGAGACGGGAACGCGGATGATGCGGGATGCGAAGGAAGAGGAGGTCTACTTCGGCGAGATCCCGCTGATGACGGATACCGGCACGTTCATCATCAACGGAACGGAGCGGGTGATCGTGAGCCAGCTCCACCGCAGTCCGGGTGTCTTCTTCACGCGTGACAAGAGGGTCTACCTGGCGAAGATCATCCCGTACCGAGGTTCCTGGGTGGAGTTCGAGTACGACCAGAAGGACATCCTGTCGGTCCGGATCGATCGCAAGCGGAAGTTCTACGGCACCGTCTTCCTGCGCGCCCTGGGCCTGGAAACGAACGAGCAGATTCTCCGTCAGTTCTACACCGCGATGCCGCTGACGCTCTCGGGCGGCGGCGTTTATCGCCTGGGCATCGGTCCGGAAGTGCTCGAGCGCGAACGACTGCGCGACCGCTCGAGCCGGGGCATCCGCCACCGCTACAGCGTCTTCGCCGGCCTGACTCTGGACGAGACGGCGATCGAGCGCCTCGACGCCGGCGACAACATCGAGGCGGAGGTCGGTCCGCAGGAGTTGGAGCGCGCCTTCCTGATCGCCGACGTGATCGACGAGGACACCGGCGAAGTGCTGCTGGAGGCCAACGAGCCGATTCCCGAGGACCTCGACGAGCGGCTTGGCGAACGCAGCCACAGCGAACTGGAGGTCTTCTTCCCGGACTGGGAGCTCTGTGGAGCGACGATCTCGAACACACTGGCGAAGGACACGACCAGGGACACGAAGGAGGCGCAGATCGAGATCTATCGTCGGATGCGCCCCGGTGATCCGCCGACGCACGAGAGTGCCCGCTCGCTCTTCTACGGCATGTTCTTCGACTCGAAGCGGTACGACTTCTCGCGGGTCGGCCGGTTCAAGTTCAACATCAAGCTCGAGACCCAGGTGCCTGTCGACCGGAAGACCCTCTCGGCCGAGGACTTCTACCGGGTCATCGAGTACCTCTTGCAGTTGCAGAAAGACGTCGGCCGGATCGACGACATCGACAACCTGGGCAACCGCCGCGTGCGCGCGGTGGGCGAACTGCTGGAGAACCAGTTCCGGATCGGCCTGGTCCGCATGGAGCGGGCGATCAAGGAGAAAATGTCCGTTCACCAGGACATCGATTCGGCGATGCCGCACGACCTGATCAACTCGAAGCCCGTGATCGCGGCGATCAAGGAGTTCTTCGGGTCGTCGCAGCTCTCGCAGTTCATGGACCAGACGAACCCCCTGTCGGAGGTGACGCACAAGCGGCGGTTGTCCGCGCTCGGCCCGGGCGGATTGTCCCGTGAGCGCGCGGGTTTCGAAGTGCGCGACGTTCACGCTTCGCACTATGGCCGGATCTGTCCGATCGAGACCCCGGAAGGCCCGAACATCGGCCTGATCTCGTCACTCGCGACCTATGCGCGGATCAATGACTACGGCTTCATCCAGAGCCCGTACAAGAAGGTGGAAGGCGGCCGGGTCATCGACCACTTCAAGGTGATCAAGCCGGGTGACGGCACCTTCGGCCTGGGCCAGATCGTCTCAGGCGACGAGCTGGCGGCCGAGAACAGTCGCCTCAAGCGGAACAAGAAGCGCCAGGCGCAAGCCGAGCCGCAGGCCTTCTACCTGACCGCCTGGGAGGAAGAGAAGTACATCATCGCCCAGGCCAACGCGAAGATCGACGAGCGGGGTTTCCTGGAGAACGAACGTCCGGTAGCTCGCGCCCGCGGGGATTTCGTCACGGTCGATCGGGAACGGGTCGACTACATGGACATCAGCCCGAAGCAGCTCGTCAGCGTGGCAGCGGCGCTCATTCCCTTCCTTGAGAACGACGACGCGAACCGGGCGCTGATGGGATCGAACATGCAGCGGCAGGCAGTGCCGCTCCTGCGTTCGGACTCGCCGATCGTCGGTACCGGTCTCGAGGGAATCGTGGCCCGCAACTCGGGTGCCGTGGTCCTGTGCCAGCGCGCGGGGGTCGTGGATTCGGTCGATGCCGACCGGGTGATCGTCCGGGTCGAGGGCGCGGACCCGGAGACCGGCGAGCCGCGCGAGTTCGGAGCCGACATCTACCAGTTGACGAAGTTTCGACGCTCGAACCAGAACACCTGCGTCCACCAGAAGCGGGTGGCGCGTGGAGATGTCCTGGCCGACGGCGCTTCGACGCAAGAGGGCGAACTGGCGCTGGGCCGGAACGTGCTCGTTGCCTTCATGCCCTGGCGGGGTTACAACTTCGAGGATGCGATTCTGGTCTCTGAACGCCTCGTGCGGGACGACGCCTACACGTCGATCCACATCGAGGAGTTCGAGATCGAGGCCCGGGATACCAAGCTGGGGCCCGAGGAGATCACCCGGGACATCCCGAACGTCGCCGAGGCGGCGCTCGCCGATCTCGACGAGAGCGGCATCATCCGGATCGGCGCGTCGGTCAAGGCCGGCGACATCCTGGTGGGCAAGGTCACGCCGAAGGGCGAGACCCAGCTCACGCCGGAGGAGAAGCTGCTGCGGGCCATCTTCGGCGAGAAGGCCGGCGACGTTCGCGACGCCAGTCTGAAGGCGCCTCCGGGCATCGACGGCACCGTCGTCGAAGTGAAGATCTTCTCCCGCAAGGGCGTCGACAAGGACGAACGGGCGCTCGAGATCGAGGAGCAGGAAGTTGGCCGGCTCGAGAAGAACATCCGCGATCAGGCGCGGATCATGCACGAAGAGCGGAACAAGAAGATCGCCGACCTTCTGGTCGGTCTGAAACCGACCGCGGCGGTGCAGGACCGGGAGGGCAAGCGGCTCCTCAAGGCGAAGGAGGCCATTCGGTACCGGCATCTCGAGCAGTTGAACCGGCAGGAAATCCTGGCTCTGCCGCTGAAGCAGACGGATCTGTTGAAGGAAGTGGCTGCGATCTACGACCGCACCGACTCCCACATCGAGGTGATGCACCGGGTCAACGAGGAGAAGATCAAGCTCCTGCAGAAGGGCGACGAACTGCCTCCGGGCGTGATCAAGCTGGTCAAGGTCTTCGTGGCCATGAAGCGCAAGCTGCAGGTGGGCGACAAGATGGCCGGTCGCCACGGCAACAAGGGCGTGATTTCGCGCATCCTGCCGGAAGAGGACATGCCGTATCTGCCGGACGGCACGCCGGTCGAGATCGTGTTGAATCCGCTCGGTGTGCCGAGCCGGATGAACGTCGGCCAGATCCTGGAGACTCACCTGGGGTGGGCCGGGCGGTCACTCGGGATCAAGTTCGCGACCCCGGTCTTCGACGGCATTCGGGAGTCGCGGCTCAAGGAGCTGTTGACCGAAGCGGGACTGCCCACTTCGGGCAAGACCAGCCTCTTCGACGGGGTCACCGGCGACGCCTTCGAACAGAAGGTCACGGTGGGCTACATCTACATGTTGAAGCTGTCACACTTGGTCGACGACAAGATCCACGCGCGGTCGATCGGCCCCTACTCGCTGATCACGCAGCAGCCTCTGGGCGGCAAGGCCCAGTTCGGCGGCCAGCGCTTCGGCGAAATGGAGGTGTGGGCCCTGCAGGCGTATGGCGCCGCCTACACGCTGCAGGAGCTGTTGACCGTCAAGAGCGACGATGTCGAAGGTCGTAGCCGCGCCTACGAAGCACTGGTCAAGAGCGACGTGCCCGAGGATCCGGGCTTGCCGGAGTCGTTCAACGTGCTGGTGCGCGAGTTGCAGAGTCTGTGTCTGGATGTCGAGTTGATGAAGGTCTAGGGGAGGTCGCCTGGTGCAACCACTTTCGAGTTTCGAGAAGACGCAGTCGGTCAAGGACTTCAACGCGATCAAGATCGCGCTGGCCTCGCCGGAGAAGATCCGTTCCTGGAGTTACGGCGAAGTAACCAAGGCCGAGACGATCAACTACCGGACGTTCAAGCCGGAGCGGGACGGCCTGTTCTGCGCCAAGATCTTCGGGCCGATGACGGACTGGGAATGTCTGTGCGGCAAGTACAAGCGGATGAAGCACCGCGGCGTCGTGTGCGACAAGTGCGGCGTCGAGGTCACGCGATCCCGCGTGCGGCGCGAGCGCATGGGCCACATCGAGCTGGCCAGTCCGGCCAGCCACGTCTGGTTCTTCAAGGGTCTGCCCAGCCGGATCGGTCACCTGCTCGACCTGAGTCTGCGCAACCTGGAGCGGATCCTCTACTTCGAGAGCTACGTCGTCATCGATCCTGGCGACGCGGAACTCGAAGAGAATGAGCTGGTCTCCGAGGAGCGCTACCGGGAACTGCGAGACGAGTTCGGCCCGGACGGCTTCGATGCCCGGATGGGCGCCGAGGCGATCAAGGAACTGCTGGCCAGGATCGACATCGACGAGCTGGCGGAGGAACTCCGGATCGTCATGCGCACCGACACCAGCCAGATCCGGCGCCTGAAGGCGGCGAAGCGGCTCAAGGTCGTCAATGCGTTCCGGCGCAGCGGCCACCGGCCGGAGTGGATGATCCTGGACGTGATCCCGGTGATTCCGCCGGAACTGCGGCCGCTGGTTCCGCTCGATGGCGGGCGGTTTGCGACCAGCGACCTGAACGATCTCTACCGCCGGGTCATCAACCGGAACAACCGGCTCAAGAAGTTGCTCGAGTTGAGGGCGCCCGAGGTGATCGTCCGCAACGAGAAGCGCATGCTCCAGGAGGCGGTGGACGCGCTGTTCGACAACGGCCGGCGCGGCCGGGTGCTGAAGGGTTCGAACAACCGACCGCTCAAGTCGCTCTCCGACACCCTGAAGGGGAAGCAGGGCCGGTTCCGTCAGAACCTGCTAGGCAAGCGGGTCGACTATTCGGGGCGTTCGGTGATCGTGGTCGGTCCCGATCTCAAGCTGAACGAATGCGGCTTGCCGAAGAAGATGGCCCTCGAACTGTTCAAGCCGTTCATCTACAGCTGGCTCGAGGAGCGTGAGTACGTCGGCACGATCAAGGCGGCCAAGGAGATGGTCGAGCGCGAGGAGGAAGTCGTCTGGGATGCGCTGGACGAGGTCATCCGTGACCATCCGGTGCTGTTGAACCGGGCGCCCACCCTTCACCGGCTCGGCATCCAGGCGTTTCAGCCGGTGCTGATCGAGGGCAAGGCGATCCAGATCCATCCCCTGGTTTGCGCCGCTTTCAATGCGGACTTCGATGGCGACCAGATGGCGGTTCACGTTCCGCTCTCCCCCAAGGCCCAGATCGAGAGCCACGTGTTGATGCAGGCATCGAACAACATCCTCAGCCCCGCGCATGGTCGGCCGCTGGCAGTGCCCAGCCAGGATCTCGTGCTGGGCGGCTACTACCTGACCATGCCTCGCCCCGGCGCCCGGGGCGAGGGTCGAACCTTCGCCAGCGCCGACGAGGTGTTCTTCGCTCTCGAGGCCGGTGCGGTCGAGACGCAGACGCCCATTCAGTTGCGGCTGAGCGGCAGCTACGTCGACCTGGACGTCCAGCACGACAACCAGGACATCGTGCACGCCGAGGTCCAGGAACTCGACGGAGGGGTGGTCGAGACCACGGTCGGTCGCGTGATCCTGAACGAGCACCTCCCGAACGAGTTGCCCTTCATCAATGGCCTGCTGCAGAAGCGGGGTCTTCAGGACCTCGTCGGCTACTGCTACATCCGTCACGGGAGCGATCTGGCGGTCAGAATGCTCGATGAGATCAAGGAGATCACCTTCCAGTACGCCACCCTGGCCGGCATCTCCTTCGGCGTCGACGACATGGTCGTGCCGTCGACGAAGGAGCAGTTGATCGAGGAGGCCCGCGGCGAAGTGCTCGAGATCGAGAAGCAGCGCAGCGCCGGCGTGATCACCGCCGGTGAGCGCAAGAACAAGATCATCGACATCTGGCATCGCGTCACCGAGAATGTCTCGGCCGAGATGTTCCGCGAGATGAAGGATGTCGAGGCCGAGCGGGGTGAGTTCAACCCGATCAACCTGATGGCCGATTCGGGCGCGCGGGGCTCCCGCGAACAGGTGCGGCAGTTGGCCGGCATGCGGGGTTTGATGTCCAAGCCTTCGGGCGAGGTGATCGAGACGCCGATTCACGCGAACTTCCGCGAGGGGCTGTCCGTGCTCCAGTACTTCATCTCCACCCACGGCGCCCGCAAGGGTCTGGCCGACACGGCGCTCAAGACAGCCGACTCCGGCTACCTGACGCGGCGGCTGGTCGACGTGGCCCAGGACGTGATCGTGACCGAGCACGACTGCGGGACGATCGACGGCATCGTCGTTGGAGCCATCATGGAGGGCGGCGACATTCTCGAGCCACTACGGGACCGATTGGTCGGGCGCGTCAGCCAGGAGGACATCTTCGACCCGATGACGGGCGAGCAGTTGCTGACGGTCGGCGATTCGATGACGGAGAAGATGGCGAATGGCGTCCAGGCGGCGGGCATCGAGCGGGTGCGCATCCGCTCCGTGCTGACCTGCGAAACCCGGCGGGGCGTTTGTGCGTCCTGCTATGGGCGCAACCTTGCCACGGGCCGCGCCGTCGACCTCGGCGAAGCGGTGGGGGTCATCGCCGCCCAGTCGATCGGTGAGCCTGGAACCCAGTTGACCATGCGCACCTTCCACTTTGGCGGCACCGCCAGCCGGGTCTCCGAGCAGTCCCGGCATGCGTCGAGGAACATCGGTTGGATCAAGTTCATCAATGTCGCCACGGTCGACAGCCGCGAGGGCGACCTCGTGGTGGTCAACCGGAACGGCAAGCTGGTTCTGGTCGACGAGGCCGGGCGCGAGCTGGAACGCCATCCGCTGACCTACGGTTCCCACCTGCTCGTGCACGAGAATCAGAAGGTGGAACCGGGGACCGACCTGGTCGAGTGGGACCCCTTCACCTCCGCCATCCTCTCCGAGGTCGCGGGTCGGGTGGAGTTCCACGACATCGTCGAGGGCGAGAACGTCCGCGAGGAAACGGACAAGGTCACCGGGCTTTCGCACCGGATCATCGTGGAGGCGTCGCAGAACGAGAAGCGGGCTCCGGCAGTCGTCGTGGTCGGCGCGGAAGAGAAGCGGTACCTGTTGCCCAGCGGTTCCCACTTGTGGGTCGACGACGGCGCCGACGTCCATCCTGGCGACACGCTGGCGAAGATCCCGCGTGAGACGACGAAGACCAAGGACATCACCGGCGGTCTGCCGCGGGTTCAGGAGCTGTTCGAGGCCCGGAGTCCGCGCGAGCCGGCCGTGATCACCGAGATCGACGGCACCGTGCGTCTCGGCAAGGAGATCATCAAGGGCAACCGCGAGATCACCGTCGAGAACGAGATGGGCGAGAGCCTCAGCTACCAGATTCCGCGGCACATCCACGTCAACGTGCAGGATGGCGAGTACGTGACGGCGGGCGACCCGCTGATCGGCGAGGCGATGAACATCAATCCCCACGACATCCTTCAGGTCAAGGGGGAGAAGGAACTCCAGCGTTACCTGGTGGACAAGATCCAGGAGGTCTATCGTTCCCAGAGCGTGGCGATCAACGACAAGCACATCGAAGTGATCGTTCGCCAGATGATGCGCTCGGTGAAGATC
>JAGWAG010000115.1 GCA_021296535.1 Acidobacteriota bacterium | reverse complement strand
TCGGACGAGATGGCGGCCGACGTCGAACGCCTCGACATGGCGCAGAACATCCATGAGATGCAGGAGCAGGGCTACACCATCCTGCGTGACGTAGCTACGCCAGAGTTCACCCGGCGTCTGCGGGAGACCTGCCTGCGGCTTGCAGAGGAGACGGAGGGCAAGGCTAGGGGCCGTTCCGCCGCGCTGCTCCTCGGTCGGGATCCGATCTACGAGGACGTCGTTCTGCGACCGAAGATCCAGGCCCTCGCGGAGATCATGTGCGGGAAGGGCGCTCTGCTGTCCCAGTTGATCGCCAGCATCCGGCCGCTGGGCGCGCAGAAGCTGCCGCTGCACGCGGACCAGAACTGGCTGCCGGCCCCGTTCCCGGTGCACAACCAGCTCCTGACCCTGTGCTGGGCGTGTGACGAGTTCACCGAAGCCGGCGGCTGCACCAAGGTGATCCCGGGAACGCATCGCCTGCGGCGTCATCCGAACGAGGAGGAAGTCGCCACGGAGCCTGGCGCCATTCCGACCGAGTGCCCGGCCGGGTCGGTGGTGGCGTGGGACGGCTCGGTCTGGCACGGCAACTACCCGCGCGCGATCCCCGGAGAGCGCGTTGTGGTTCACATCACGTTCTCCCGCCTGGCCCTGCGCCCCGTCGAGGACTACGGCCATCTCGACGAGAAGTGGCTGGACGGCAAGCCCTATCCCCTGCGGGTGATGCTGGGCCGCGAGGACTTCCTGGGCAGCACGACGATTGCTCGCGGCCGCGCCGACTACACCCACCTGGTGCGTACCTTCAACTGGGCGAAGACCTAGCGCTCGTCCCCGGGTCGCGGTTCCGGGAGCGCCGGCCGGGATCCGCTATGGCTGGATCAGGTAGGTGAACTTCACCGCGATCTGGCGGTGGGTGCTCAGCCGCTGACGCAGGTCCCCCTCCATCCAGTTCTCGTTGTAGACGACGAACAGATCGGACCCCGGCTTGTAGATCCAGTGCAGCCGGACGTTCAGGCCCAGATCCTCGGTGTCGTCGTTGTACTGGACGATCGTGTTGAGCCGAAGGTTGGGAGTGAAGGTGAAGTCCACCCGCTGGCTGAACAGCCCGATGTCGAACGCGCCCTGGGGCAGTTCGACGTCGTTGTAGACCCAGAGGCTCTCGGTCTGCACGTGCTTCGAGGCGCGGACGCCGAAAGTCAGGCGGACGGAGGTCCGGGTGCCGTCGTAGAAGTCTCCCCAACCGAACAGGCCGCGGACGCCGAGGAGGCGGCTCTGGTTGCTGAACATGGCGAGTTCGAGGCCGTCGAACTCGTAGCGACCGGCCGGGATGACGATGCCCGAAGCGATCTCGAACGGCTCGACCAGGTTTTCCTCCTCGCCGACATACGCGAGGCGCCAGCGGTCCTCGGTCGTCATCCTCATGCCGAGGGGGGAGATTTCGAACCGGCCGGACTCCAGCTCGCCCTCGTCCAGGGTCTCGTAGTAGTCGTAGCGGACCTCGGTGAACCAGGAGCGGACCAGGCCGCGCTCGATTCGTGGCAGCCACTGGAAGCGGGGATTCAGGTGGCGCACGTTCTTGCGCAGCAGGAAGCCGGCCGCGGGTTGGTAGTTCTCCTCGATCTCCTCGGCGTCCATCGACATCGTCAGCGCCCGCCCCTGGTAGTCGACGTTGACTCCGTAGGCGGCTTCTCCGGTGTCGGCTGAAGTGCCTGTCCCGGTGCTCTTCGGATCTTCGCTCAGGCCGCTGCCCGTCCAGAAGCCACCGACGCCGAACTTCGTCGTGGGCTTGTAGTTGAAATCCAGGCCCACGACTCGATTCGCGTCCTCGTTGTCGGGCGCCGCCTCGGTGACGATGGCCCCGATCGTCGAGCGCCGGCCCAGATTGCGCTTGAGGCGGGCGACCGTGAACGCGTTGGCTGGCAGGTTGCCGTCATCCCGGTCGATGCCGGCGGTCGCGACCCGCAGCACCCCGATGTTCCAGCCGCCCAGTCGGCCGGTGAGCCGGGCGCCCCAGTCGATCGGCACCTGCTGGCCGTCGTCCAGGCCGACACGGCGCGAGAAGAAGGCCTTGAGCACGGGCGGGCGGAAGAACTCCCGGTGAGGCGGCCCGAAGTCGAAGATGCCGGCGTTCTCCAGGAAGAAATCGCGCTTCTCGGGGAAGTAGAGCGAAAAGCGGGTCAGGTTCGTTTGCTGTTCGTCGACTTCGACCTCGGCGAAGTCGGTGTTGTAGGTCAGGTCGAGCGCCAGGGAACGAGTCACGCCCCACTTGAGATCGAGGCCGCCGTCGCCGTCGGTGATCGGGTCCGCTTCGAGCCGCGGGTCCTCGCTGACGTCGCCGATCGCGAAGGGCTTGATCTGGAGCTGGGCGGACTGGGCGAGTCCGGTCAGACCGGTCAGTTCTCCGGCCATCGAGATACGGTGGACAGGCTGAATCTGGGATCCCACCTGCCCGAGCACGCTGACCTCGCGCGGCAGCCCGGACCAGTGCGTCATTTCGCGCTTGTGGGCGATGTAGCGCTGTACGTTGAACCCCCAGGCAGGCGCCGCCGGGTCGAAGCGCAGCGTCGAGATCGGAATCGCGATCTCAGCCACCCAGCCGAAGGCGGTCCGCCGCGACGCGACGGACCAGATGCCGTCCCATTCCAGGTTCAGGTCGCGCCCTTCGTCGGTGACCAGGGTGTCGGTCCGAGCGCCGTTCAGGTTCGTCTCGAAGGCGTAGGCGTTGCGCCGGTCGTGGAAGGTGTCGAGCAGCAGAATGATCGAGTCGTCCTGGAAGATCCGGCTGTCCCGCTCCATCTCCTTGGCGATGATCGCGTCGGGGTTCGCGTCGAGTGCCGTGATGCCGAAGTAGATCGTGCTGTCGGTGAACACGACCCGCAGTTCGGTTTGCTCGGTGGCGGGTACGCCATCGAGGGGCTCGTGCTGCATGAAGTCCGTTCCGACTTCGGACTCCTGCCAGGCGCGGTCGCTGAGATCGCCGTCGACGGTCGGGGCCTGGTCGACCCGCGTGGCGGCCATCGTCGGTCGCTCGGCGCCGGGTGCTGCTTCCTGGATTCCGGTGCCCGGCCCGGCGCCCAGGAAAGTGAGCGCAAGAGCAGGGGCGATCTGCGTCGGTCTCGACATGCGGTACTGCTCAGGGCTGGACTTTGAACCCCCGGACCGCGACGGCCCGGTCGCATGCGAGGCCGTTTCGGTACCCCGGGAGGTTGGTCCTGTCCCGGCGCGGAACGCCGATGTTCTCATTCCATGGCGCTTCGGCCGCGGCAGTGTGCATCCTGTCTCCGACTAACTGCGACAGGGCGGAGGTTACCAGCAGTGTTCTTCGTCCAGCCTTGGTCTCGCGGCTGGGGTAACGTCCGCCCCCATGTCCGACGAACGTCAACAGGACCTCCTGGACCTGGCCGAGCAGGCCTGGCGAGGCGAACTCGACCTCCAGTTCGAGCACCACCCGGTGCACCGCTACTACCCCGGCTCCTGCCGGCTCGCGGACCGTCTGCTCGGCTTCAAGGGCATCGCGGGCTTCTACGTCATCGACAGCGGCGACGGCCTGGTGATGCTCGACGCCGGCCACCTGCTCGACGTGAAGCGCTGCTTCGAGGAGGTCAGGCGGGAGTGGCCGGATACGCCGGTGGTCGCGGCGATCTACTCGCACCACCACGTGGACCACGTGTTCTCGGTCACCGCTTTCGACGCGGAAGCGGTCGAGCGAGGCTGGCCGCGGCCGACCGTGTACGCCCACGAGGCTAACTCTCGACCCTTGGCTGGAACACGGCGAACAACCGCCGGCAGTTCGCGATTGACGCGCCGCACTATCGGTGGCAAGAGAGCTACCGATATCCCGACGTTCTCTACAGCCGGAACCTGACCTTCCGTCGGGGCGAACTGACCCTCGACCTGACCCACGGCCGGCGCGAGACGGACGACGTGACCTGGACGTGGATTCCGGAGCGCCGCATCCTCCACACGGGCGCCCTGTTCATCTGGGCGGTGCCGAACGCGGGCAATCCGCAGAAGGTGCAACGCTACGTCGGCGACTGGGCGGACAGCCTGCCCCTGGGGGCCGAGATCCTGCTGCCCGGGCACGGCCTGCCTATCCTCGGCGCCGACCGGGTGCGCCGGGCGCTGGACGGCACGGCACGCTACATGCGGTCGATCGAAGAGCAGAGCGTGGCGGCAATGAACCGGGGGCTGAGTCTCGATCAGGTCGTCCAGGCAGTTACGCCGCCGGCCGACCTCGCGGACGAGCCCTACCTGCAGCCGGTCTACGACGATCCGAGCTTCCTCGTGCGGATGGTCTGGCGGCGCTACGGCGGCTGGTGGGACGGCGAGTTCGACAGCGTCGTGCCGGCGACGAAGAGGGAGCAGGCCGAAGCCTGGGTTGAACTGGCGGGCGGCGTCGACCGGGTGATCGAGCGGGCGCGGGCTTCGTCGGTGGCGGGGCGGCACGCGGTGGCGTGCCACCTGATCGAGGCGGCCCGGCATGCGTCGCCCGAGAGCGCGCAGGTGCACGAGACACGCGCGGCGATCTACCGGGCGAATGCCGAGAGCCAGCCGTCGTCGATGGCGCGCAACATCCTGAACCACGCGGCGCTGGCCAGTGACCAGGGCCGGCGGGATCTGGCCTCGGATGAGTGAAGCCGCTCCCGCCGACGCCGAGGCGGAAGGCAGGGTGGGAGCGGAACGCGGCCTTGCGGGCCGCGCTGTGGCGACCGCCGGCGCGCTGTGGGCCGTCGGCGGCATCGTCGGTCTGCTCCTGTGGGCGGTCTACCGGCTGGCCCTGATCTCGATCGCGGCCTTCGACGAACCGTTTGCCTGGTACCACTGGGTGGTCCTCCTGGCGATCGTTCCGTTCATGGCCTGGTCCGAAGGGCTGCGCGGCTTCCAGTTTCGTTTCTCGCCGCGGGTGGCGGAGCGGGCGATGACGGTCCGCAGCCAGCCGACGGTGCCGCGGGTCGTGCTCGCGCCGCTGTTCGCGGCCGGGTACTTCGAGGGGACGAGGCGCGAGCGCCTGGGCGTCTACTTCGGCACCCTGGGCATCCTGGTCCTGATCGTCCTCGTCCACCGGCTCGATCAGCCGTGGCGGGGCATCCTCGACGCCGGCGTGGTCGTGGGACTCTCCTGGGGCACGATCGCGACGCTGGCCCTGAGCGTGCGGGCCTGGCGAAGCTAGGGCTCGATCGTCTTCAGGATGAACCGGGCCATCGTCTCGCGGAGGTGCAGTGAGAGGTCGGGGTCCGAGATGCCGTGCCGGGACTTCGGGTAGAGCATCATCTCGAACGGCTTGCCGGCCTTCTGCAGGTCCCAGGCGATCTGCAGCGTGTTCTGCATGTGGACGTTGTCGTCCATCGTGCCGTGGATGAGCAGCAGGTCGCCGTGGAGGTCGGCCGCCCGCTCGCGAACTGACGAGTTGCTGTAGCCGTCGGGGTTGTCGTCGGGCGTCGACATGTAGCGCTCGGTGTAGATCGAGTCGTAGGCGCGCCAGTCGACGACGCTGCCGCCGGCGATCCCGGCCCGGAAGCGGTCGGAACGGGTCAGGGCGTAGAGGGTCATGTAGCCGCCGAAGCTCCAGCCGTCGAGGCCGATCCGCTCGGCGTCGACCCACGGTTTGGCGCCGAGCCAGTCGACGGCCTCCACCAGGTCGACGAGTTCCTGCTCGCCGAAGTTCCGGTACACCGGCCAGGTCGATTCGACGCCCTTGCCGGAAGCGATCCGGTTGTCGACGACGAGGACGACGATCCCCTGTTGGGCCAGGTACTGGAACCACATGCCGCGGGAGCCCTGCCAGCCATCACGGACCTGCTGGGCGTGGGGGCCGCCGTAGACGTGAACCCAGGCAGGGTAGACGCGGTCGGGATCGAAGCCGTGCGGGCGGATGAGCATCGCTTCCAGGTCGACGCCGTCGTTCGTCGTGATCTTCAGGAGTTCCGGTTCGGACAACTCGAAGCGTTCAAGGTCGGGCACGTCGCCGCCGCCGAGTTCCCGCACGGTCGAGCCGTCGCCGGTGCTCCGCAGAGTCATCGCGGTCGGTGTGTGGAGATCGCTCGACGTGGCGATCCAGTGCGCGATCGGGCCGTCCTCCGGGAAGCTGCCGCGGTGGCTGCCGGGTTCCTCGGTCAGGAGGGTCACGCCGGAGCCGTCGAGAGCGACCCGGAGCACGTCGGCGCCGATCGCCGAGCGGTAGGTGCCTGAGACGTACGCCGCGCCGGCCTCCTCGTCGACGGCGTTGAGTGACCGGACCTCCCAGCGTCCTTCGGTCAGTGCCCCGACCAGCTTGCCGTCCTGGTCGTAGCGGTAGAGGTGCTGGAAGCCGGTTCGCTCACTGAGCCAGAGGAAGCCGCCGTCTTCCAGGCCGTTCCCCTTCAGAAAGTGCGGCGGCCCGAGCTGGTTGACCCAGGCGTGGGACTCCTCCCGCAGGACCCGCTCCGACTTGCCGGTGTCCGGATTGGCCCGGTGCAGGTCGAGGAAGGTCTGCCGGCGGTCCTGGACCTGATACCAGACGTCGCCGCCGGGCGAGAACGCGACGTTGACGAACAGGATCTCGGTGTGCCCGTAGATCCCCGGATCGATCCAGGTGATGTCGCCGCCGGCCGCCGAGGCGACGCCGAGCCGGACGCGGGGATTCGCGTCGCCGGCCTTCGGGTAAGGGTAGACCTCGAGCGGCGGTCGATAAGGCACGTGGTCGACCACCGTGAAGCGGGGCACGTCCCGCTCGTCGGTCTGCAGGAACGCGATCCGCCGGCTGTCCGGACTCCACCAGTGCGCCTGGTAGTTGCCGCGGCCGTAGATCTCCTCCTGGTAGACCCAGTCGAGCTTGCCGTTCAGCGTGTTCTCTCCGCCGCCTTTCGTCAGTCGGACTTCGTCGCCACCAGCGCCGACCACGTACAGGTCCGCGTCGCGCACGAAGGCGAGGCTGCGACCGTCCGGCGAGAAGCGGGCCAGTTCCTCGGCTTCCGGACCGTGGGTGAGCCGGGTCAGCGTTTCGATGTCGAAGTCCCAGACGAACAGGTCCGAGGCGAGCTGGAGCAGGAGCCGGTCGGTCGACGGCGACAGGCGTAGCGACGACGGTCGCGCCTTGGCGGCGGCGTCGTCACTGTCCAGCCGCAGTTGCTCTTCCAGAGCCCGAGCCAACGGCTCGGGGTCGTAGAACGGCTCTGCATCTCCCGTTGCCGCGTCGACGAAGCGCCATAGCCGCCCGGGTGCGTCATCGTCGTCTTCTGCCTGCAGGTAGTCCTGGCCGCCCGGCAGCCAGCGGATCCGCGGCAGGTCGGGCGAGAAGTCGAGCGCATCCGGCCCGTAGATGTGGGGGAGTTCCAGTGGCTCCTTCTGGGCCGCCGCGGGCGCGAGGGAGAAGGCCGTGGCGAGGACGGCAAGGAGACAAGCGAGCGGTAATCGGCGGAGAATGGTCGGCATAACCGAACAGTAGCCGAGTGTCGTGGAATGGGCCCGGCGGCTGCGCAGGGCTGCGGGCAGCGGAACGAGACCGCTGCGATTGCTCCTAGAACTCGAACTCCAGCAGGACGTCGACGCTCTGACCGTCGATCGTGACGGTGAACCGGTTCAACCCAAGCCGGAAGTGCTCGGCCAGTCGCTGGAAGTCGACCTCGCCCGTGCCGTCGACGATGGCGATCTCGAGCCGCCGGATCTTCTCGCCATTGACCGCGGTGACGTGGGCTTCTTCGTTGTCCCCTGCCAGTCCGTCGAAGTGTAGGGGCAGTCTCGCGAGCCGGACGTCGGGGTCGATCCTGTCGTAGGGGATACTGACCTGGAAGCCGGGGATGTCGGCACGGAGAGCTGGCAACTCCGGGCGTGCTCCGACCTCGACATCGATGGGCGCCGCGGTCTGGGCGTCGAAGATCACGCCGCGTTCGAGGCGAGCGTGCTTGCCCTTGATGAAGATGAACGGCCATGCGACGGCGGCGGTCAGGGCGGCGGTGAGCACGAAGCGGCCCTTGCCGGAGCGGTCGTAGCCGCCGGCGAGCCGGACCGTCGTGTCGTCCACGGCGGTGACCGTGTTCGCCTCGACCTCGAGCCGACCCCGGATGCCGGCGACCTTGGCGCGCCGGGCGCGGCGGACTTCCGACCAGACGACGGTTCCGGCTTCGATCACGACGTGGCCGTCGACGAGGACGTCTTCGGCGACCGTGGCTCTTACGCGGTCTCCCTGCTGGACGTAGTGGCTCGACCTCTTCTTGGTTGAGAGGCTCTCGTCGAGGACGCAGTAGATGGTGGTGCCCGCCGGGATGCGGACGGTGTCGGCCATCGCCGCGGTCGGAAGGGTGAGCAACAGCAGGGCGACGACGGCGGCCCTGGCGGTGGTGGCGTGACGCATGGAGATGGCTCCTCGGTTGTCGACTTCGTAGTAGCAGCGTTCGCAGCCGTCAGGCTGCGCTGTCGCGCAGAGAGACGTGCCGGCCCTCAGGCCGGCTCCGCTTTGGCGGCCAGTTCCATACAAGTACGCAGAGCGGCGCGTCACGGTTTCGCCGCGGTGCGGGTGATACGGTGACCCGTTCCGCTATGAGCTTGATCGTCTGGTCCTGGCTGTTTCTGGCCGTCTACATGGGCGGCATGCTGGCGTTCGGGCTGATCGGCCGGAGCCGGATTCATGGCGCCGACGACTTCGCGACCGCGCGGGCGGCTTACGGTCCCTTCTTCCTGGCCCTGGCCTTCGCCGCAACGACGGCGAGCGGGGCGACCTTCCTCGGTTTTCCGGGCCTCGCGTACGAGCACGGTACGGCGGCGCTGCTGTCGGCGGTGCTCTACCCGGCGGGCGTGTACCTGGGCGTGCTGATCTGCATGCGGCTGGTCGCGAACGCGGGCGACCGGTTCGGCTCGCGTTCGATCCCGGAGTTCCTGGGCGACCGCTACCAGTCGGACGGCATCCGCGTGATCGTCACCGTGGCGTCCCTGCTCCTGTTCTTCTACCTCGCCGGCCAGCTCCTGTCGGGCCTGGTCATGTTCGAGACGATGCTCGGACTGTCACCGGCCTGGGCGCTCGGGATTACCGCCGTCGTGCTGATGGTCTACGTGTCCCTGGGCGGCGCCCACGCGGACATCCTCACCGACGGCGTGCAGGGTTTCCTGATGTTGCTGATCGGTGTGCTCGTCATCCTGTTGTTCGTCTTCGGCGCCGGTCTGGACGGGGGCTTGAGCTCGGTCATCTCCAGTATCCGGGGACAGGACCCGAACCAGGTCGGCTGGATCAACCGCTCGACGCCGCTCTACCATTCCTGGTGGTCGCAGATGGCGGTGCTGCTGGCCCACATTCCGCTCGGACTGCTGCCGCACATCGGCAACAAGATCTGGGCGCTCAAGACGGGCAAGTCGCGCTTCACCTTCCTGCGGTTCGCCTCCGTCTTCGGCGTCACTTTGGGCATGCTGGGCCTCGGCGGCGCCCTGGCCCGGGCGGTGCTCGGCGGGCGCCTGTACGAGGAGGGGTCGACGCCGAACGAGGCGCTGCCGGCGCTGTTCATCGAGCTGTTCCCCGCCTGGCTGGCGGCGCTGATCGGCGTCGGCATCCTGTCGGCGGTCATGTCGACGGCGGACGGACTCGTCGTCTCGTCGTCCCAGATCGTCGCGAACGACCTCTACCGCCGGACGATCGCGCCTCGCTTCCATTCGCACCTCAGCGAGGAGCAACTCGACCACCGGGTGCTGGTCATCAGCCGTTGGGCGACCGTGGGCGTGATGGTCGTCTGCGTGACGATGGCCTGGATGCTGATGGACATGAACATCGCCATCCTGGTCTGGACCGGCAACGGCGGCATGATGGCGGCCTTCGCGGGTCCGCTCGTGCTCGGCGCGCTGTGGAGCGGCGTCACCCGGTCGGGCGCATACACGGGCTTGATTGTCGGCTTGAGCTCTTTCCTGATCCTGCACACCGGCGTGATCGATCCAGCGTGGTTCGAGGGCAGCTTCCTGCACCCGGTGTTCTCGTGGCTCCACAGTGAGTCTCCGAACCCGACCTCCTGCGCGGCGCTGGCGGGACTCTTCGCGATGGGCTGCACGGCGGCGGTTTCGCTTGCGACCCGGCCGCTGCCCGAGGCCCACGTCGCAACGCTCTTCCGGCGCGCTCCGGCGACCGACTGAGCGGTGACGCGGGCCGTCTGGCCCGCGCAAGGTAGCGGCGCCGGGAAGCCGCGACGTGACTCAGGCGGCTAACATGCGCCGCCGGAGGAACGCCATGCCGAAGATCGCCGACGACGCCCTGGACATCCTGTTTCGCGATGCTCGCAGCCAGAACGGCTGGCTGCCGAGGGAGGTGTCCGAAGAGACGCTCCAGGAACTTCACGACGTGATGAAGTGGGGGCCGACGAGCGCGAACTGCTGGCCACAGCGGGTCGTCTTCGCAGTGAGCGATGAAGCGAAGGAACGGCTGGCCTCGATCGCCATGCCGGGCAACCAGGACAAGATCCGGCAGGCGCCCGCGACCGCCATTCTCGGCTACGACCTCGCCTTCTTCGAGAAGATGGACGTGCTCTTCGCGCACAACCCGGGCATGGCCGAGATGTTCCGGGGCGACTCCGAACTGGCCGAGGTCACGGCCTTCCGGAACGCCACGTTGCAGGGCGCGTACTTCATGATCGCCGCGCGCTCGGTGGGCCTGGATTGCGGGCACGCGAAGTGCGACGAGCTGTTCTTCGCCGGCACTTCGGTGCGCTCCAACTTCCTGTGTTCGATCGGCTATGGCGATCCCGAAGGACTCTTCCCCCGGCTGCCGCGGCCGGAGTTCGCGGAAGTGTGCCGCGTCGAGTAGCAGCCTTGCACGTCACTGGCCGCGTTGTGCGGAGCCGGCCTGCGGCCGGCGCGTAGTCTCTGGCCGCCTGCGGCGGCAGCCGGCGGGGACGCCGGCGCACCCAGTGCGCGGCCAGTGACGTGCAAGGCTGATCAGCGGCGCCAGAACACGGGCAGGAGGATTGCGGCGACGGCCACGATCTCGAGCCTGCCTAGCCACATGAGGATGACGAGCAGGAGCTTCTCCCAGCCGGCGAAGAAGGCGTAGTTCAGGCTCGGACCGGCCGCTCCCATCGCCGGGCCGACGTTCGAGAGGCAGGCCAGCGA
>JAGWAG010000114.1 GCA_021296535.1 Acidobacteriota bacterium | reverse complement strand
GGGCGCTGGTCTGGTTCGGTGGTGTCTACGGTTTCGAGCGGGTCTCCTTCCGCAGCCGTGAAGAGGGCCGCTTCAGCGGGCTGCTGCCGCGCGAGGGCTTCTGGCCAGTCGAGGTCACTCCGGCGCCTGGCTGCGACCCCTGCGAGGGTTCGTGGGATGGGGACGGATGGGATGGCTTCGACAGCAGCGAGATCAGCAGCGCTGGCTTCTTCGAGATCGAGGCCGACTCGGACGGCACCGCGCGTGTTGACATCGATCTCCCGGCGGGCGCGGTCAGCGGCCGGGTGGTGAGGCGTAACACGATGAGCGGCGTCCTGGAGCCCGTGGCCGGTGCCCGGGTCTGGGTTTCGGCGGTGGAAGAAGTGGCCGGTGAACGTCATGACTACTTCTTGCCAGACAGTTGGCGCACTCGCACGGACGGGTCGGGAACCTTCGAGGTCGCGGGCCTGCACGAGTGGGAGTACAGCATTTATGCCGAGAGCTACATCGACGAACGCGAGGTCCAATCGCGTCTGCTTCGCGTTCGGCTGTCCGGCGACGATCAGATCGGCGATCTGGTACTTCAGCTTGCGGACCAGCAGCCCGTCACCGTCATCGTCCGTGCGGGAGGCGTGCCTGTAGCTGGGGCGCAGACCTTCGTTCTCTACCCGGCGGGCTCGGGCACTCCCGTCGCGAACCGCTACTCCGACGGCGCCGGTGTAGCGACGCACCCCGTGTCGATTGACGCGGAGTACGTTGACATCGTGGTCCGCGCTGAAGGACTCGGCATGAACGGCTGGCGGTTTGATATCCGCGACGGCGTACCGATCGAGGTCGACCTGCCGGCGGACCGTGGATCGCTCCGTGTGCCGAAGTGGCAGGACGGTGCCGGCTCTGGGGACGCTCTCTTCTTTTGGGACGTTCGCCTCGTCACGCCTGGCGGCGCCTCCATTCGGATCGGCACGCTTGCCGCCGTCAACGACCGGGGCCAGATTTCGGAGGACGGGGACGAGGCGATCGTCCGGGATCTGGCGCCGGGGACCTACTCGTACTGTCCCAGGAACAGGGCCTGCAGCACCGTCGACATCCTGCCCTGGGCCGAGAGCAGGGTCCGGGAGCCATCATCCGCACTACCTTTTCGGCGATCGTGTACACCGCGAACCCGATGTACATCACCGAAGCAATGCCCACGAAGAAGATGTTGATCCAGCCGGGTCGCGCCGACTTCGGCAGCTTCGTCATGTTCATGTACAGGAGCAGCGGCACATAGACCGCCATGGCGAATCCGCCGATGAGCGCCGAGTAGAACAGGAAATCGAGTCCCGCCGTGCCCCTTCTCTCGAAGAAGGCGACGCTGGCCGTTCCGACGACGATCGTCGCGGCCACCAGGACGAGATACCACTTCTCCAGGGAGAGCCGCCGGCCGAACTTGAAGCTGGTGTGGAGCATGTCCGCGAAGATCCGGCTGCCGCCGTCCACGCCTCCCAATTGGGAGCTGAACAGCGCCGCCATGCCGACGAACAGAAACAGGTAGTGCCCGGAGGTGCCCATGCTCTCTTCCAGAATCCCGGCCAGATCCCATACGAGGCTTCCGCGGCTGGGAACGAGACCTTCGGGATGCAACACGGCGAGTGAGCCGAAGATGAACAGGAACATCGTGAAGCTGCCGAGGATCCAGAAGCAGAAGACCTGATCCACCCACACGTACTTCATCCAGTCCCGGAAGCGCCGGCGGTTCTCCTCCGACTCGGGATAGACGTAGCCGGCGTCTATTTCCTTTACTTCGTGTTTGTGTGTCGGGCTCATCAGTGGCGGCATCCGTTGCCCCATGCCGATCTTCTTTTCGCGCAGGTAGTAGGCGTAGTAGAGATTGCCGAGGCCGCCCAGTCCCGCGAATACGAGCGCGCCGAAGAACTGGCTGAATGCGAAAGGCGGACGTGCTTCGCCGTTCACCGGCGGAATCTCAACGGGAAAGTCCGGGAAACGCCCCACGTTCAGCAGGCCGCGCCACATGTCACCGAAGAGATCCGCCGATCCGATCTCCCAGACGACGTAGATCAGGCCTACCACGATGATGGCGACGAGCCCCATGATGCAACGTTCGACCGCGGTATAGATGACCTTGGGTCCGAAGAGAATGGCCGCGATCACGGCGAACACGATGGCGGTCCACACCCACTCCGCCCAAAGCCACTCGGGGAGACTCTTGTTCTCGATACCGAAGATCAGGCTGCGAAGGGAGACGCCGGTCTCGCGAGCCCAACCCGGAAGGAACTTCCCGACGACTACGAGGAAGACCCAGAGGTAGACGATGAGCTTGACGACCCGGACCATTCCGATCAGGGGGCTTTCGCCTGTGACCACGGTCCACCGTCCAACCTCGACGTTGATCCAGAGTTGGAGGAAGATCCCGATCGCGGCCGCCCAGATGAGTTGCGCTCCAACGATCGATGTGATCCACGGCCACATGATCAACTCACCGGAGCCGATCGCGATGCCGGCCATGACGATGCCCGGGCCCATCATCTTGAAGAGCGCGGTCTTGCGCTTCGGCAGCTCAGCCTGTTGCAGCGGCGGGACGGGTACGGGCATGGGCAGGTCCTTCGAGTTTCGATTGAGGAGTGTTGTCGAGGGACAACAGACTACGGGTACGGGCCGGCCTCAGTTCGCAGCTTCCCGATTCGGAACAGTCACAGGCTCGCGAACAGAAGCGCTTCCGGAGGAAGCGGCAGTCAAAAGGGACATGACCCCCGATGTCTCGTCGCGGACGCCGACGGCGACCTGGTAGCCGCCCTCGGGCAGGTTCATCGCGACTTCGACGCGGTAGGCACCGTCGACGGCCGGGATGCCTGTTGCGCCGCCGACTGTGACGGTCTTCTGCCGGACGGTGGTCCGGGCGCCCTTCTCGTCCTCGACGGCGACGAGCCAGAGCCGGACCTCGCCGCTCGCGTTGCCTGTGGCGCCGGTCTTCCCGGGCAGGGTCACGATCGCATCGGCCGGCACGCTGACGGCGACCGTCAGCTCGTGGACCTTCTTCTCCAGCGGCGTCGTGCCGCCAAGCTCGACGTTCGCTCCAAGGGGATTCTCCGGGGCGCCCAGGTAGGCCACGGAAAGGAGCCGCTCGGCGAGCCGTTCGTCGAGCGGTTTGGCGCGGTAGGTGCGGCGGTACTCGATCCTGCGGCCCTTGGCGACGCCGGGAGCGAGCAGGACCCTGATCTGCCGTACCCGGTCCCGTTCTTGTTCATCTTCGATGAAACCGAGGGAGTACGAGGCCGCGAATTGCTTCGAGACGTCGTCGAGAAGGATCGCCAAGTCGTTGGCGTTGGTCAGCGCCTTGCCGCCGGTCTCCTGTGCGAGGAGGTGAAGCCCGCTCTGCGCGTTCATCGCGCGCAGGCTGACGTTCTGGAAGCTGGGGCCCATCCGGGGGTTGTCGAGCGAGATGTCGGGGCTGGCGCTCCGCAGGCCGGCGGCGTCAAGGCCGTAGAACGTGACCCGGTTCGCGTTGGCGTGAGCTGCTATCCGGTTGAAGCGACGACTCTCGTCGTACTGGGTCATCTCCGACATCGTCTCGGAGGGTGCGCTGGGCCGGAGATCCCTGCAGAGCTCGTTGCCGAGATAGTCGAGAACCGAGATCCCCGGCCGTTGCGGCAGACCGTCCGTGATGTGCACGACCGCCTTCTTGCCCGGCACTCCGGCGAGTGTCGTCACCAGGTCGGCGAGGCCGTCGACGGCGATGGCCGCGCTCGTCGCCTCGTTGTCCGCGTACTGCCTTGCTGCCGAGAGCATCTCGCCCCAGTTGTCCACGCAAGGGCTGCAGAAAGCCATCATTCTGCAGGTCTCGTAACTGTCGATCACGCTCTTGATCGCGAACCGGCGGGCGCCGTCGCCGTTCTGGATCGCGCGCGGCGACCCCTTCGGCACGGCCGCGGCGCCGGCCAGAATCGCGTCCAGATCGCGCGTCGGCCGCACGAGCACTTCGAGCCGGTTGACGAACCGCGCCAGCATGAAGCTCGCCTCAAGGGCTCGCCACGGTTCGACGGCGGTCTCCAGGCGCCGCAGCAGCCGGGTGCGGTGAGTGGGGTAGATGTTCGGGTCGTCCAGGTAGAAGATGACCGTCAGCGGCCCGCCGTCCGCGGCGCCGGGACGAGCCTCGCTTCGGACGGCGGTGCGCGTCTGGTTGCGGCGGCCCGTGCGTTCCTCCACCGCGGAGATCGCCGACTCGTAGAAGTTCGCGACCTCGACCGGCTCGCCGTCCACGTAGAGCTCGAAGTCCTCGCGGTTCAAGCCCTTGACCGGGCGGCCCTTCCTGTCCGTGACGACGACGTCGACCTCCACGACCTGCACGTCAACGCTCTCGACGAAGGGCTGGGTTGGCTGGGCCGCGAGGGCGCCGGCGCCAGCGATGGCGACCCAGAGAGCCGCCGTCGTGCCGAGCACTCGCCCTCGGCTCGTCATCCTGATCGTTTTCCGGCCGGGCCTGAGGCTCGGCTCGGTACGGTAGTCGCCTTCGGCCAGGCTGACCGACACCTCGAAGGCCTCCTGGGCCGCGTACGCGTCGGCCAGCGCAAGGAGTTGCCCGACGTTCTGGCAGCCGCGGTTGTTCTGGCTCATCTCCTCCAGGGTCATCTGCCTCATGCGCGTAGCAGGTGCCACGTCAGACGAGCGTCGCCGTGAACGGATTCACGAGCGCGACACCACAGCCTCTGAAGTCGCGCGTGTTACGGGTCGCCAGGGGGAGCTGATGCTCCAGGGCGGTAGCGGCGATCAGCATGTCGGCCTGGGTTCGCGTTTCGCCGGTGGCCTGGAATCGGCCGCGGAGGTCTCCGGCACGGCGCGCTACGGCTTCTGTGACGGGCAACGCCTCGCAGTAGACCTCCATGAACTCGCTGAACCAGGTTTCCAGTCGTTGCGTCGGCTGCCACGACAGCCCGTGCCGCACTTCCTCCACGCTGACCACGCTGAAGCCGAACGGCGGCTTCACGGTGGTCGCCCATCGCTCGACCGCAGGGTCGGGTCGAGGCCGACTCAGTTCGGCCACGATGTTCGTGTCGAGCAGGATCACCCCGCGCTTGCCCGCGAACGGCCGGAATCGCGGTCTTCGCGTTCGTCGAAGTCGTCGGGCCAGCCTTCCCGATTCCGGCGCTCCGGGATCTGCAACTCATGGTCCTCGTCCGCGCAAATGGCACGGAACTCGGCGAAGAGGTCGGCAAGGGTTCTTGCGGACCGTCGTTGCCTTCTTTCAACCGCGTTGAGAATGTTGGGGTTCACCACGGCGGCTACCAGTTGATCTCGGTTGAAGATCTTCTGAGGCTCGCTTTGGGACCTGCGAACTACCTCGGAGAACTGCTGCTTCGCGGCACCGATGCGCCAGGAGGTCGTATCCATGATGGACACGTTATGGGGGCCGACATGGACAAGTCAAGCCGCTACGATGCTGGACTGATGCTGCGGCCGATTGTTGCTCTATGGCGATGAGGACGCCCCGTTCCAACGCCGCCCTCCAGGCCGTGGTCGCCGGCCTTCTGTTCTCGACCGGCGGCGCCGCGGTCAAGGCGACGGAACTCGATGCCTGGCAGGTGGCGGGGATGCGGTCCGTCGTCGCGGCTGCCGTGCTGCTGCTCGCGATTCCGGCCGCGCGGCAGTGGGCCGGCGGTCCGGGACGGACCGGGGCCGTCGCGGCTTCAGGTTGGTGGCGCCACCCGGCTCGACGGCGGGCCCTGCTCCTGACCCTGGGAACCGGCTTCTGCTATTGCATGACCCTGGTCCTGTTCGTCCACGCGAACAAGCGGACCACTGCCGCCGAGACGATCTTCCTCCAGTCGACGGCGCCGCTGTTCGTTCTGCTCCTGTCTCCCCTTCTGTTGCGGGAGCGGCCTTCCGGCCGGCAGCTCCTGTTCGTGCCGCTGTTCGGCGCCGGCCTGGCGATGGCCTTCTTCGGCGGCGCCGATGCGGCCACAACCGCGCCCGATCCCCGGACCGGGAACGTGCTTGCCACCCTCTGCGGGCTGGCCTACGGTTTGACCTTGATCGGCCTGCGCGCCGCGGGCCGCCCGGCGGCCGCGGCGAGGTCAGCCGGAGCCCCCGGCGGAGTGTCCTCTGCAGGGGACAGCAGCGCGATCCGGCCCCCCGGCATCGCGGCCGCGGCCTGCGGCAATGTGATCGTCTGCCTCGCGTGCCTCCCGGTGATGGCGCCGATCCGGTCGATCGGTGCGGGAGACCTTCTGGTCGTGGCCTGTCTCGGGCTTTTCCAGGTCGCTTTCGCCTACGTCCTCGTAACCCGTGCCGCGCGCTTCCTGCAGGCGCCCGTTCTTGCCCTCCTGCTGCTCCTGGAGCCGGCGCTCAGCCCGTTCTGGGCGATGTGGTTCCACGGCGAGCAGCCGCACCTGCTGACCTGGCTGGGCGGCGGGGTCGTGGCGCTGGCGACGGTGCTGCTGGCGACGGTAGTGCGGTCGGCGGACAGGTAGGGCTGCCACGGTCTGCTAAACAATCGCCCTTTGCGGCGTCTTCACCATTGAACCCACCGGTGAGCCGGCACCAAGCCGATGCCCTGAGGCCAAGGAGACGCCGCTTGACGAATGCAAGCCCGATGACCACAGAGCCGCCCACAGCGCCTCCGCCGATACCGGACTCGACCGGGACGGCGCTGCGGGAGCTGTTCGAAGAACATCATCAACTCATCTTCCGTACCGCCTGGCGGGTCACAGGCAATCCGAGCGACGCGGAGGACGTGCTGCAGACGATCTTTCTGCGGCTACTGAAGCGGCCTCCCGCGGCGCTTGAGACGGGGAACGCCGGCGGCTACCTGAGGCGGGCGGCGATCAACGCGTCGCTCGACCTGATCCGGTCCCGCAAGCGCTCCCGCCTGGTGGCGCTCGACCAGCAGTTGATCGAGGAAGTGGAGCCGGCCCTGGACGGCGCGAGCGATCCGGGCCGGCGTTTCGCGGGCCTGGAGTTGCGCGAGCGGCTGCGCCGGGAGCTGGCGAAGGTGAATCCGCGGGCCGCGGAGATGTTCGTTCTCCGCTACTTCGAGGGCTACCGGAACTCGGAGATCGGCCCGATGATGGGGACTTCGCGGATGACCGTGGCGGTGACGCTGCACCGTCTGCGCAAGCGGTTGAGTCTGGCGCTTTCCGAAGAGCCGGCGGAAACGGAGCCGAGAAGCCCGGGACGGGGAAAGAACGAAGAAGGACTGGAAGGAATGGGGAGGGCGCGACGATGAGCGACCGCAACTCGAGGAATCGGACCCTGATGGACACGGCGCGGGCGATCGCAGCCGAGCAGCCGCCAGCCGCAATCGAAGCGGCCGCGGCGGAGAGGGTGCGCAGCGCCGTTGCCGCGGCGACCGCGGGCGCCGGAGCCGGCGACCTGGAATCCAGCGAGACCAGCGCCTCGATCGAGACCCTGACCCGGTGCGCCGACTACCAGGCGCGGATGCCGGCTCTGGTCGCGGGCACCTTGCCCGAGGCCCAGCGCCTCCTCGTCGAGGATCACACCCGAGAGTGCATTCCCTGCCGCAAGCACCTGCAGGCAGTTCGTGCCGGCCGCGCCGTTTCGGACGCGCCGTCGGGTCCGGCGGCGCCGGCGCGTGTCGGCCGCTACTACGCGGCCGCGGCGGCGGTGGCCGGCGTGGCCGCCACGGGCGTCTGGCTCAGCCAGCAGATTCTGCAGCCCCCCCAGGACGGGATCGTCCAGGTCCAGAACGTCGACGGCAGGATGTTCGTCGCCGCTTCGGGCGGTGACTCGGAACTCGTGCCGCTCGCCCCCGGCGACGCGATCGACGGCGGCGTCC
>JAGWAG010000113.1 GCA_021296535.1 Acidobacteriota bacterium | reverse complement strand
CCGGCATGTCCGCCGGCAGCGCGAACACATGGATCGAGTTGCCGTTGGTCGGACGGCGAATGTGAGGGATGAGGTCGCGCGGCACCATCGTCGCCCAACTGGCGCCGCCGGTTCCCACGGGAATCGCGACGTACTGGCGACCGCCGGCGAGGTAGGTCACCGGGAATCCCTGGGCGGAGGTGGGTAGCCGCGTTTGCCAGAGGATCCGGCCGGTCCGCGCTTCGTAGGCGTACACGTAGCGGTCGTAGTCGCCCGCGAAGACCACGCCTCCACCGGTGGCCAGGGCGGCCGTGTTGATCGGCGACTCCGTCCGGTGCCGCCACATGATGTCCCCCTCCTTGACGTCGATCACGAGCAGTTCGCCGAGGTTGCCGTCGGAGTACGGGTGCAAGGTGTTGATCCGCTTGACCGGCCCCGCGCCGCCTCCCCCGAGGACCCGCTCGACCGGGCCGAAGGTGGCCAGTTCGCAGTTCATCGTCATCGGGATGTAGAGGGCGCCGGTGTTCGGCCAGCCCTTGAACCCGGACGTGCTCGGGCACATGTTGATCTCGACGCCGATCTCCGGGATCAGTTCCGGGCGGTAGGTCACCTCGCCCGTTTCCCGGTCCACGTCGACGAGGTTCTGGTAGCCGACGTCGATCGCATCCAGGAACTCGCCGGTCTCCCGGTCGAGCTCCCAGAGGATGCCGAGCTTGCCCATCTTGTAGAGCTTCTTGCGGCCGTCGACGTCGATGAGGAGCGTCTCGAACACCTCGTCCATGTCGTGGGTCTCGGCGGGCAGGTACTGGTAGTACCAGAGGAGCTCGCCGGTGTCGGGATCGAGCGCGAGGCTCGAGTTCGTGTAGAGCGCGTCTCCGTCCGTACCGCGAACGGAGCGGGCCCACGGTTTGGCCTGGGAGGTGGCCCAGTAGACGATCTTCAACTCCGGGTCGTAGCTGCCGGCGATCCAGGCGTCGCTGCCGGCGCGGAAGCGCAGCGGCAGGTCGCCCCAGGTATCCCCGCCCGGCTCCCCGGGCCGCGCGATCGTCGACGTGCGCCAGAGTTCCTCGCCGGTGTCGGGATCGTGGCCGGTGATGAAGCAGACGTCGTCCTTGTAGCGGCCGCAACCGGTGATGCCGGTGACCAGCTTGCCGTTGGCGACGATCGGGCCGGCGGTGTAGCGGTAGCCGAGGGCCGTGTCGGCGGTCCGGGTTTCCCAGATCAGCTTCCCGTTGCGGGCGTCGAGCGCGAAGATCGTTGCTCGCGAACTGGCGCCGAAGATCCGGTCGCCGTAGATCGCGATGTTCTTCTGCACCCCGCGGCCGAAGGCGCCGCTACCGTCGCCGACCTGTTCCGGCCGGTACTCCCAGATCAGGTCGCCGTTCGCCGCGTCCAGGGCCTGGACGACGTTGCCCGGATTCGGCACGTACATCACGCCGTCGTGGATGAGGGGCGCCGCCTCCTGCGGGCCGGTGTCGTCCATCGCCCACGCCCAGACCAGTTGGAGCTGGCCGACGTTCTCGGGCGTGATCTGGTCGAGCGGGCTGTAGCCCCAGGCGTTCTGCGTTCCCCGCCAGTGCAGCCACTGGCCGGGCTCCGGGTCGTTCAGCATCTCCTGGGTGACCGGTACGAAACCGGTCTCCTGGGCGCCGAGGGCGGTGCCTGCGAGCGACACCACGGCCAGTGCGCTGACAAGGCGCGTGAAGGACTTCATGCGGAACGCGCGATGCTACTTCACGGCCACTTCACCGGGTGAGCCGGTGGTCGAGGACCATCTCTTCGGTCAGCGCGGTGCCGAAGCCCGGCTCGCTTGGTGCCAGGAAGTCGCCGTCCTCGAACGGGGCCTGCATCGCGTCGAGGATCGCCGAACCGGTGGCGAAGCTCTCGGCCATCGTGCAGCTTGGGGCCGTCAGCGAGATCGGCAGTCCCCACAGGCTGCCGCCGCGGTGGGGAATGAGCTCGAGACCGGCCGCTTCCACCAGGTCGGCGATGCGTTTCGCTGCGGTCAGACCGCCGCACCAGGTGATGTCCGGCTGGAGCACCTCGGCCGATCCGACGCGCACCAGGACCTCGAAGCCGTACTCCGTGTACTCGTGCTCGCCGCAGGCGACCTTCGTCCAGCCGGGTCCGCCGCCGCCGATCTTCGTGACGAGTTCGGCGTACCCGAACACGTTGTCCGGGGAGAGCAGCTCCTCCATGAAGTAGAGGTTCGCCGGGCGCAGACGGTCGGCGACGCCGACCGCCCAGTCGACGGTGCCGTTGCGCGAGACGCAGTCCGTCATCAGGTTGCCGTCCGGGCCCATCGCCTCGATGTACCGCTCTGTTGCGGCCTCCGTACTGTGCGGGCCGATCGGCAGGATGCGCTTGAAGTGGCGGATGCCGAGGGCCTTGCCGGCCGCGATATCGCCGCCGGTCTGGTAGACGGCGACGCGGTCGTCGTGGCTTCCGCCAAGCAGCGCGTGGACGGACTGGCCGGCATGCTTGCCCTTGATGTCCCAGAGGGCGGTGTCGACGGCGGAGAGCGCCATCGCGAAGATGCCGCGCCGGCCGTAGAGCACCGCCGAGCTGTACATCTGGTCCCAGAGCTGCTCGACGTTGAGGGGGTTCGTGCCGACCAGCAGGTGCTTCAGATGACCGTCGATGATCTCGACCGCCGCGCTGCCGCCGGCGCCCATGCCGAAGCCGGTGATGCCGGTGTTCGTCTTGACGACCGCGATGATGGCCGAAGGAAGCTGCTCGAACGGTCCGCCGTAGCGCCACCGGCGGGGGTCGTCGTCGCCGGAGAAGACGGGCGGATCGAGCAGGCCCTCGGAGCGCTCGTTGATGTAGACGGGGTAGGCGTCGACGGCGCGGATCCGGATCGGACTCGAGTCGCCGTCCTCCTGGCGCGGTCCACCGCCGGCAGCAGCCCGCGAACGCGCTCCGGTGAAGCCCGTCGAGGCGGCTACCGCCACAAGACCGGCGCTGCGACTCAAGAAGTCGCGGCGGCTCGATCGTCCAGTTCCTGCGGGGTCGACTTCGATTCGCATCGGGAGCCTAGATGATGTCACCCTCGCTGCTACAGTCCCGGTCTTGTCTTGGCGACAGTGAGGAAAGGGAGGTGCAGCCGTGAAGAGTGCTAGCGCCACAGGATGGTCGGCGCTTCGGGCCGCGTCTTTCTCAGAAGCCGGCGGAAACCCGGGTGGCGCGATCCGCGCCACCCGCGACCCGGTCCGTGCACCCGTCACTCGGGCGCACGGACGACACGCCGGCGCACCCGGTTCTGCCGCGCCCTCTCCTGGCCCGCTCGGACGCGGGTTGGTGGTTGTGACCCTCACCCTGGGGGTCGGGTTCGGCGTCGCACTCCCCGCCCAGGATGCATCCTCGACCTTCGTACCGGTCACGGACGAGATGCTGGAGAACCCGCCGGCGTCGGAGTGGCTGATGTTCCGCCGCACGCACGACAGTTGGGGATACAGCCCGCTGGATCAGATCGACCGCCAGAACGTCCAACAGTTGGGCCTGGCGTGGGCTCGCGAAGTCGAAGTCGGGACGTCCGAGATCACGCCACTGGCCTACAACGGTGTCCTCTACATTCCCTCGTTCGAGGACACGATCGAGGCCGTGGACTCGACGACCGGGGACTTCATCTGGCGCTACACGCGGGAACAGCCTGAGGGCCTTTACGCCCAGGTGGGCTTCAACGCGAAGAACAACCGGAACATCGCGATCTACGACCGCCTGATCCTGAACAACAGCGACGACAACCACGCCTTTGCGCTGGACGCCGAGACCGGCGAACTGGTCTGGGAGACGCAGATCCTGGACTGGGAGGTCAACCCGGCCACCCACAGCTCGGGCCCCATCGTCGCGGACGGCCGCGTCATCTCGGGACGCAGTTGCCGCCCTTGGGGCGGACCGGAGTCGTGCATCATGAGGAACTCTGGCGGCAGCGGACGATGCCGGCGCCCGGCGAGTTCGGCGACGAGACCTGGGGCGACGTGCCGTTCGAGAAGCGGCACCACGTCGGCACCTGGATGGTGCCCAGCTACGACCCGGAGCTCGAACTGATCTATTTCGGCACCGCGGTCACGTCGCCGGCGCCGAAGTTCATGCTGGGCGGCGTCGAGTTGACTCACCTGTACCACAACTCGACCCTGGCGCTCGAAGCCGACACCGGCGCGATCCGCTGGTACTTCCAGCACCTGAACGACCACTGGGATCTGGATCATCCGTTCGAGCGCATCCTCGTCGACCTTCCGGTGTCGCCCGATCCCGAGGCCGTGCGCTGGATCCGGGAGGGCCTCGAACCGGGCAAGACCCGCAAGGTGATGACGGGGATCCCGGGCAAGACCGGCTTCGTCTACACCCTGGACCGCGAGACCGGCGAGTTCCTCTGGGCGCGGCCGACCGTGCCGCAGAACGTGGTCGTCGACATCGACGAGACCACCGGCCGGGCCGTCGAGAACACGGAGATCATCTTCACCGAGCTGGACCAGGAGATGCTCGTCTGCCCGACCTGGATCGGCGGCAAGGACTGGGAGGCTGGTTCGTACAGCCCGCTGACCCGGACGATGTACTACCCGCTCCGCAACATGTGCGCGCGGATGCTGGTAACCGGCGACACGAACAGCCCGCGCGCGCAGGCGTTCGAACAGCAGGTCGCGATCTACAACCTGGCCGCCGACCACATTCAGGCGCCCGGCGAGGAGTACCTGGGCACGGTGTACGCGATCTCCGCTGTGACCGGCCAAACGAAGTGGCTGTTCGAGACGGAAGGCTCGACGTACTCCGTCGTTGCGACCGGTGGGGCATTGATCTTCGGCGGCGATTCGATGGGGCTCTTCCGCGCCTTCGATCACGAGACGGGCGAAGTGCTCTGGCGCCCCGGCCATGGGCTACCCGATTTCCTACGCCGTCGACGGTCGCCAGTACGTGGCGATATCGACCGGGCCGGGGAGTTTGCGCCATACGCCCGATGGCGCCGCGCGTGCCCGCGGCGGCAACCTGTACGTCTTCGCGCTTCCCGATCGGCGGTGAGTTCAGGCCGCGGGGCGGCTCGCCGGCTCTAGCCGCTTCGTCCAGGGGTGTTGACAACGTCAACACGGACGTGTATGTTGACGCAGTCAACTTCGGCTGGAGGGAGAAGGAGCCATGAGAAAGCGATCGGCGAGCAGGGGAGCTTCGCCATACTGACGCTCAGGTTGTGCCTGGTTGGTTGCGCCGGGCCCGCCGCTGCGCTTCCCGGCGCCCAGCCGGCGGAGTTGTTCGCCTTCGAGCGGTACGACGTGGTCACCGGTGCCCGCGAGCGCCAGACCATGCTGACGGGGTTTCTTGCGGGAGGTTCGGTGGCGGACCTCGCGGTCGTGGATAGCGATGAGGACGATGGCCGCCGCTTGCGCATCTTCACGTTCACGGACGGAGATTCGTCGCCGGAACTCCAGACCACGCTACGCCGCGAGGCCTCCTTCGTCGATGTGGCCAACATCGACGGCAGGGACCGGCTGGTGATCTACGGCGGCGGCCGGCTGACCTGGTTCGATCCCGAGTCGGAGACGGAGCGCGCCCTGGTCGCGGTCACTGCCGACTTCAGCCCGCCTCGCGGGGGCGAGATCCCCCATGTAGATATCAGTCGGGACGTGAACGCCGACGGTCGCGACGACCTGGTCGTGCCCGGTGTCGATGGCTTCCGGGTGTTCATCCAGACGAGCGCCGGCGAGTTCGCGGATCCGGTGAAGATCGGCCGGTCCCCGGACTTGAGCCGGATCTACGGAGCCGACGGATACCGGTACGACCCCTGGGGTGAAAGCCGTGTCCACGAGATGGACTACGACCAGGACGGACGCCAGGACCTGGTGTTCTGGAATGAGGACCACTTCGCGGTTCATCACCAGGACGAAGAGGGGCTGTTTGCTCCGGTGGCCGAGACCTTCACGACCGAGGTCACGTTCGACTCCGACGACCTTTCCTCGCTCGCCATGGGAGGCATGACGGGGAGGGTGCTGGACTCGCTGGCGGATCTGAACGGCGACGGTGTCGGCGATCTCGTGGTCTTCTCGTTGGAAGGCGCGAGCATCTCGCGCAAGCGTTCAACCTACGAGGTGCATCTTGGCGCGCCAGCACCCGATGGCGGAACCTTGTTCGCGCGGGACGTCGACTTCGCCTTCCAGTCGGACGGCAGGATTCAGCTCGGTATGAACCGGCGCGACTTCGATGGCGATGGCGACCTCGACTTGATCTTCACGACGATCGATGTCGAGTACCTCGAGAGCAGCCTCTGGAAGAGACTCAAGGGGTTCATGGGCGATGACATCTGGCTGGATCTCGAGTTCTACTCCAACACGGGAGGCCTCCATTCCGACAGCCCCGACGCCGTCCGCAGAATGCAACTGGATGGCCACCCCAGCGTCAGGGAGGACGGGTGGGTGCCGCTGGACATCGTGCTTCGAGGGGCGACGCACGAGAAACGAAAGACACAGAAGCGTCACCTGCGTGCGTTCAACACGACCTTGCTGATCGGGGACGTGACCGGCGACGGTCGCCCAGACCTGCTGATCGAGGAGACGCACAGGCAACTGCTCGTCTTCGCCGGTGTGTCGGGACCGGGCCTGTTCGCCCGGCAGCCTCAACGAGTGGCGGTCGCCATCCCCAACGACGAGGAGTACACCTGGCTGGTGGACCTCAACCGGGATGGCAAGCAGGACATCCTCATGCATCATCCGTCCACGACGGAGCCCCATCGGGTGACGATGCTGATCGCCCGTTGAGTTCGCCGGGCGTCTAGCTACGGACTGCGATCTCGCAGCCCGCCCAGGAGTGTCTGGGTGGTTTGCCGGATCAGCTCATCCACATCGACATTCGGGTCGATCTGCTTCTCGATCAGCAGGGAAGCCAGGCCGTGGACGGCGCTCCATGCGACGTAGGCCTGTGCCCGCGGGTCCCCTCCTTCGATCTCGCCGCGCTGCTGGTGGACCCGGATCACATCGACGAGGTTCTCGAGCAGGGCGCCGGCGGCCTTTCGCAGCTCCGGTTGATCCTGCCGGGCAAGCGCCTCCTTGCCGTACATCAGGCGATAGTGGGCCGGATGCTCCAGGGCAAAGCGCACGTACTGCTCGCCCATGCGCCGGAGTTGCTCGACGCTGGATGGAGAGGTGCCGGTGTCGCTGGCCCCCAGACGCCGGTTGAGACGCTTGAACCCCGCGACCGCGACCGCGACCAGGAGCGCCGTCTTGTCGGGGAAGTGGCGGTAGGGCGCGCCGCGCGATACGCCGAGGCGGCTGCCGATCGCTCTCATCGTCACGCTGGCCGTGCCGCTCTCCGAGATCATGGCCGCCGCTTCGTCGACGAGCGACGCTCGAAGGTCTCCGTGGTGGTAGGTGCGAGCCCGTTCGGCCATGGGCGATTATGGCAAGAGCGGCTCGTGACCGCAGGGGCTCGGTTTTCGTGGCCGGGCGATTCGGTTGTTGACAACGTCAACAAGAGCCTGTATGTTGACGCGGTCAACATGCCCCGACGGCAAGGAGAGCCACGATGAAGAGACGATCGACAGTCCGCGACAAGAGCCGGTACCGGCCGACCCGGATCAGCCTGCTGGCGGTTCGGGTGTGCCTGTCGGGATGCATCATGCCGGTTGCCGTCCACGCGAGCTCCGAGTCATCCGCGGCCTTCGCCCCCAGCCGTCACGAGGTGGTCGTGGGCGGTGCGGAACGCCTGACCGTTCTGACGGGGTTCCTCACGGGCCGGTCCGTCGCGGACCTCGCCGCCGTGCACGTGGACAGGGACGGAGACCGCCGCCTGCGCGTTCTCTCGTTTGCCGACGGCGACTGGTCGACGGCAGCCGAAGCCACGCTGCGTTCCGAAGTGTCCTTCGTTGACGTTGCGGGCATCGATGGCCGGGACAGGTTGATCGCCTACGGAGGCGGCCGGCTGACCTGGTTCGATCCGGAGTCGGCAACGGAACGGGTTCTGGTCGCGGTGCAGTCCGACTTCAGGGCGTCCGAGAGGGGCGAGGTGCTCCACGTGGACATGACGCGCGATCTGAACGGAGACGGCCTCGACGACCTCGTGCTGGTGCATGGCCATGGCTTCCAGGTGCTGGTCCAGATGGCCGGCGGGAGTTTCGCCGATCCGGTGACGGTAGGGCCAACCGCCGGCCTCGACCGGGTCTACGGTGCCGACGGCTACAAGTACCGGCCGTGGGACGAGGGCGGCCGCGTCCACGAGATGGACTACGACCTGGACGGGCGGACCGATCTCGTGTTCTGGAACCGGGACCACTTCGCGGTCCATCTGCAGGACGAGAGCGGTCTGTTCTCCGCGAAGGCCAGCACGACGTTCACGACCGCGATCCCCTTCGACTCCGACCAGATCGCTTCGCTCGCGGCGCCGGGGGGCATCCGCAGCCGGCGCATGGACCACATGCCGGAGGGAGAGAGCACGGGCAGAGTGCTGGACTCGCTGACCGATATGAACGGCGACGGCGTGACCGATCTCGTCGTCTTCTCGCTCAAGGGCTCGAGCCTGTGGAAGATGCACTCCTCGTACGAGGTGTATTTCGGCGCCCCCGGCCCCGCTGGGGGCGTGGAGTTCTCAACGGACGCCGGCGCCTTGATCGAGTCACAGGGGATCATCGCCGGGGTCGACCGGTACGACTTCGACGGTGACGGGCAGATTGACGTCATGCTGACCTCGTTCCACCCGACGGTCTTCTCGGCCATTCGGGTGCTCGTCATGTCGATTCTGACCGGGGCCGGCTCCTTCGATCTCGAGGTGTTCCGCATGGAGGACGGCCGCTACGGCGACCGCCCGAACGCGGTACGCGAGATCAGGCCCAGGACGCCCAGGAAGACCGGGGAGAGGGCTTTCTGGCCGGCCGTCCGGCTGGGGGACGTGAACGGCGACGAACGGTCAGACCTCGTTGTGGCGAGGAACCGAAAGAGGCTTGACGTCCACCTCGGCGTACCAGGACCGGCCCTCTTCGCGAACAAGCCTCAGCGGATCATGATCCCGGTCCCCGAAGACGAGGAGTACACTTGGCTGGCCGACCTGAACCGGGACGGCAAGCAGGACGTGCTGATGCACCACGCGTCGACGGCGGCGCCTCATCGGCTGACGGTGCTGATGTCGCGGTAGGGGCAGCGGTACGGTCGCCGCTTCGCGGCGCGCCTTCCGCAGAAAGCCGGCGGGGACGCCGGCGCACCCAGTCTTCCGGGCGCACCCAGTCCTGTAACGGCGAGCTCCCGCTGCAGGAACTGGGTGCGCCGGCGTCCCCGCCGGCATGCGGCGCGAAGCGCCGGCCTCTGGCGTTCTGTAGCTACCGTTGGAACAGCCGCGTCACCTTGACGATCAGGGCACTGTTGTTGAGCCCCGGGAAGCCCTGCGTCAGCGTGTCGCGCTGCTCGTTGTAGACGACGAACAGCTCGCTGCCGGGCCGGTACTCCCAGCGCAGCCGCACATTCGCCGCGAGTCCCCGGGTCTCGGACTCGTACTGGAACAGGGCGCTCACGAACATGCGCGGCGTTATCGTGTACACCGCGCGAAGGTCGACGAGTTCCACGTCGAAGTCGCCCTCCGGCAACTCCACGCGGTTGAACGAGATGGTGGGTTCGAGCAGAAACTGCGAGGTCAGATTCACGCGCCCCCAGCCCCAGCCGAAGGACGTCTTGCGGCCGCTGTAGAAGTCGCCGTACTCGAGGACGAACTGGCCCGAGAGCCGCCGCTGCGGGCCCAGTTGCAACTCGGCCTGCACGTAGTCGAAGTCGTAGCCGCCGACGCCGAGGGTGATGTCCGAGGCGATGGGGAAAGGAAACGGGAGAAACTCGTAGCTCCGCACGTACTTCAGTTCGACATCGTCCCCGCTGTGGAACTCGATGCCGAACTCGCCCTCGGCCTCCCGCGTCTCGACCATGCCGGCGCCGTTCTCGATGTAGGCCATCGAGCCGGTCCAGGAGTACTTCCGCACCAGCTTGCTGTCGGCTGGTCGAGGGCTGAACCGGAAGTCGCCGTAGGAACGGCGCATGTCGTGGCGGCGCACGAACCCGATGCCGGGGTTGAAGTGGCTGCCGACCCGCAGGCGCTCGAGTCGGACGCCGTAGCGGTCGCCGTTGTAGTCCATCCGCAGGCGATAGCTGGCGTCGTCGTCCTCAAGTCCGGGTGTGCTCGTCTCCGCCCAGTAGGTGTTGAAGGTGAGGTCGTCGAAGAAGGCGAACGTCCCGTCGACGCCGTAGGCCTCGTTGCGTCCTGCGCCGCTTTGGTCGATCGAGCGGCGCGTGTAGATGACGCCGACGCTGCTCCGGCGCAGGATGTCTCGCTTGAGTCGCATCACGCCGAAGTTCGTCGCGATTGCACCGGAAAGCGGTTCGTCGTCCGACTGGATGTTCAGCATCCCGAGCGTGTAGCGGCCCGCCCGTCCGGTCAGCCGGGCGCCGCCCTCGATGGGTACCACGCGTCCCTGGTGCAGGCCGATGCGCCGGCTGTAGAACAGGGACGGCGTGTCGAAGCCCCCGCCGAATCCGCCGCCACCGGCCCCTCCGAAGCCGAAGGTTCCCTGGTTCTCGAGGAAGAAGTCGCGTTTCTCGGGGAAGAAGAGGCTGAAGCGCGTCAGGTCGACCTGCTGCTGGTCGGCTTCGACCTGGGCGAAGTCCGTGTTGTAGGTGAAGTCGGCCGTGAGGTTCTGGCTGAGCCCGACCTTGACGTCGACGCCGAGATCGGCGTTCACCTCGTTCGAGATTTCCGGGTTGGCGAGGCGGTCGCTCTCCATGTCGGCGACCAGGTAGGGCTTGATCTCGATGTTCCTCGAAGCCGGTGGGGCTTCCAGTCCAACCAGGGGTCCGGCCAGCGACATCTGCATGATGCCCATCGTGCCCAGTGCCACCGGGATGCGGTTCAGGGTCGAACTCTCGTTCTTCCACTGTGTGTAGCGCTGGAAGTTCACGCCCCAGATCTGCGCCCGGCCGGGGCGGTACCGGAGCGATCTGAACGGAATCGCGGCTTCAGCCGTCCAGCCGCCCTCGAACCTGCCCGTTCTGAGATCCCAGACCGGATTCCAATCCATGTTCATCTGGCTCTCGTCGGTGATCTGCGCGTCGAAGCGGCCGCCCGAGGCGTAGACCGTGAAAACGGCGGCGTTGCGACCGTCATGGAACGTGTCGAGAGCGATATCGAAGTAGTCGTCCTGGCTGTACGAGTCTCGCCGCATGTCGTTCGCCGCGATCCGGTCGGGGTCCTGCCAGCAGCGGAGCGACACGAAGACAGTTGTTTCGTCGAAGGTGATCCACACCTCCGTCCTGTCGGTGGCCGGTTCTCCCGGCCGGGGTTCGACCTGAAGGAAGTCCGAAATCGGGGGCACAGTGTCGTAGAGGACCTCGTCGAGCCGGCCGTCGATCTGGAGCGGCGTGGCGAGGCGCACGGCTCGGACCGTGGCTTTGCCTGAGTCGTCCCGGCTCACCACGGCCGGCGGCACGGGAGGCGGCGGACCGTCGAAGGTGGAGGGAAGGTCCAGCGGCTCCTCCGCGGGTGCAGGGGAGCCGGGCGGAGGCGAGTCGGTCGCCTGGCCTTGCGCCCAGGCTTGAGCCGGCAGCAGACAGGCGGCCAGCAGGCAGGCCGTCGCGTACCAGCGGCCGCTGGCGCAGAGTGTCTTGAGACAGATCAAAAACATGCTGTTCGTTGGCTACGGATCTGTTGGGCCGAAGTTCTCGGCGGAAGTCTCGGCCTCCGGAACGCGGGGCAGCGTATCCGGCTCTAGAGCCGCCAAACCCGTCGCGGACTCCGTGTTTGGCCCCAGCCCCCACCTCGCCAGGACGCCGCGTCGCAGAACTCGCTGCGCTGCGTTCTTCGGCGCAGCGTCCTAGCTGATCCGGTTCTCGCCCGCGTTCTCGTCCTGGTGCAGGGTCACCGGCCAGCCGGGGAACTGCTCGGTACCAGCACCGTCGGCCGTGCTCAGGAAGCGGAACGCCTCGATCCGGTAGGTCTTCGCCTCGGGGTCGATCGT
>JAGWAG010000112.1 GCA_021296535.1 Acidobacteriota bacterium | reverse complement strand
GGCCCAGGGGAGCGCGCTGCAGGCCGACGTGCTCTACCGGGGCTTCGGTGCCTCGCCGCTCCTGGGTGCAAACCAGGGCCTCTCGGTCTACGAGGACGGCGTCCGCGTCAACGAGGTCTTCGGCGACGTGGTGGCCTGGGACCTCGTGCCGACGTTCGCGGCGGAACGGGTCGAGCTCGTACCGGGGGCGAATCCGATGTTCGGCCTGAACACGCTCGGCGGAGCGATCGCTCTGACCACGCGAAGCGGCCTCGATTCGGAGCGGGTCGACCTGACGGTCGAGGCCGGTTCGTTCGGTCGCCGCGCCGGTGAACTGAGCGCCGGCGGCGCGTTCGGCTCCGGGAAGAGCCTCGGCTGGTTCGCCGGCGCGCGGTCGTTCGAGGAGGACGGCTGGCGCGACTTCTCGCCCAGCTCGCTGCGGCAGGCGCTTCTCAAGCTCTCGCAGCGCGGCGAGGGCGGGCACATGGAGTTCACCCTGGGCGTCGCGGACAACGAGCTGATCGGCAACGGCGTCGTGCCCGTGGAACTGCTCGAAACAGATCGCTCCGAGGTGTTCACGCATCCCGACCGCACGGCCAACGACCTGTTCTTCCCGCGTCTGCGAGTGGGCCGGCTGTTCGGCCAGAGCCTCGAACTCGAGGCGCAGGTCTATCTCCGCGGCAACGACGTCGACACCTACAACGCCGACGCGTTCGAAGGCGACGACGATGACGACGATGATGACGGCCATGACGAGATCGACGACGATCTGGACGACTTCAATGCGGTGAACAACCGGAGCCGCACCGAGCAGGAAGGCTGGGGCGGTTCGATCCAGCTCTCCGGGCTGTCGGATTCGGGCCGCTGGCTCGCCGGCGCCTCGTGGGACGGCGGCCGGGCCGACTTCGACTTCGAGACCGAACTAGCCCGACTGACCGCCACGAGGACGACCGTCGGCAGCGGCGTGCTGTTGCCCGGCTCCGAGGTGGGGCTCCGTGCCGAGACGGGGCACTACGGCCTGTGGGCGCTTCGGCACTGGACGACATCCGGGGACCGGCTGACCTGGACGCTCCAGGCCCGCTACAACGACAGCCGGATCGAGCTCGACGACCAGCTTGGCATGGCCCTCGACGGCGACCACGGCTTCTCGCGGCTCGTTCCCTCGGCGGGCTTCGTCTGGGAGGCGCGCGCGCGAGAACGATCTTCCGTGCTGCTGTTCGGCAACGTGTCGCAGTCGTCTCGCGTGCCGACGCCGGTCGAGCTGACCTGCGCGGACCCGGACGACCCGTGCCGGCTGCCGAACGCCTTCGTCGCCGACCCGCCGCTAGACCAGGTGGTGACGACGAGCGCGGAGGTCGGCCTGCGCGGCAGCCGCGGTTCCGTGCGCTGGAGCGCGGCCCTCTTCCACAGCGACAGCAAGGGCGACATCATCTTCGTCTCCAGCGGCGCCGGGACCAGCGCCGGGTACTTCACCAACGTCGACGCGACTCGCCGGCAGGGGCTGGAGCTGTGGGTGCGCGGCCGGAGTGGCCCGGTGAACTGGGACGCGTCCTGGACGCTGCTCGATGCGACTTTCCAGGATCGGCTGACGCTGTCGAGTTCGCCTCACCCGTTTGCCGAGGAGGGCGAGATCGAAGTCGAACCCGGCGATTTCATTCCCGGCGTGCCGCGGCGACAGTTCCGGGCCGGCGCGGACTTGACGGTTGGCGACCGCGTCGTGCTCGGCGCGCGCCTGCTCGGCGATTCCACCCGCTACTTGCGCGGCGACGAGGCGAACCTGCTGGAGCCGGTCGGCTCGGCGTGGAAGGGCGACCTGTGGAGCCGCATCGGACTCACCCCTTCGCTCGACCTCGATCTCGAAGTATCCAACGTGACGGACAGCGAGGTCGAGACCTTCGGGGCGCTCGGCGAACCGGACGAGGTACTCGGCGACGAATTCGAAAATCCGCGCTTCCTGAGCCCCGGGGAGCCGCGGGCGTTCCGGGCATCGCTGCGGCTGCGGTTCTGAGGCTCCGACATCGCGCGGAGCATGGGCGATCCACCGGCCTCTGACTGGTACCATCCGCGGTCGATGGAGCGTTCCGGACTTCCACTGCGCGCGGTGCTATTGGCCGCGGCGGCGCTGTTTCTCGCTTCCGGTCTGTGGGCGCACGGCGTCGCCGGCCAGGACGAGATCTTCCTGACGAACAATGAGGGACTCGCGGTCGGGCCCTACATGTACCTGGGCGCCAAGCACATGGTCACCGGGTACGACCATCTCGCGTTTCTTGCGGGGGTCATCTTCTTCCTCTACCGCTTCCGCGACGTGGCGCTCTACGTCACGCTGTTCGCGGTTGGACACAGCGTCACCCTGCTGGTCGGGGTGCTCGGCGGCATCCACGCGAATCCGTTTCTCATCGACGCGATCGTCGGCCTGTCGGTGGCGTACAAGGCGTTCGAGAACCTGGGCGGGTTCCGTGCTCTGGGGGTCAGGATCGACACGCGGGCGGCCGTGCTCGTGTTCGGCCTGTTCCACGGCTTCGGTCTGGCGACCAAGCTGCAGCCGGTGGAGATCTCGGGCAGCGGCCTGGTGGGCAACGTCGTCTCCTTCAACGTGGGCGTCGAGCTCGGGCAGTTCGCCGCCCTCGCCATCATTCTGCTGAGCTTCAACCTGTGGCGAGCCAGCGGCCATTTCCAGAGACACGGCCAGTCTCACGGTTTCGCGGCCAACGCGGCACTGATGACGGTCGGATTTCTGCTCGTCGCCTACCAGTTGACGGGGTACTTCTTGTCATGACGGATTCCTCTCCCGCTCCAGGCGGCGATCTCGGAACGCCGCCGGTTCGCAGGCTGCTGAAGACGCTGGCGATCACGCTCGTCGCTGCCGCGGTCGTGTTCGTCGTCGTCATCATGCCGGCCGAGTACGGCATCGACCCGACCCGGATCGGTGGCCTGCTCGGGCTCGACCGGCTCTACGAAGCGGCCGGCACCGAGCCGATGGCGGAGGCGGAGGAAGGACTCTCGGCGCAGATGGCCGGCAACCGCGAACTCCGCGCCGAGACGGTCACGATCGAGATCGGCGCAAACGAACAGATGGAGTACAAGCTGCAGATGATCGAGGGGATGACGATCGTCTACTCCTGGCAGACGGACGGCGGCGCCATCTACTCGGACTTTCACGCCGACCCCTTCAACGACCTCGACGACGAGCCCGTCCGTTACGCCGAAGAGTTCGACGTCACTGGCGGCCGCGGCGGCCTCACCGCGGGCTACTCCGGCAACCACGGCTGGTTCTGGCTGAACGACGGCGACTCGCCTGTTGTGATCGAACTCGACGTGCGTGGTTTCTTCACGAACATGAGGGAGATCGGCCGGGCGCCGGCCGGTACCGAACACCTGGACTCGGAGGCCTACGAATGAAGCTCTACTGGTGCCCGCAGACGCGGTCCAGCCGCGCCGTCTGGATGCTCGAGGAGGCGGGCGTCGACTACGAGCTCGTGCACGTCGACATCACGAAGCCGGAGCGGACCGCGGAACACCTGGCCGCGAGCCCGATGGGCAAGGTGCCCGCGCTCGAGGACGGCGACGTGAAGATGTGGGACTCGGCGGCCATCTGCCTCTATGTCGCCGACCGCTACGCCTCCGGTCGGCTGGCGCCGGCGCTGGACGATCCGCTCCGTGCCCGTTTCGTGCACTGGTTGATCTACTCGCCGGCGATGATCGAGCCGGCGATGTTCGAGTCGGGCCTCCGGACGGTCGTGCCCGAGGAGCACCAGGCGGAAGCGTTCAATCCCGGCCGGTTGGGCTGGGGCAGTTTCGCGAAGACGATTGAGGTCTGGGAGGACGGTTTGGGCGATGGCCCCTGGATCCTGGGCGACGAGTTCAGCGCCGCCGACGTGATGCTCGGGAGCAGCGCCGTCTTCCTGCGCATGTTCGGGATGCTCCCCGAGTCGCCGGTGCTCGAGGCGTACGGCGACCGCTGCATGGCCAGGCCCGCATTCCAGAAGGCGCAGGCGGCGGAGGGTTCCGGCTGAGCGACGGCCATGCCCGGAGTTCACTCCGCCCCGGTCCGAATCTCCATGCCTTCCGTCGCGATCTGGATTCCGCCGACGACGACAGCCTGACCGGGTTCGAGCGCGCCGGTGACGTAGACATCGTCATCGTCGCGCTGCAGGACGGTCACCGGAACGATCGTCACCTTCTCCTCGCGCACTGCCCACACCTCGTTGCCGGGCCTGAGCGCCGGGCGTCTGATCTTGAAGTAGGTGTCCGGCTCGATCCCTTCGAGTTCCACGTCGACGAACTTGCCGACCAGCAGCGGCGGGCCGCCGTCGTCGCTTTCCGGGTTTCCGTCTTCACGGCCGTCCGCTTCCGGTGTACCACCGCGGAACGGCCTGGGCACACGAACAATCACGTCGATAGTGCGCGTCTGCTCGTCCAGCGCACCTTCGACCCGGTCGACGTAGCCCTCCCAGCCGTAGCGGCGTTCGCCGTAGTCCGCCAACACGCGGGCCGCCACCTGCCGGTTCCCGTCGCCGGCTCTCAGGTCCCAGAGACCCGGAATGAGCGCGGCGTTGCTGTCCGGAAGCGGCACGACGACCTCGACCGCGTCGGAGGCGTAGAGACGCCCCACCCCCTGGCCTGCCGCCACGAACTGCCCCAGATCGACCGACTCGGTCCGCACGACGCCGGCAAAGGGTGACGTGACCTCCGTTCGCGCGAGGTTCAATTCGGCTTCCGCCAGGGTCGCGCTGTCCCTCGCCAGGGAGGCTTCGGCGGCCTCGAGTTGAGGCTGCCAGAGCGCCAGGGGGCTCGCTTCGGAGGGCGTTCCACCGTCCGCCTGGCGCTTCTTGAACTGCTCGTACTGTGTGCGGGCAAGGTCGGCTTCTTCTCTGACCTTCAGAAGCTCGACTCTCTGGAGCGCGACGTTGGCTCGCGATTTCTCCACCTCGCTCCGGTAGTCGACGTCGTCGATGCGGAAGAGGACCTGCCCCTGCCGCACGTGCCCGCCGCTTTGCAACGCCGAATCGACCCAGACCACCTTGCCGCTGACTTCGGCCGCGATGTCGATTTCGGCCCGGGGGCGGACGGTTCCCGCTCCGAAGACGGGGATGGCGCCCTCTCCGGCCTCGACCGGGGTGGTGATCGCGAAGGGAACCTGCGAGGGGGGAGGTATGCGCTCCGGCTCTGGCCGCAGCGAAACCAGGAGTGCGGCAAGGCCCCCGGCCCCGATCAGGATGATGGCGGCAAAGAGCCAGCCGGTTCGTCGACTCATCGCTACTCCGTTTGTGGTTCCAATTGGGCCTGGGCAGTCAGCAGTTCGCTCGTCGATTCCTCAGGCGTCCAGGCCCCTCCCAGGGCGCGGTGGACGGTCAGCCGGGCGAGAGCGAGATCCCGCTCCGCACCCGTCACGGCCGACTCTACGTTCAGGCGTGTGAGAAGCGCGTCCAGAAAGTCCGGGTAGCCCCCGATGCCCGCCTCGTACTTCCGAGAGCGGAGTTCCTCCGTCGCGCGCGCTTCTTCGAGGCGGGAGGCGAGCAGGGCGTGGCGCCGGCCCTCGTTCTGATGCACGGCCAGAGCGGTCTCCACTTCGTTGACGGCCGTCACCACGGTACGCCCGTAGGTCGCCGCGAACTCGCCGAAGCGGGCCTCGGCTAGCGCTACGTTGCTTCGTAGCCGTCCGCCATCAAAGACCGGTGCGAGCAGGTTGGACGCAAGGTTGGTGAACCACTGGTCCACCTTGAACAGTCCGTCGATCCTGGAACTCTGCAGCCCGATGGAGCCGGAGAACGAGAGAGTGGGCAGGAGCTCGGCGCGACGGGCGTCGATCTGGAAGCGGGCCGCCTCGAGCCGATGTCTGGCCGCCCGCACGTCCGGCCGCTGCATGAGGAGGTCGGTTGGAATCCCCGCTGGAACCGGGTCGCCCGGGGCGCTGGGCGACAGGGCTTCGGGCAGGATCTCGGCCAGATCGTCCCGGTAGCCGCCCAGGAGGACGGCGAGGCGTCCTTCGGCGCTCGCCAGCCTGTTTTCGAGCTGGGGAAGGATGGCCTGGGTGTTCCTCAGATCCTGGCGGATGCGGTAGAGGTCCAGGGAGTCGGTGAGCCCGCGGTCGTAGCGGGTGGAGGCGACATCCTCGCGCTCTGTCAGGACGTCGACCATCCTGCGGGTGATCGCGATCTGCTGGCGAAGGTCGACGATCTCGAAGTAGGTGCCGATCGTCTCCGCGAGGATCCCGATCCTGGCGGTCTGGTAGTCGGATTCCGACGCAAGGTACTCGGCGCCGGCGGCGAGTGCGGAACTCTCGGCCCGCCCCCAGAAGTCCATCTCGTAGGAGAAGTCAGCGCCCAGGGAGTAGGTCGTGATTCCCAGGCGTTCGGGCAAGGTGAATCCGGGGGCGAGTTGTTCCAGGCCGAGTTCCTGAATCTGGGCGCCAAAGCCCGCGTTGGTGGGATTCGTCAGATCGTGGATTCCGGCGCCCGCCTGAACGACCGGCAGGATCGCAGCCTTGGCGATCCGGGCCCGCTCCCTCGCCTGCTCAACGCGAGCGACCGCGGCGGCCATGTCCAGGTTGGACGACAGCACGGAGTCGACGATCCGGTCGAGAGCGGGGTCGGCAAAGGCCTTCCACCACTGGAGCGGCTCGTAGGCTCTGGGGGCTGGACTTTGCTCGAAGTCCGCCGGCATTTCCTCTGCCGGGTCGGGCAGTTCCGGAGGCGGCGCGAGGGAACAGCCGAGGACCAGAAGCGCCGCTGCAACTGGCGAGAGCGGTGCAATCCTCTTGGAGTTCATGGGGCGCTGGGGAGTAGCTCCGCTGTCAGGAAGAGAGGGTGACGATAACACTCGTCGATCCCGCCGGTAGACTCGCGTGTCCCCGCATGGCTGACCTCGAAGACTTACTGGTCAAGACGAGCAGAACGTTCGCCCTTTCGATTCCCCAACTCGAGGGCGGGACTCGTCAACAGGTGACCCTCGGCTATCTCCTGCTTCGGATCGCCGATACGTTGGAGGACGCGGCGGTCTGGAGCGGAGAGCAGCGGGTTGAGGCTCTGTTCCGCTTCGCGGATCTGCTGAACGACTCGGGCGAGGCGGTGGAGGGCGAGGCGGAGGCCGTGGTCGAGTCCTGGCTCGAGGAGCCTCCTTCCCATCACGAGGGTTACCTGGAGCTGCTCGAGGCGACAGGCGACGTTCTCTCGGCCTACGAAGCTCTCGCCCCGGCACCGCGGTCGGTGCTCGGCCGTCACGTGCGCCGCACCACGATCGGCATGGCGTACATCGTAAGGCGTTCGGATCGGGACGGCCAGCTCCGGCTTGCCGGGATCCCCGAACTCCGCGACTACTGCTACGTCGTCGCCGGCATCGTCGGCGAGATGTTGACCGAGCTGTTCCTGCTCGGCGCGGCGCTGGAGCCGGTCGCTGAGGCGCTCCGCCGCCGCGCCGCGATTTTCGGCGAGGCGCTTCAGCTCGTGAACATCCTGAAGGACTCGACTGCCGATGCGGACGAGGGGAGGACCTTCATCCCGAGCGACCGCGATCGGACGCTCGCCTTCGAACTCGCTCGCGCGGATCTCCTGGTTGCCAGGGAGTACGTGGATCTCCTGCAGAGTGCCGGTGCACCGCGGGGCTATCTTGGCTTCACCGGTCTGCCGGTACGCCTCGCCTGGGCGACGCTGGACCGGGTGGAGGATCAGGGCCCTGGCTCGAAGCTGACCCGGCCCGAAGTGGCAACACTGGTCAGCGCCATGCACGCCGATCTGGATGCGGGCCGGTCAGCGGCCGGTACGGTCTAGTGCCGCCTGCGACTGCGGGTGGAGGGGATTCCTCCCGGTCGCTCGGCCGGAGCGATCCGGTGGAGATGGACCGCCGCGATCCCCTGGCACGCTTTCGCGATCTGTTCGATCTTCCGCAGGGATTGATCTACCTCGGCGGACACTCCCTAGGACCCCCTCCACGGACAATGCGGGCCCGCGCCGAGGGGCTGATTGGCCGGGAGTGGGGAAAGGACTTGGTCGCCTCCTGGAACCGGCATGACTGGCTCGAACTGCCCCAAAGGATCGGGGCCCGACTGGCGCCCCTGCTCGGCGCGAGGGAGGACGAGGCCATCGCGGCCGACTCTGTCTCGCTCAATCTGTTCAAGCTGCTCGGGGCACTCCTGCGCAGGGCGGAGGGTCGAAGCGTGGTGCTCGCCGACGAGGGGAACTTCCCGACCGACCTCTACATGGCGCAGGGGCTTGTACGACTCTTCGAAGAATCGGGCGCGACTCTCCGGCTGACTGCGCCCGAGGACTTCGAGGCGGCCCTCGGACCCGATGTCGCGGTGGCAACCGTCTCCCATGTGGACTTCCGCACCGGGAGGATGCTCGACATGCGTGCGTTGACCGCCGCCGCGCGCGCCGAAGGTGTCCCCCTGGTCTGGGATCTGAGCCATAGCGGCGGCGCCGTCGACCTCCGGCTCAACGAGGATGGCGTCGAGTATGCGGTCGGCTGCGGCTACAAGTACTTGAGCGGCGGTCCGGGCGCTCCCGGCTTTCTCTATGTAGCGCGCGAGTGTCAGGACGCTCTCGAGTCGCCGCTCTGGGGCTGGATGGGCCATGCCAGCCCTTTCGACTTCGCGACGCGTTACCGGCCCGCCCTCGGGATGCTCCGCTTTCTCGCTGGAACACCTCCGATTCTCTCGATGATTGCCCTGGAGGAGGGCCTGCGGGCGTTCGAGGGCGCGGGGATGACCGAGCTGCGAGGCAAGAGTGAAGCGCTGGGCGACCTGTTCCTCCGGCTCGCCGGAGAGCGGCTCGCGGAGTTCGGCGTCGTCCCGGCGAGCCCCGCGGAAGCGCGGGAGCGCGGGAGTCAGGTGTCGCTACGTCACCCGGACGGCTACGCGCTGGTCCAGGCGTTGATCGCTCGCGGCGTGGTCGGCGATTTCCGTGGGCCCGATCTGATGCGATTCGGTCTGGCGCCGCTGTACGTCAGATACGTGGACGTATGGAATGCGGTCGAAGCGCTTCGCCTGATCCTGGTGAACGGCGAGCACCGTGAAGACCGTTTCCGGGCGCGGAAACGAGTTCCCTGATCCACCGGGCTGGCAGGGCCGACTGACGGATATGTGGTACGGTGTTGCAGCTAGCGCTCAAAGAACCCCATTCGAGGAGACCCGGCCCATGAAGCAGGCAATCGGATTGCTGCTGATCCTCGCCCTCGCCGCCCCGGTCGCGGCGGCGAACAACAACAACGACGCTCCGACGGCGACGCCGACCTACTACGGTGTGGTGCAGTCGATCCTGGAGCAGGAGTGCCAGGTCTGCCACCGCCCGAACGGCGCGAACCTGGGTGGAATGGTGGCGCCGATGGCGTTCACCAGCTACCAGGAGACCCGGCCCTGGGCGCGTTCGATCGCCCGCCAGGTCGAGTCCGGCCTGATGCCGCCGTGGCATGCGGACTCACAGCATGCGGGCGTGTTCGTGAACGAGCGCTCCTTGACCGATGAGCAGAAGGCCACCCTGATCGCCTGGGCCAAGGGCGGAGCGCCGATGGGCAACGCGGCCGACGCGCCGCCGGCCAAGGTCTGGGAGGCCACCGACGGCTGGACGATCGGCGAGCCGGACCTGGTCATGGACATGGGCGAGGACTACTTCGTCGCAGATGACGTCCAGGATCAGTACATCAACTTCGAGACCGTGATCACGGAAGAGATGCTGCCGGAACCGCGCTGGATCAAGGCGGTCGAGTTCCGTCCGGGCGGCCCGGTCGTGCATCACATCATCGCGCGCCCCTTCGGCGGCATTGCCCCGGGCAACGACCCGACGGTGCACAACGACGGCTTCGGCACACTCGTCAAGCCGGGCACGACGATCCGCTGGCAGATGCACTACCACAAGGAACCGGGGCCGGGCACCGGCACCTGGGATCGTTCCTCGGTGGCGCTCCGCTTCTACCCGGAGGACTACGAGCCCACGTACGTGATGCAGAACAACGCGATGGGCAAGTTCGACTTCCAGATTCCGCCGGGCGATTCGAACTACGTCGCCACGAAGAGTGCGACCTTCGAGCGCGACGCGCTCCTGCTCGGCTACACGCCGCACATGCACCTGCGAGGCAAGTCGGCTCGCTACGTGGCGAAGTACCCGGACGGCACGGAAGAGGTGCTGCTCGACGTCCCGCGCTACGACTTCAACTGGCAGACGCACTACAAGTACGCTGCCGGCGGCAAGCGGATTCCGGCCGGTACCGAGATCGAACTGACGATGGCCTGGGACAACTCGGCCGACAACCCGGCGAACCCCGATCCGACCGAGACGGTCGTCTACGGCGGCCCGACGACGTCCGAGATGATGTTCGGCTTCGTGTCCTACGCGGACGCCGAGCCGAACTACAAGCCGTCCGAGACGGGATTCCTCGGCGGCCAGCGGTTCAATCGCGGCGCCTTCAAGAAGCTCGTCAAGGAGCGCTTCGACGTCGACTGGGACTCGCTGAGCGAGGAAGAGCAGGGCAAGATCTTCCGGCGCCTTCGCCAGCAGCAGCGTCGGAACGCGGAAAGTGAAGGAAGCGAAGGAACGGTCAGCGGCGGCGAGT
>JAGWAG010000111.1 GCA_021296535.1 Acidobacteriota bacterium | reverse complement strand
GACGATCTGCAAAGATCGCCGCGCTCTCGCCTTCACCAGCCAACTACCTCACAGGATCCCCATCATGCCGGCACGTCCCGCTCTGGTCAGCGCCCCGGACCGACTCGACCTGGCTGCGCCCGAAGACGTCGGCTTGAGCGCCGCCCAACTGGCCCGTATCGACGAGCACTTGCGCCGTCGCTACCTGGAGCCGGAGAAGATCGCCGGCTGTCTGACCCTGGTCGCTCGCGGCGGCAAGCCCGCCTACCTTTCGGCCCAGGGGCTGATGGACCGGGAGCGTGGGCGACCGATACAGGCCGACACGATCTTCCGCATCTACTCGATGACCAAGCCGATCACGTCCGTGGCGTTGATGCAGCTCTACGAGCAGGGCCACTTCCAGCTCGACGATCCGGTCCACAAGTTCATCCACGAGTGGCGCGATCTCCGCGTGTTCCAGAGCGGCAACCACCCGCACTTCCTGACCCGGCCGGTCGACCGGCCGATGACGATCCGAGACCTCTTCACCCACCAGTCCGGACTGACCTACGGCTTCATGGAACGCACGAACGTCGATGCCGCGTACCGCGAGGTCGGCGTCGGCGGCCCGCCGGTCGGCGGCAGCCTGCGGCAGATGATCGAGCAGCTTTCCGAGCTGCCGCTCGAGTTCTCGCCCGGCGAGGCATGGAACTACTCCGTGGCGACGGACGTGCTCGCCTACCTGGTCGAGGTGTTCTCCGGACAGCCGTACGACGAGTACCTGCGGCAACACATCTTCGAGCCGCTCGGCATGGTGGACACGGGCTTCACCGTGCCGGCGTCCAAGGTCGACCGCTTCGCGGCCAACTACCGCCGGGGCCGGAACAAGAAGCTCGTCCTGCTCGACGATCCGCTGACGAGCCATTACACCGGCGACGTCACGTTCTTCTCCGGCGGCGGCGGACTCGTATCGACGGCCCACGACTACTACCGCTTCTGCCAGATGATGCTGAACGGCGGCGAACTCGAAGGGGCCCGCATCCTCGGCCGCAAGTCGGTGGAACTGATGACGATGAACCACCTCCCCGGCAACCGCGATCTGACCGATCTGGCGGTCGGTTCCTTCAGCGAAACGACCTACGAGGGCGTCGGCTTCGGCCTCGGCGTCTCCGTCACGCTCGACCTGGCCGTCGCCCAGTCGATCGGGTCCGTCGGCGAGTACGGCTGGGGCGGCGCCGCCAGCACCGCCTTCTGGATCGATCCGTTGGAGGACCTGATCGTCATCTTCATGGTCCAGTTCTGGATGTCGGGCACGTTCAACTTCCGCGGCCAACTGAAGTCGATCGTCTATCCGGCACTGACCTGAACCGCACTCGTGGTGGACAGCCCACGTTCGACCGCTGAACCCGGCTTGCGAGGGAACGAGCAAGACGCGAACCAGTCCGGGCGCCCGTCCGCGGGCGCACGGATGGCATCCCGAGCCGAGCAGCGCACCGCTCTACTACGGCGAACGCGACGCTTCGAGAAGGCCGTCTCCTGGTCACGGCTGGCCACGGTCCTTCTGGCAGCCGTACTCGTCTGGCTGTCCGTTCAGGGGCGGCTCTTCTCCCTGCTCTGGGCCGCCGTGCCCGTCCTCTGCTTCCTGGTCCTCGTCGTCCTTCACGAGCGCATCCTGCGACGGGCTCACCGACTGGAGCGTGCACGGGACTTCTACCGCCAGATTCTCGACCGTCTCGACGGCGACTGGCGCGCCGGCGGTCGGCCTGGATCACGCTTCGGCGACGAACACGCCGAGCACGTCTACGCCGCGGACCTCGACCTGTTCGGCCCCGACTCCCTGTTCCTGATGTTGAACCGGGCACGGACCCGCGGAGGCGACGAGCTCCTGGCATCCTGGTTGCTCCGGCCCGCGCCACCCGACGTCGTACGCAAGCGCCAGGAGGCCGTGCGCCAGCTGGCGCCCCGCCTCGACTTCCGGGAACGTCTCGCCGCCTCCGGTCGAATCGCGCGCACCGACCTCGATCCGGAGGCTCTGGTGTCCTGGGCGGAGGGCGACGGGCGGCCCGCGCTCCCAGGCGCCGGCGGCCGGGAGTTCCTGGTGCGCGCCCTGCTGGGTCTGGTCGCGGTCGGCAACGTCCTCACCGTGACCGGCTGGATGATCTGGAGCTGGGGGCCGTCGCCCTTCCTGGCCCTGGCGTTGCCGCAGGTCCTCTGCACTCTCGCGATGCGCGGCCGCTTCAGGGCGGCAACCGACGGCGTGACGCGCGCGAGCCGTGACCTCAACCTGGTCTCATCGTTGCTCGAAGTCATCGAGCGCGAGCCGTTCGAGAGCAGCCGTCTGGTCGAACTGGCGAAGCGGCTGCAGAGCGGCGACGGGATCACCGGCTCCCGAAGCGCCAGGCATCTGCAGCGTCTGGTCGACCTGCTCGACTCGATGCACAACGCCGTCTTCGCCCCCTTCGGCCTGCTGCTGCTCTGGACTCCCCAACTCGCCTACGCGATCGACTCGTGGCGCCGTCGCCACGGCGACCGGGTCGCCGCCTGGCTGGGGACGCTGGCCGAGGTCGAGGCCCTGGCGAGTCTCGCCTCCCACGCGTTCGAGCATCCGGACCACACCTTCCCCACACTGGTGGAGCCAGTCGGCAGGCAGCGCCCGATGCTCGCCGGCAGGCAACTCGGGCATCCTCTGTTGCCTGGAGGGACGTGCGTCGTCAACGACGTCGTTCTGGCCACCGTGCCCGCACCGGCGACGCCGGTGTTCAGAAAGCCGTCCGCGCCGAGATCCATCGCCAGGGCGGCGGCGCTGGCCACCCATCCAGGTGAATCCGCCGCCCGCGAACCCCGATCGCCGGCCCAGTGCCTGATCGTGAGCGGCTCGAACATGTCCGGCAAGAGCACTCTGCTGAGGACCGTCGGCACGAACGTCGTCCTCGCGCTGGCCGGCGCACCGGTACGCGCCCGGTCGCTCCGGCTGACGCCGCTCGCCATCGGTTCCTCCCTCCAGCTCAAGGACTCCCTGGCGGAAGGCCAGTCCAGGTTCTACGCCGAGATCACGAAGCTGCGGTCCGTGCTCGACCTGACGGACCGGGAGACGCCCGTGCTGTTCCTGCTCGACGAGATCCTCCACGGCACGAACTCCCACGACCGCCGAATCGGTGCCGAAGGCCTCATCCGCGGCCTCCTCGACCGCGGCGCGATCGGACTCGTGACCACTCACGATCTGGCCCTGGCCCGGATCGCCGACGACTCGGCGAACTCGTCCCTGCGAAACGTCCACTTCAGGGATGAGCTCGAAGACGGCGAGATCCGGTTCGACTACCGCCTGCGCGAGGGCACCGTCACCCGCAGCAACGCGCTCGACCTGATGCGCCAGGTCGGCCTGAAGGTGTAGTGGTAGAGCGCTCGAGCGGCCGCCTTCACGCTGAGCGACTGAAGAGCGCTGCCGGCAGTTTGTGCCGCAGAACGATCCGGTCCGGGAACGCCGGCATTGCGCCCGCATCGGGAGCTAGGGCTAGGAAGCGGCCGAGGTAGGAAGCGGCTCCAGCGACTCGATGACAGCCGCGTTCCTGGACCGTGCAGCGTGCCAGAGATCCCAGTCCTGCTGCAGGCCAAGCCAGAATTCAGCGGTCATCCCGGTAACTCGGGCCAACCGCAACGCAGTATCCGCAGTCACAGTGCCCTTGGCATGGACGATCCCCCGAAGCCGCGAATAGGAGACACCCAACCTCTCGGCAAATGCCGACTGCGAGATTCCCAGCGGCTTCAGGAACTCCTCAAGCAGCATCTCTCCTGGGTGCGTCGGCGGTTGACACCGTGGCAACCGGCGTGCGGGCTGAGTTCCTCCACCGCGCCTTCCAGCAGCCGGCTCAGTGGTAGTCGGTGATTTCGACGTCATCGGCACAGCCTCGCTCCCAGACAAAACAGACTCGATAGCGGTCGTTGATTCGGATGCTGTACTGACCAGCCCGATCACCTCGCAGCCGCTCCAGGCGGTGCCCGGCGGCACAGCCAGATGGCGGAGTTCGTCCACTTGGTTGAGCTGCGTGAGCTTCCTTCGGGCAACACGCCAAACGGCAGGAGGACACCGTCTCCGGGCCCCTCGCGTCGTCGCGCCGTCGAAGATGTCCTCGGTGGCTCGATCGGCGAACGACCGGATCATGGAGCGAACGTTGTAGTCCAGCCGCTTCCGGCCACGCTGCTCAGCACCGTCGGAACAAGGTCGTTCTGAGGCAGTGGCCCGGATTGAGGGGATCGCGGCTCCAGACACCGAGCAAGCGCCAAAGCGCGCAAGGTCGTTCTCCTGGTGTCGCGACTCGCCTCAAGGCGCCGTTCCTGAGTCACTCAGGAACGGCGCTTTCTCGTTCCGGCGATCTCCAACGGTAGGCCGCATTGCACCTGCACGCTATAGTGGTCGACGTAGATCGCCTACAAGGCGACCCGGCCCCACATCCTTGGGCCACGGGCCGCACCCTTCCCACTCCGTCTTCGCATAGACTCGGCCTTCGATGACCGCCACGGTTGTTCCCTTCCACTCGTCGCCTGAGCCGGCGTTTATCCCGGAGCGCGTTCCCGCGCCCGAGGCGGAGCCGCGCGCGGTCGAGGTGACCGAGGACTTCGAGACGCTCCGAGACCGCGGGCGGGAACTCGGTAACCAAGGGTCGTATCGGGAAGCAGCGGCCGTTTATCGTCGGGCTGCCAAAGTGGCGGCTGCCGCCGGGGACGGTGATCAAGCCGACGAGGCCCTCTGTGGTTGGGGCGCCGCCGAGACGGAACTCGGTAACGGCGCCAACGTCATGCCCGAACTGCGGAGAGTCCTCCTCGGGAGCAATGACGACCGCAACCGTTGGCTCGCGTCCTACACCTTGGCCCGTGCCCACGAGTTGGAGGGGCAGATCAAGAAGGCACTGTTCTACGCACGTCTGTCCCATCACCACTCCGCACACGCCCATCGTCCCGGGTTGACCGGACTGTCGCACAACCTGCTCGGTAACCTCCTTGTAGCGGAGGGTCGCGAGGCTGATGCAGCCGCCGAGTACCGGACGGCCCTCCGCCATGCAGAAGAGTCGCCCCCGGCGTGGATCGCTGGCGCCGAAACGAATCTGGGCTACTGCCTCCTCGTCGGGGCTATCCGGTCGAAGGGCCTCCGCCGGGGCAGAATGCGGGAAGGTCTTCGCCTTATCTACCGAAGTATCCGTGCGTTCCGGCGGGAAGGCGCGGTCCAGTACAGCATGCTGCCGCATCTCGACCTGTGTTTTGCCCACCTTGAGCTACACAGGTCAGCGACCGCGAGGCGGCACGGACAGCGCGCACTCGCGTTGGCCAAACAGTACGACGATCCCGCAGCAATCAAGAACAGTCTCTATCTGCTCGGCCATGTGGCCTTGCAGGAAGACGATTCGAAGACTGCGCGCCAGTACTTCGACGAGCTCGGGCACCGCTTCTATCCCGACCAGGCCGGCTTGACGGACGTCCTGATGTCGCTTGATCTCCGCCAAGTGGTGAATCTGAGGGCGTGATGAGGAAGGGCATCCGCATCAGCTTCAAGGAAACGCCGCTCCGCTACGGAGCGGTGGCGCTGGTGGCCCTGCTCGTCGGCGGCGTGGCCCAGGCGGAAGACAGCGCCCCTGTTCTGGGCAAGAGCGGCGACATCTACAAGGTCACCGTAGGAACCTACAGCGAACTCTTCGCGGACGGTACCGAAGCGTCGGCGGACGCGGAAGTCCTCCGCCTTGAGGCCCGCCGGGCCTCGGGAACGGTTGAGCACCACCTAGTGCCCGGCAGCGAAGCGGACGACAGCGACAAGACGCCGTCGCTGTCCTTTGACGCCTCCACTGGCCAGCTCTACGTTGTCTGGTCGAGCAACAACGACTCCACCCTGACCCGGATCAACCTGGCCTCCTTCGACGGCACCGAATGGGCCGACACGATCGAAGTCTCCGGCAACATCTACAGCAACAAGTCGGCCCCGCGCCTCGCCGTGACCCACGACCGCTTCGAACTCGCGAAAGGAAGTTCCGGGGAGTCGAGCAAGCGGACCGTGCTCCACGTCGTTTGGTCGGAACACACCGCCGACGGCGAGAAGGTCATGTACGCGCCGGTAGTGCTGATCGACGGCGAACTCGCCTCGACGTGGCGGCGCGTCCACCGACTGAACGACTACGTGTCGCAGGATCTGATGGATGAACCGTTCGGCGGTCAGATACCGGCAAGCCTGCTCAAGGCGCCGACCGTCGATACGGCCTCCGAGGCCAACGCAGTAGTCATCGGCTTCGCCGACAGCGCCAGCGGAGCTCTCGTCCAACTCGAGCTCTCGACTCCGGCGACAGAACTCTCCGAACTTGCTGGCAGCCTGGCCGACCACCTTGAATCCACCAATCTGTGCCAACGACTCGAGGACGAGGAGCCGGACGCGATAACGACCGTCGCGGAGGCGGCGCGGGTTCATATCGTTGTCTTCGGTCGTCGGATTCGCAGCCGTGTGCTCGCTCCCTTGGCGCAGGACGTCGAGAACGTACTGGTCGAGCGCGCCGCTGATCTCTGTGACGAAGGTGGACTGACCAGTGTGTCCAGCGCCGCTCGCGTTCACATCGTGGTCTTTGGCGCCCGATCCCAGGCAGGCGACCTTCTGGAAGAGACACCGACCGGCGACAGCCACGTTCTCCTCGCCGCCGCCCAGCCGGTCGGCAACGACTACGTCCAGCACCTCGCCCGCCTGCAGGTCAAGTTCGAGCGTCCGGCGCCGACCATCGGAAGCGGACAGCCGACGATCTTCGTCTCGCCCGAGGGCACCGGAGCAGTGGTCGCCTGGGAGAACGGATCTGCGATGACCTACGTCGAGACCGATCCGGCGACCGGCGCCTGGAGCGAGTCCTTCAGCCTCCAGGTCGGCGACGACCTTTCCAGCTCCGAGGCCTACTCGATCCTCCGCGACCGCGCCCGCTCCCTCGAGTAGCTCGCGTCGAAGCCAGGGGCCACCCGCCCGGGAACCCGCGCTTCTCGAGAGACGCGGTCCGCAAAGCCCAGTCCAGCAACCGGAGGCGGGTTCCCAGCTACTGACGAGGCTTCGCCTCAGACCGACGAGCATGCAGGCCGGAGCGGATGCCGGCCAGAAGGCCGGCGCACCCAGTCCGCGGCACTTGAATCAACTGGAAAGGCTACGCCGGCCAAGAAAGAGTCTGGCTATGCCAGGTCTCTCGGCAACGACCGCCAGCCCTGTCGGGGCAGTAGGGGCTCAGCTCCCAGGTGCCTCTGAACGAGCGACGCCCGACGACAGCACATGATCCAACGCCCAACCGGAGCGAGTGAGGCGGAGTGAGCGCAACACCTCCCATCTCCTCTCAGGCGCTCACGTCACCTGGGAGCTGAGCCCCTACTGCCCCAAGACGGGCGGGTGATCGGCCGACGCCCGTGGCCGCGGTGTCGCCACGGCCGTGGCCGCAGCTTCGCCGCCGCGCGCCACGGCTTCTACGGCCCCGCGCCGACGACGGAACTGTCCGCCCCGCGGAGTTCCCGGCGCAGCGCGTCGCGGTGCTGCAGGAAGGCGGGAAGCAGAGCATCGGCGAGCCAGGGTGGCGGGATTGATCCAGCGGCCGTTGCGCTGCACCCGGTAGTCGAGATGGGGACCGGTCGAGAGACCGCTCGAGCCCACGTAGCCAACCACCTGGCCCTGCTGAACGCGATGGCCGCTCCTGATCCCCTCCGCGTAGCCGGACAGGTGGAGATAGGACGTCACGTAGCCGTTGGCGTGACGCAGACGGACCATGCGGCCGGCGCCGCCACGAGAGCCCGCCGAGACCACCGTGCCGTCCGCGGTGGCCCGCACCGCGGTTCCGACCGGCGCGCCGTAGTCGACGCCATAGTGAGGCATGCGCCGCTTCAGGATCGGATGGAAGCGATTCAGAGAAAACCGCGACGTGACCCGGGAGTACGGAAGGGGCGAACGGAGGAACTGCCGTCGCAGCGGTTGGCCCTCGCCATCGTAGTACCGACCGGCGCCGGTCGCCGTAGCCGCCAGGCCAGCCTCGGCCGCGGTCTCTCCGGCGACCTCGTCACCACTGAAACGGTACGCCTCGACCCAGCGTTCCCGGTTCCGGTACCGGAGCGCGTAAATCGCCGCAATGCCCTCGACCTTGCCGTCGAGCAGCAGCTCGTCGTAGAGGATCTCGAAGCGATCGCCAACCCGAAGATCGCGGTTGAAGTCCAGGTCCCACTGAAGCACCCGGGCCATGTTGTACGCCAGGCTCGGGGGACCGCCGGCCCGACGAATCGAAGTCTCGAGCGGACCCCGAAGTTCGCCGACAACGGACCGCCGCACACGGGCCCGCCGGAAGGGACGGTAGCGACTACTCCACACGCCGTCCGTTCGCTCGGCGACAACGACGCCCTGGCCCCGGCGCGGCAGGTTGATGGCGACCAGCTCACCTCCAGCACGGACCAGGGAGAAGACCGGGTCTCGGGCTCGGAGTTTCCTCGGATCGAGCACCTCGCTCACCGCCGCCGACGCCTGATACAGCTCGGAGTCGGAGACGCCCGCTCGCTGGAGTACGCGGTCTAGCGTGTCCCCGGGTCGAATGTGGTTCTCCAGGGGGAACGGCACCTGTTCCAGGACGTTCACGTCCAGGTCAAGGGGCGCGGCAGGCTCCGTCACAACGCCGAAGTGTCCGGCGCCGACGACCACCTTCCCGGGGCGCGGTTGCAGCCCACGCCACCCGGCCAACACGCCCAGACCGACCAGCGCCAAGGCGCCAATCCAGCGTGCAAGTTGCCGGGACTGCATGAGTTAGCCAACTCGGCCGGGGCGGCCGAGACGCCTATTCTGCCACGTCAGGGCAACCTGGGTACAGAAGCCGGCTAGCGCGGCAGAAGATTCGGAACCCGGGTGGCGCGATCCGCGCCCCCCGTGAACCAGTTCGCGCGCCCGTCTTCGGGCGCGGGGATGGCAGGCCGGCGCACTCGGTTTCTCTCCTGCTTGCTGTGCCTGGCACTCCGGAAAGCAACGTGACGGCGGTCAGGCAGCATCCTGCCTGGACCGCATCTTTCGGGGCATGCCGGAGCGAATGTAGCCGTGCTCACGCCCGTAGCGGAGCAGGACCACTTCCAGCTTGCGCCGTCCGCGGTAGAGCCGGCTCATCACCGTTCCGAGTGGAATCTGGAGCCGGTCGGCGATCTCGCGGTAGGTCAGTCCCTGTAAATCCGCCAGCTCGACGGCGATCCGGTAATCCTCAGGCAGGGCCTCGAGAGCTTTCTTGACGTCCTGGTCCAGGGCGCCCTCCAGCAGGTCTTCTTCCGGCGTCGTACCCCGGGCGGTCAACGGCGACTCCAGGAGCTTCCACTCGAAGGCGCCCTCGATGTCGTCGAACGAGTTCTTGAGGGGCTGCCGCTGGCGCTTGCGGTAGCGGTTGATGAACGTGTTCTTGAGGATCTTGAACAGCCAGGCCTTGAAGTTCGTCCCCTCCTGGAACTTGTCGTAGTACTTGTAAGCCCGAAGATAGGTTTCCTGGATCAGGTCTTCGGCGTCCTGCTTGTTCCGGGACATCCGGTAGGCCGTGCTGTAGAGGCTGTCCATGAAGGGCAGCACTTCCGCATCGAAGTTCCAACCACCACTGTGATCGGCCATCGCGTTCATCTGTTTGGACCGCGGCACCTTTCGACAGCCAAGGGGCAGCACATTCGATGCCAAGTCCCGCGACAAGAACGAACGGGACGTTCTTCTGTCGCCCAGCGGGGGTTTCAAGCCCCCGGCAGCAGATCAGCTCAAGGGATTCGCGGTGTCAGACCATCGCTCGACACGGCCAAGATGGCCGGTGCGTGCCGAAAAAGAGTCGCGTACCCCACTCGGGGGATCCGCTTCACGAACCGTGAGCTGTAATCGCGGCGCGGCAGCGGAGCACGAGCTTCCGCCGCGGTCCAACTCTGGTGTCTAGAAGAAACCGGCGCCGCGGAGAGCGATGAGCAGGGTGTACAGGACGACCGACTCCATGAACGCCAGACCGATGAGCAGCATGATCTGAATGCGGCCACCGGCACCCGGGTTGCGCGCCAACCCGGCGCACGCCTCGCCTGTCGCCCGACCCTGACCGATCGCGCCGCCGGCCGCGGCGATGCCGAGCCCGACAGCGGCCCCCAGCAGGCCGAGGTTGGCGCCACCGTCGCCCTCGCCCTCGCCATCCTGCGCCAGAGCCGGAGCGGCGAACAGCGTGAGTAGCACGGCCACGAGAAAGACCAGCTTTGACTTCTTCATTTCGCGAAAGTCCCCTTAGTGTGCCTCGGCCTCAGCCTCGGCGATGTAAACAGTGGTCAACAGGATGAAGATGAAAGTCTGAATGGTGGCGCCCATGAGACCCAGAGCCATGATCGGCAGCGGCACCGCGAAGGGGACCAGACCGAAGATGGCAGCAGCCGCAAGATGCTCGCCGAAGACGTTCCCGAACAGGCGCAGGCCCAGCGAAAGCACCCGGGCGGCGTGCGTGATGATCTCGAGCGGAATGAACAGGGGCGCCAAGAAGATGACCGGCCCCATGAAGTGCTTGAAGTAGCGCAGCCCGTGCCGGCGCAAGCCGAACAGGTGGTAGAGCACCCACGCCGTGATCGACAGGGCGAAGGTCACGTTCACGTTCTGCGTCGGGGGCTGCAGGAAGAAAATCGAGCCCGAGAGGTTGCTCACGAAGATGAAGAAGGCGAACGAAGCGATCAGAGGCAGGTGCCGCGAGCCACCCTCGCCGATCGTTTCCTCGAGCAGGTTGCGCAGCCACACGAAGAAGACTTCGATGAGCTGCTGTAACTTCCCGGGGTCGTCCTTACGCAGGCCGCGCGACACCGTGACGCCAATCGTGGTGACGACGCCGAAGACGAACAGCGCCATGACGACATGATCCGGCACCTCACGAGGAAGGCTCTCCTCGGCTCCTGCCGACTCCACAACGCCCTGCCAGACCGCGTTGACCGGCTTGTAGAGGATCGAATGTTCTCCAACGGCCATGACGATTGAAGCGATTCAGGAAGTGAAAGTGGAGGGGACCGTTGCTCGAACGGGCTGGTTGGTCGTGCGCGCGGCGACGGTGGGATCGTTTGAGGAGGCGGGTCTCGAACTGGGTCGGCTCAGCTAGCGACCCGAACCGAACCGGTCCACCAACTCGGAAGTCAGCAGCGCCAGCGGCACAACCGAGAAGCCCAGGATCAGCGCGATGAACTCCCTTGACCCCACCAGAAGGGCCGCAACGATGAAAGCGCTCAACAACGAATAGCGGAGGACGATGAACAAGGTATTCTTGGATCCAACGCGCCCGTCAGCGCGAGGCTCCAACGCGCGAACCTGCATCTCCAGGCCGCGAAAGCTGAAACTACTGACGAGCCCCGCGGCTGTCAAGGTGAGAGCGGCGCTCAAGCTCCAGACCAGGGCGAGAGCGCCGGCGACGGCGGTCACCACCAGCGAGCACCGCAGGACGCGCCTCGACATGACAGCAAGTTCATCCTCGCTGCCGCCCCGTCCGCCGA
>JAGWAG010000110.1:22549-27064 GCA_021296535.1 Acidobacteriota bacterium | reverse complement strand
TCGGCAGTGAACCCACCCATCCCGAGCTTCTCGACTGGCTGGCGCGCCGCTTCGTCGAGGGCGGCTGGTCGCTCAAGAACCTCCACCGCGACATCATGCTGTCGAGCACGTACCGCCAGTCGAGCGACTACGACGCGGCAAACGCCGCCGTCGACGAGGAGAACCGGCTCCTCTGGCGGATGAACCGGCGACGCCTCGAGATCGAGCCGATTCGCGACACCCTGCTGCAACTCGCCGGGCGCCTCGACCTGACGATCGGAGGGCGGGTGGAGGAGTTCAACGCGAGGGGTTACGTCTTCGGTGAGGAAGGCCCGCTCGGCAAGGCCGACGTCTACGTCGCGCCCCGACGCTCGATCTACATGCCGGTCGTGCGCACCGCGATCTACAGGATCTTCGCCGGCTTCGATTTCGGCGACGCCAGCGACTCGGTCGGCGATCGATCCGAGACGGTCGTGCCGCGGCAGGCCCTCCTGATGATGAACAGCCCCTTCGTCGAGGAGGCGGCGCTCGGCTTCGCGCGGCAACTCCTGGAGCTCGAGGACGCGACCGCGGAAGGACGCATCGACACCGCCTTCGTCCGCGCCTACGGGCGCCCCGCCGACGACGTCGAAATCGCCGACTGCCTCGCCTTCCTCGAAGAGATGCGGAGCTTGGCCCCGGCGGACGAAACCGAAATCTACGCCTGGACCCGACTCGCCCACGTCATCCTCGCGGCGAGCGAGTTCATCTACATCAACTAGGTTCGAAGTACACCAACCAGGTCACAGACGATGCGCTACCCCCACTACCAGCCGCCACCCCTCACCCGCCGCCAGATGCTGAAGACCTGCGGCTGCGGCTTCGGCGGCCTGGCGCTTTCTTCCCTGCTGCAGCGCGACCTGCTGGCCGCCGAGCCCGGCAACCCGCTGGCGCCGCGCCCACCGCACTTCGCGCCGAAGGCGAAGCGCATCATCTTCCTGCACATGCATGGCGGCCCCTCCCAGCACGACCTCTTCGAGTACAAGCCACTTCTCATCCGCGACGACAACAAGCCGCTGCCCTTCGCCAAGCCCCGCGTGCAGTTCAACGAGACCGGCAACCTGTTCAAGAGCCCCTGGGAGTTCAAGCAGCACGGCCAGTCCGGCGCCTGGGTGAGCGAGCTGATGCCCAACATCGCCTCGGTCGTCGACGACCTCTGCTTCATCCGCTCGATGTGGGGCACCAACGCCGCCCACGGCGGCGCCATCCTGGCGATGAACACCGGCAGCGACCGCTTCGTGCGCCCGTCGATGGGCTCGTGGATCGCCTACGGACTGGGCACCGAGAACGAGAACCTGCCCGGGTTCATCACGATCTGCCCCTCGTACCAGCACGGCGGCGTCCAGAACTACTCGTCGGCCTTCCTGCCCGCCGCCTACGGCTCGGCAAGAAACCGAGGAGGCGACGATCGACTTCCTCGACAACGAGTCGGTACCGCCGGAGGTCCAGCGCAGCGAACTCGACCTCCTGCAGCGCTGGCAACGGCGTCAGCTCGAGCAGACCGGGCCCGACCAGGCGCTCGAGGGGCGGATCGAGTCCTTCGAGCTCGCCTTCCGCATGCAGACCGAGGCGCCCGAGCTGATGAGCATCGAGGGCGAGTCCGAGGCGACCCGGCGGCTCTACGGACTCGACGATCCGGTGACTCGCAACTTCGGTCTCCGCTGCCTGCTGGCCCGTCGCTTCTCGGAATCCGGCGTGCGCTTCGTGCAGGCGACCCACGGACCCGACTACAAGTGGGACCACCACTCCGGCCTGATCACCGGCCTGCCGCAGAGCTGCGCCGAGGTCGACCGCCCGGTGGCCGGCCTGATCAAGGACCTCAAGTCACGCGGACTGCTCGACGAGACCCTGGTGCTCTGGGGCGGCGAGTTCGGGCGCACTCCCGGCGCCGAAGCCGGCGCCCGCAACGGCCGCGACCACAACCCCCACGGCTACACGATGTTCATGGCCGGCGGCGGAGTGAAGCCCGGCCACAGCCACGGCCGCACCGACGACTACGGCTACTACGCGATCGAGGACAAGGTCCACATCCACGACCTCCACGCCACGATCCTGCATCTGCTGGGTCTCGACCACGAGCGGCTCACGTACCGCTCGCAGGGGCGCGACTTCCGCCTGACCGACGTCGAAGGCATCGTCGTCGACGACATCATCGTTTGAGGTAGAAGTCTGCGCGGCAGAAACTGGGTGCGCCGGCGTCCCCGCCGGCATCGAGCGCGTGGCCGCGAAGCGGCCCGTACGAGTTCCGAAACCTAAGCCCCAACAAGCGTGTAGCCCGTCCCCATGACCATCGCGCCCGTCGATCTCGTCGTCATCGTCGTCTACCTGCTGGGCATCCTGTTCGTCGGCCTGTGGTCGGTTCGCAAGATCAAGCGGCACACGAGCGAGTCGTACTTCCTCGCCAACCGCAACCTGAAGTGGCCGGTCGTCGGCGCCGCGCTCTTCGCCTCGAACATCTCGACGATTCACCTGGTCGGGCTCGCCGAGAGCGGATTCGGGATCGGCATGGTGGTGGGCAACTTCGAGTGGATGGCCTGCTTCACGATCATCCTGCTCAGCCTCGTCTTCGTGCCGATCTACTTCAAGAGCCGGATCACGACGCTGCCCGAGTTCATGGAGCGGCGCTACAGCCCCGCCGCCCGGACCACGCTCTCCTTCATGTTCATCATGTCGGCGATGCTGATCCACATCGGCATCAGCCTGTACGCGGGCGCGGCCGTGTTCGAGCGGTTCTTCGGCATCCCGCCCCTGGCGTCCATCGCGATGATCTCGATCATCACGGTGATCTACACGGCCGTCGGCGGCCTGCGGGCAGTCGTCGTCACGGAGACGCTGCAGACGGTCATCCTGCTCGGCGGCGCCGTCCTGATCACCGTGATCGCCCTCACGAGGCTGCCGGACGTCGGCATCGACTCGTACGCCGATCTCCTCGAGGCGACGAAGCCGAACCAACTCAGCATGATTCACGTCCCGGGAGAGGAGGGCTTCGACCCCGGGTCGATCTGGTACGGCTTTCTGCTGGGCTTCCCCATCCTGGGCCTCTGGTACTGGTGCACCGACCAGACGATCGTGCAACGCGTGCTGGGGGCAGGGACCCTGCGCGACGCCCAGCACGGGGCGCTCTTCGCCGCCCTGCTCAAGATCCTGCCGCCGTTCTTCATGGTCCTGCCGGGCGTGCTGGCCTACGTGCTGTTCCGGGACATCATCGCCGAGCCGACGGATGCCCTGCCGACGTTGATCACCGAACTGCTGCCCACCGGGCTCATCGGCATCATGGCCGCCGCGCTGCTCGCGGCGCTGATGAGCACGATCGCCGCCGCGGTGAACAGCACCGGCACCCTGGTCGCCGTCGACATCGCGAAGCACTTCCGGCCCGGCCTGTCGGAAGGGTCCCAGGTGCGCATCGGCCGGATCAGCTCCGTCGTCGTGATGACCGTGGCCATCGCCTGGTCCACGCAGGGCGACAAGTTCGGCTCCATCTTCGAAGCGATCAACAAGATGCCAGCGCAGTTCATCGCGCCGCCGATCGCGACCGTGCTGCTCTGGGGAGTCTTCTGGGCACGTTCACCCTGCTCTTCGGCTTCGTGGCCGGCTTCATCATCTTCCTGTTCGACATGGGCTTCGAGTGGCTCGGCGGAGTGCAGTACGTCTCCGATCCCGTGAACGGCCTGGGCATCCCGTTCCTGCTGCAGGCGTGGTGGTACTTCTGCATCCTGAGCGTCGTCTACGTCGCCGTCAGCCTGGCGACGCCGCCCCCGAAGGCCGAGCAGGTCGACGGCCTGACCTGGGATTCACCGTTCGCGTTCCTGGCCCGGTCGGAGATTCGGGGTGCCCTCGATCCGCGGTTGCTGGGGGCGGTGCTAGTTGGTGTCTTGGTGCTGCTGTACGTGCTGGTGCGGTAGGACCGTTGACATGCTGCCCAGGCACTCGTGGCAGTCCAAGAGACGGTAGCCGAATCCGCCTTAGCCTTTGAGGGACACGTCCGTCCCGACGACAGCGACCACCGGTACCCAGGAAGACGGACCAACCCGCACCACGAATCTTGCCCGTAAATATGGCAATATGGGAAGCATGAAGACCACGATCGAGCTGCCCGACACGACTTTCCGGCGGGCGAAGGCCCTCGCCGCAGGCCGCGGCATGACCCTGAAGCGCTTCTTCACCGACGCCGTCGAACTGCACCTCGGTCGACACACCTCGGGCACGCGAGCCAACGCCGGCGGCCGCCAGATCGCACCCAGCCCGCCGAATCCACCCTGGATGCAGGGATTCGGAGAACTTGCCGACCTCGGCGATGAGCACCGGACCGTCCTCGAGGCGATCGAGGAGGAGTTCGAGAAACTCGACGCCAGCGACATTTCTTGATTCTCGACACCAACGCCTTGTCGGCCTGGGCCGAAGGCCTCGTGCCGGTTGAAGCGCCTCTGCGATCGGCGCAGCGCCTGGTCGTGCCGAGCATCGTCCTCGGCGAGTACTACTTCGGCATCCGTCAGTCGC
>JAGWAG010000110.1:9657-22531 GCA_021296535.1 Acidobacteriota bacterium | reverse complement strand
ACCTGCCACTCGCCGAAGTGGCCACGGTGACTTCGGGGACTGCCGACATCTACGCCGAGATCAGGCTGAGACTCAAACGGGCAGGTACGCCCATCCCTTCGAACGACACATGGATCGCCGCGCTTTGCCGCCAACACGCCCTGCCCGTGCTGAGCAACGACGCGCATTTCGACGTCGTGGAAGGCGTACGGCGGATCGTCTTCTGAGCCGAGAGGAATCCCCATGCCCTTCCCCATTGCTCGACGCGACTTTCTCAAGTCGGCTCTCGTTGGGCTGGGCGCTTGCTTCGGAACACCGGCCTGGGCCGCTCAACCCACCGTCGACCGCGACCGCTTCGGTGGCTGGACAGGCCTCAAGTTCGACGCCACCGGCTTCTTTCGCACCGAGCACGACGGACGGCGCTGGTGGCTGGTCACTCACGCGTTCATCAGTTGGGGCGTCAATCACTACCACTCAGGCTGGTGGGCGCAGGACTACAACCGCGACTACTGGCTGCAGCGATTCGGGGCGGAACAGGTGGATGACCCGGCCTGGAACAGGGGCTTTCGAGAGGCGGCCCTGGCCGATCTGCGCAGGCTGGGCCTCAACACCCTGGGCATCCACACGAACGCCACGATGCTCACCCACCCGCCGGGTCAGGCCCGGTTTCCCTTCGTCGCTCCGTATGAGCCGCTTATGCTGTCCCATTACCTCAAGCCCCAGCCCGATGCCTACGCGGACATCTTTGCTCCGGAGTTCGAGGCCCAATGCGAGCGCACGGCCCAGCAAGTCGCCGCCCCCTATCGCGACGACCCCATGGTGCTGGGCTACTGCATGGCGGATTGCCCGCCCCTGACCGACAACGAGGCGGAATGGAACGGCAGCACGACCTGGCCTCGCCGGCTACGGAACTTCGCCGCCGAGGCGCCCGGAAAGCAGGCCTACGTCGACTCCATGCGCGAGCGCTACGGTGATGTGGCCGGTTTCAACGCCACCTACGGCACCGGCTTCGGCGGGTGGTCTGATCTGCTCAACGCAACAGACTGGCGGCCCGACCTAGCCCCTCTGAACCAGGCGGAGCGCGATGACAACGCGGCGTTCCTGTTGCTCTGCGTCGATCGCTACTACTCCGTGGCCCGGGCCGCCCTCCGCCGCGCCGACCCGAACCACCTCTTCCTCGGCGACAAAATCAACGGCGACATGGACAGCCTCAACTCGATCGCCGGCACAACAAGCCAGTACACCGACCTCGTGAACACCCAGCACTACGCCCGCTGGGAGGGTCAGCGGGCAACGATGGACCGGCTGACCGACATGGTGGGACAACCCTTTCTCAACGGCGACGCCGCTTACACCACGCCGACCGGGACGATGCCCAATCCCCATGGACAGCACGCCCGCGACATGGCGGAACGCGCCCTCTGGACGCGGGAGTTTATGGAGAACGCCACCGCTCGTCCCGACTTCGTCGGCTGGCACATGTGCGGGATGATCGACACGGCGAACACCATGCCCGGCAAGGAGCAGAACCAGCACCAGGGGCTGATGACCACCCGCGGCGAGTTCTACCCGGAAATGGAAGCGGCGGTCCGCGACATCTCCGACCGCCTCTACGTCATCGCCACCTCAGAGGCGTGACCTAGGCCGGGAGGTGCGCCGCGGGGCGCTCAGCCGAGCGCATGAAACGCCTTCTCAGTCCCGGCGAGCGCCTGCTCGATGTCGGCCTCCGTGTGCGCGACGGACAGGAACATGTTGTGCCAGGGGTGCAGGTACACGCCGTGGTCGAGGGCGGAGCTGCAGAAGGCGAAGCCCTTCTCTCGCTTGTCGTCGTCCTCGAACAGGACGGCCGGCATCTGCGGCGGTCCGGTCTGGCGGATCGCGTGACCGTAGCGACGCGCCTGTTCCTCCAGGCCGTCCCGGAACTGCTGCCCCAGGCGCTCGACGACGGCCGGCGCGTCGACTTCGGCCAGGAGGTCAAGCGTCTCGAGGGCCGCCGCGAAGGGTGCGGCCTGGTACCAGAAGGACCCGGTGACGAAGACGCGCGTCGCGGCCTCGCGATACGCCTCGTTGCCGAGAATGGCGGCCACGGGCTCGCCATTGCCGATCGCCTTGCCCCAGGCCGACAGGTCGGGCTGGACGCGCGTCGAGTGAGAGGCGCAGCCCGGCCCGCACGTCATCCAGGATCAGCGCCGCGTCCTCGGCGTCGCAGATCTCGCGGACGCGCCGCGCGAAGGCGAGGTCGGGCAACTCCTGGTCGTGGCCGGCGTCGTGCCTGAACGCGGAGACGACGATGCCGGCCAGGTCGCCGGTCGCCGCCTTGGCGGCCGCGTCCAGGCTACTTGTGTCGTTGTAGCGGTACGTCGGGAAGTGGACGTGGTCCTCTGCAGGCGTACCGCGCGACATCCGGTTGGCCCAGGGCGCCGCACCGTGGTACGCGCCCTCGGCCACGAGGATCTTGCGCCTCTCGCTCCGCGCCCGGGCCACCATGTTGCAGACGGTCGTCGCGTCGTTGCCGTTCTTCGCGAAGATGGCCCACTCGGCGTGGCTGACCTGCCGTACCAAGCGCTCGGCCAGGTCGACGATCAAGGGCGAGGGCCCGTTCGCGATGTCCAGCCGGTCACGCTGGGCGTCCGCGGCCGCGCGAATGCGCGGATTGCCGTAGCCGGCGATCATCGGACCGAACGAGCACATGAAATCGATGTACTCGTTGCCGTCGACATCCCAGAGCCGGCAGCCCTCCGCCCGCTCGAAGTACTGCGGGTAGCGCGGCGGCAGGAGGCGGTAGGTGGACATGTGCCCGTACATCCCGCCGGGGATGACGCGCTCGCCCCGGGACTTGAGCGCCCGGTTCCGATCGAGCAAGGAGGTCAGCCCGCCTTTTTCACCTCGAACGGCACGGCGAGCCTCTCCCACTGCAGGGCGACCCAGCCATCCACGATCACGAACTCCATCTCCTCCACATGCTCCCCGATGGTCTTCGGAGTGGCGGTCACCCGCAGCGCGTCCTGACCGGCGTCATGCCGGAAGGCGCCCCACTGCTTCGCGACCTTGTTGAAGATGAAGGTCCACTCGTTCTCGCCCGGCTCGGTGAAGAGGGCGTAAGTGCCGGCGGCCAGCATCTCGCCGCCGATCTCGACGTCGGCGCTGAAAGTGATCGTCGTCGCCTCGTCGGCGCCCGTGCGCCAGACCTTGCCGTAGGGAACCAGGTCGCCCCAGATCGTCCGGCCCTTCACCTTGGGCCGGCCGTACTCCAGGGTCACCGTGACGCCGTCGATCACTCCCTCGACCTTGCCGTTCTTGCTCGCCCTGCCGGAGTCGTCCTCGCGCTGCGCCAGGGCGGGAAGCGCCGTGACCAGGAGGGCCGTGAAGATCAGGGGAATCGTTGCTCGGTACTTGTGCATGTCGTCCTCCAGCTAGAGAGTGTCGTTTCGGTTTGCGACCGTAGGATAGACGGAAACCCGGTGTCCGCGAGAAAGATCGCGACAGCGGAACAACCGTGTAGCGTCCTGGAGCCATCCTATGGCGAAAAGCCTCCGCCGATTCTTCCCCGTGCTGCTCATCGCAGCTTGCGCCGGGCAACCCGAAGCCGTCGACGAACCATGGCCCAACGTGGTCCTGCTCATGGCCGACGACATGGGCTGGGCGCAGACCGGCTACTACGGCCATCCCCTGCTAAAGACGCCGCACTTCGATGCGATGGCCGCTGCCGGCCTCCGCATGGACCGGTTCTACGCCGGCGCCCCGAGCTGCACCCCGACCCGGGCAACGGTCATCACCGGCCGCACGAACGATCGCACCGGCGCCTTCCGCGTCGGCGACTCGATCAACAAGCAGGAGAAGACGCTCGCCCAGGCGTTCGGCCAAGCCGGCTACGCGACGGCGCACTTCGGCAAGTGGCACCTGAACCAGGTCCAGCCGAGCGGGAACAATCCGATGCCCAGCGACGATCCCCACAACCCCGGCGAGCTCGGCTTCGACTACTGGCTGAGCCACACGAACCAGTTCAACCTGGACCCTGTGCTGAGCGAGAAGCAGTTCGAAGGCGACTCGTCGGAAGTCCTCGTCGCCGAAGCGCTGCGCTACCTCTCGGAGCAATCGGAGAACGGCAAGCCCGTGCTCGCGGTCATCTGGTACGCCTCCCCGCACCGGCCCTTCGGCGCCTTTCCGGAAGACGAGGAGCCCTTCGCCGAGCTGGACGACGCCTCCAGGACACACCACGGCGAGATCGTCGCGATGGACCGCTCAATCGGTGCGCTCCGCGAGGGCCTGCGCGAGCTCGGCATCGCCGACAACACGCTGCTGTGGTTCACCAGCGACAACGGGGGCCTGCCCAACATCAGCTACGGCCCCGAGCATCCCGGCGTACGCCCCGACACCACCGGCCACCTGCGCGGCTTCAAGAAGGACTTCTACGAAGGCGGCCTGCGCGTGCCGACCATCATCGAATGGCCAGGCGGCATCGCCCCGAGGATCTCCAACTTCCCCGCCAGCACGATGGACATCTTCCCGACCCTGATCGAGGTCGCGGGGCTCGACCCCGAGTCGATCAACGCCGTCCACGACGGCATCTCGATCGCCGACGTGTTCGACTCCGAACCCGCCCGCAGGGATCAGCCCATCGGCTTCCGCGCCAGCGGCGGCCTCGCCTGGCTCGACAACGACGTCAAGTTGGTGCGGAACTACTTCTCCGAACCGGACGATCCGTTCGAGCTCTACAACGTGGTCGACGACCCCGAGGAACAGCACGACCTGATCGAACAGCAGCCCGAGATCGCCGCCCGCATGCGCGCGGAACTGGACGCCTGGAACCGGTCCGTCGACAAGAGCATCACCGGCGCCGACTACCCGGAGGGGATGGTCCTGCCGTCAGGTCGCGAGCCGAAGGAGACGACGGAGCCGGGGGCCTGAGCGTCAGAAGACTGGGTGCGCCGGCTCCGGCAGTTGACACGGAGCCCCTCGCCTCGGCCACATTCCGAAGCGCCTTCATGAGCAAGCGAGGATCATCGCCCATCTCCTCCAACGCCGCATTCAGATAGGCAGCCGCGTCCTCCCGCGACTTGAGACGGTCGCTGGCCTTATGAGCCCGTGTCCCCCAACGACCGCGGCGGTTCCTCGCCGCTCGCTCGCATGTCTTCCTCGCAGCCGGAAATCAGCTCGCGGATGCCGGCCAACGCCTCGTCAGGCGTCGACGCCAGCCAACTGAGCGACGGGAGCTCGGTGCAAAGGCCCACGTGCTCCTCGTCTTCGGCTGACCAGACGACTCTGTACCTGTAGTGGTCGCTCACTGCCATCGCCACCTCACAACCGTATCTCCGTTGATTCCACCCCGCCGCCCGCTACAACGGATCATCCAGATCGACGATGACGGGAGCACAAGGTTGGGTTCCCCAGCCCGGCAACCGTATCTCGATACTCCCTATCCACCCACACCTTCGACGCCGATGCCGCGACACTCTCACCGCCGAGGATCAGTTGCAGCCTCGCCGTGGGCTCAAGCCGGGGATTGAAGTCGTAGTTGAGCCCCGGATCCGACGCCGTGTTGACGCGCAGGTAGAGGTCTTCGAACCCGGTGTCGAGGATCGCTTGCAATCGCTTCTTCTCGTCCGGAGTGCAGTTCAGATCTCCGGGCTTCGCGGGAAGCCAACTCCTGCGCGACCAACTCTTGGCGGGAGCAGCGTCGCCACAGGCGGGCAAAGCCGACGCCGCCTACTTCGACCGGCTCCGCGACCCGGTCCGCGAAGCCGCCCAGCGCTGAGCGGCTACGTCTCCCCTACCGCGACAGGCGGATTCAGCACGGAACCAGGTCGTCCAGGCCGATACCAAGAGCATCGGCTGCACGGAACCGGTTCGGCGACCTGCTTCGATGTCAACGATCTGGACACGGCTCGTCTCGGCGGCACGGGCCAGGGCGGCCTGCGAGAAACCGCGGTGCTCGCGCCAGACCCGCAGCGGCGGCTCGTCGTCGATCAGCCGGTCGACCACCGTCTCGGGGACCAACTCCTCGGTCCCAGCATCGATTCCCTCTTGAACAGCGAGCGCGGCCCGGACATCGGCCAGGTCCTCCTCGACGGCGCACAGGCGCTGGTACTCGGCCTTCGGAATCGTCACAGTTCGGTCATCGGGTCATTCCCTACAGGCACTGCCACGGCTGGCGACGTGGAGGATCCCAAGGCGGTCACCGTCGCGCAGGATGACGCACCAGTGTAGTCAAGAACGAGATGCCGCCCCCTACCAGTGAATCGCCCCCACAACCACGGGGCCAGCAGATCCCACAGTAAATCACCGACACGATCGAACGACAGCACCATCGGGAAGACCTGCTGGAGCGTCCTGCCCCTGACAGGAAGCGGCGGTTTGAGGCCCACGCCGACGAAGCCGAGAGCCGCTTCGAGCGAGGACGGCGTCTAGACTTCACGAAAGGAGAGTTCGTCATGCCAAGACTAACACCGACACAGTGGGACCAAGTCGAACGGGCAGTGCAGTCTTCGAGGCTACGAAGGCGGCACGGTCTACCCAAGCGCTCCAGCAAGAGCGTGCTCATCGCGACCTTCAACATCCGAAAACTCGGCTCTGCCGACGATCGCGCTGCCGGGCACCGCAAGGGTCGAACGCCTGGAGCCTGGCATCTCCTTGCCCTCGCCTGCTCGCCCTTCGATCTGATCGCCGTGCAGGAGGTCCAGGACGAACTCGCCGGACTTCGCCGCCTGCAGCACGAACTGAAAACGCGTCACCGCAGAACCATGAAGCTCCTGATCAGCGACATCACCGGCAGCCAACCCGGCGGATCAGGGATGACCGAGCGGATGGCATTCCTCTACGACCCGCGCAAGATCGAACACACCGAGCTCTCCTCGGAGATCACCGTGGATCGGGCGCAAGTCGTCCACAACCTCTTCGACCGACGGCAGGAGTTCGCGCGCTTCTTCGAAGCGCACGCCCAGGCACTCGCGACGTGGGAGAAGCGTGTCGAGGTCGCCAGAAGAGAGGAGAAACGCCGGCCATCGAAACCGGCGTTGAAGCTGCCGGCCTTCGTGACCTTCATCCGCGCTCCTCACGAAGGGTCCTTTCGAATCCGGCCAGTCGAGGATGCAGATCCGCTGGACTTCATCGTGGTCAACGCCCACTTGTTGTACGGCGAGCACGAGGACGAGCGCCTCCAGGAGTTCCTTGAGCTAGTCAAGTGGTTGACCTTGCGCGCGAAGTACGCCGACCGGCTCTATGCGCCCAATCTGCTCTTGCTCGGGGACTGCAACCTGGAAACGAACAACCTGGTGGAGGCTGCGGCGACCGAGAATCCTCCCGCCGAAGCGACGGCGTCGGCGCACGCCTTCCTAGAATGGAAGATCAAGTCCCTGAACGAGCGCGAACTCAAATCGCGCTCCGGCGCCGATGCGAATTTCCCTCTGCTGGACGACCACCCGGTGCAAGGGCCGTTGCGCACCAACGCCCGGCAGAGTCAGACCTACGACCAAATCGGACTGTTCTGCCGCGACCCCCGCCTACCTCGCCACGCCGAGAATAGGTCCGTCAGCGGCGCTGACGACCGCTACGATTACGGGGTGTTCCGGTTCACCGATCTGCTTGCCGAAGTGTTGGAGCCGAACGCCTGGAAGGACGCGAAACAGAAGCAGGGCAACGCGGCCGGCTCGCCGTTCGAGCATCTCGAGAAAGCGGTGCGCGATCGGGTGATCGGCTGGGTGGGCACCGACGTGAGCGACCATCTCCCGGCGTGGATTCGCCTGCAGCGACCAGGCATCGCGCAGAAGGAGCCAGCGTAGTACGAGTTGGCAATGCGAGTCTCGGGCACGACCGCGGCCGCAGGACGACTCCACAGTCGTCACTCACAACCGGCGACGAACTCCTCACCGTGGCCCTTCAGCCATCGCTCAACGTCTTCCACGACCACCTCTACCCGGTTCTTTTGGCGCAGCGCGCACTCCCAGATGACCCCAACGCGCCAGCCGGCCTCAAGCAACGCCACGCGGTGACTCCCGTCCCGACGGACGTTGGCCTCGAACTTCCGCTCCCAATACGCTCGGTTGGTCGCCGGCGTCGTTGCGCGCGCACAGCCGTCGTGGCGATGCCAGAAGCAGCCGTGCACGAAGCAGACTGCGCCGAAGCGGGGGAAGACAAGGTCCGGCCGGCCCGGAAGGGCGGAGTCGTGGAGCTTGTACCGCAGGCCGCGGGCGTGGAGCGCGCGACGCAGGACCAACTCCGGCCCGGTGTTCCGGCTCTTGACTCTCGCCATGATGCGCGACCGAGTCGCGCTGTCGAAGGTGTCCGGCACACTCTCCTCGGCTCCAGGCCGAGCCGCAGGTGATTCTGGGGAAGCAGGGAGGCTACCGCATCGCCTCCGGTGGACCCGAGATCCACTCCTGCTCCTGTATAGTCGCTGGTGCATCAACTAGGTCGGGCCTCCCCAGAGCTTCGACCCGCGTCCAGGAGCACCACGGCGTTGTTCGAGACCTCGCGAGACGGGTCTGAGAGGACTGGCAGCACCAAGGTGTGCGCCGTTCCCGACTCCGCCGTCAGGCCCGGTGGACGAGAGCAGCAGACCGATAGGCCGGAAGCGGGCCGCTTCGGCGAGTTCTTCGCCGGCATCGGACTGGTCCGCGAAGCGATCGAGCCCCTCGGTTGGCGATGCGTCTTCGCGAACGACATCGCACCTCGCAAGGAGGAGATGTACCGGCAGCGATTCGGCGATGAGCACTTTCTCCTGGGCGACATCCACGACCTCGGAGTGGGCGACCTGCCACCCCGTCTCGACCTCGTGACCGCGTCCTTCCCGTGCATCGATCTCTCTCTCGCAGGGAACCGCGCGGGTCTGGCTGGCCGGCATTCGGGGACGATCTGGCCGTTCCTGGAAATTGTGACGGCCCTGTGCATGCAGCGCACGCCGCCGGCCGCCGTCCTGCTGGAGAACGTGACGGGCTTTCTCACGTCGAGGGGCGGTGCAGATCTAGCCGACGTTTGCCGTCGGCTAGCGGCCGTCCACTTCGTCATCGACGTGCTGTGGGTCGACGCGCGCTGGTTCCGGCCCCAGAGCCGGCCTCGACTGTTCGTAGTGGCGCGACAACGCGAGGACGGAGGTCCGTGGAGCCGGCCCGGCTCGCAGCCCTCGCGGCTGCGTCCCGCTGCGGTACGGCGGTTCGAGGCTGCTCATCCCGACTTGCCCTTCGTCGATCTACCGCTGCCGACACCGCCCGACGAGACGCCCAGCACTCTCGCTTCCATCCTCGAGAGTCTTCCACCGGATGACGATCGGTGGTGGCCCGAGGACCGTACCGCAGCCCTGGTCACCCAGATGGCGCCTCAGAATCGCCGTCGCGTAGACGAGTTGCTAGCAGGTGAACGTGACGGCGTCGCGACGATGTTCCGCCGCCGCCGCTACGGCCGCACGGTGGGCGAACTCAGGCCCGACCGTCTGGCCGGCTGCCTCAGAACCCCCCAAGGCGGCAGCAGCGTCCAGTTCCTTGTCGATTGCCGCAGCGGAGCCACCCGGATCCGGCCGCTGACCGGTCGAGAGTACGCACGCTTGCAGGGGGCCGACTCTTTTCCCATCGAAGTCAACGATCGCCAGGCGAGGCTCGGCTTCGGCGACGCTGTATGCGTGCAGGCTGTCCGGTGGCTCGTGCGGCATGCCTTCGGTTCTGACTGCAGGGCGGCGCACAACACGCCAGGTTCCTTCAACGAAACCGTGGCAGCCCAGTACCCCTATGCGCCCCCGACAAGCGGCCGTGACGAGCAGCAACAGCCGCTCTTCAAGTAACTCACCCCGCTCAATGCTGCCCGACACGCTCGACGTCCGTGCGGCGCTGATCTACTTCCACGCCTACATGTACGGCCCTTACCGGGGCCGCCTTCGGCTCTTCAGAGACCGAGGCTTGCAGCCGCGGATGGTCATGTCCGAAGACTGGGAGGTCTTCACGTCCATCCTGCTGAGACAGCAGGGCGTAGCCAGCCGCGAGGGCCCCGACCTCGGCGACGTAGAGGTCAAGTCGGCAGCAGCCGGTAGTTCCTTCGAGTACCAGTACCACCGAAACTCCTGGAAGAAGAAGCTCGAAGCGGACCGCCGTTCCGGCCACGCCTTCGTCTGGTACGGCGACGACCTGCAGGCCGTCGAGGTCTGGTACTCCGACGGTCAGCGCCTGGCCAGCCACTTCTCCGAGTGGGAAGCCGAAGAGCCCTACTCAAGGCCAAGCCAACAGCGCTTCCGTAAACAGGTCAGCGCCGGATGGGTCCGGGAGCACGCCACGCTGCTTCTGCGGGTCCGTGACGGCGAGGCGGAGTACGAATGGCACCGCGGGCACACGGAGGATGACTCTTCCAACGGACCGCCGAGCGTCGCTGAGAACTGAGCAAGAACCGCCCGCAGGGCTTGCTACCAGTCCTGCCGCAGTCACGAACGCTCGATCTCCGCGAGGCGCTTCCTCGCGAGGCTCTCGAGCCGTTGCGCCTGCGCCCATAGCGTACGACGCAAGCCCGGTTTGACGCGCCGTTCACTGACAATCCGCGCCAGATCTGCGATTGTTCGCGCCCGTCGCGCGAGACGAATGTCGGGGTGCTCGCGTTCGGCCCGCCGTTCGCCGGTCAAGAGCGGTGCACGAACCGATGGCGGCAAAACGATCTTGTCCGCTTCTCTGATGTCGCCCTCGTTCAAGATCGCATTGAACTCCGAACGTTCCAGCGCTCGGCAGTAGACCGTGAACTCGGCCCGGTTCAACGTATCGGCAGCGTCCTCCTTCGTGAGGGACCAGAACGGCCACATCTCGATCTCGGCGACTTCAAAGGGGTCGAGCACGCGCATCGCCACTGCATCGGTGCGCTGATTCGTCAGATGCCGACGGATGCGGGCTCGCAGCCGCTCCTTCGTCTGCCCGACGTAGATGGGCTCGCCGTCATAGTCGTAGAACAAGTACACGCCGAACTTGCAGTCGCCGACTCGCCGCCCATTGGCCGCGACGGTGTCCAAGGCGCTCTTGACGCTCTCATAGAGGGCATCTACCTCGGACGGTGAAGACGGGCCAAGCATGGGGCAGCACGGCGGTCACGGGCAAAACAGCCAACGGGGAGTAAATCGTACCGCGTTCAGGCGTCAAGGTCCTCTGACCTTTCGCGCCATTCTCTGCTGGCGTTCGCTCACCCAGCTATAGCGGCCAGCTTCGAATCGCCACGGCTGGCCTCAGCCCGCTTCGGGTCCACCCGACCCTTTCCGCACGTGCGTCCCGCCACACCCCGGTCCGCTCCCCGGCCCCCCTAAGCTTGCTGCCCGAGCCTCTGGGACGCCTGCTGGGGCCTGTACGGTCGTCGCTTAGAGGCGTTTATGTGCAAGAGTGCCGGCGAACCAGGGAGTTGCCGACGGCCGAGCTTGACCGTGCAGGCGGAGGCTCTTCAAGGCTGGTTACGGCCAAAGCGCACAAGCAGAGAAGGGTGCCTGGTTCACAACTTGAATACTCTCTTCGCTGCTTTCTGATACTTCAATTGCCTCTTCTTCCAGTACTCGGGATCGTTTGCGTACTGCTCCGAGAATCGCCGGGACTCCGTCCAGTCATCGAATCTCATTCCGCACTGAGAGCACCACCCCTCGACGGTTCCAAACGTGCTATGAACTAAGGACTGGACATGCAGGTCTGGCTCGCCAGTCTCTGGATTCGTCCTGACAGACAACAACGTGTGAGGGCAAAGAACTTTCGACCTTTCCTTGCGTCGTTCATGCCTATCCTTGATCCACTCGTTGACGTTGAACGTCCACGCAACCTTCACGGAAAGTGCGGCGAGCACTAACATGAGTACAGCAACTGCCCAATGCCACCACTCAGTCATCGACTCGAACAAGCGAACCATGTTGTCAACGACGGTCACCGCGTTTTCCTCGGCTTGACGTACTTGACCTCTACCGGCTTCGTGAGCGCGTCTACGGCCTGGTCGAAGGGCCCCTTGATCCCCTGATCCTCGCGGAGTTCAGCTACGGCCGGCTGGTAGCTCGGGTGAGCGACCGCGACGACGCGACGCTCGGCCTTGCGCGTGCGCTTCTTCTTCATGTCTCCTCCAGCCACAGTACACCAGGGCCAACCCACACTGTCTTCCACGGCGCGCTGCAACGCATCGTCCGCACTGACCCGCTCACCTACGACCGCCTGATCGGCAGGGACAAGAGCGTCACCGGGAGGGTGGCGCTGCGACAGAATCACTCCTCGCCGTCCTCTTGAGCCGAGTCGGCTTCTCGTATGCGTTCTTGAATGGCAACTTTCAGTACTCCGACTCTCTTCAAGGCAGCCTCAGAGAGCTTGTCGCCTAACGCATCCGCTAAGTTGTCTGTAATCCGCTTGCACAGGCGGTCAACGAACCGCGCAGCGAACAGCGTTCCTATCCCGACCGGAACGACGCCGGTAGCCAGAGCCCACAGGACACGCATGTTGATCTCAAACGTGAACATGATCTGCGGCAAGTCGGGGTCCGCGTGTGCCAATATGCGGACCTCCGGGTCTTTCATCTCGTCGAAAACGCCTGCCTCAGCAAGCACCTTCAACTGTTCTTGGCTGTAGTATGGAGGCGTCAGGTCGACGACCTCCCGATCACTCGTGATCCAGCAGAAGATCGCGGCCCGGTCGTCTTCTGACTCCTTCACTCTCTGCTCAAAGATCGCCGATATCTGCGGCCATAGGTCGTTCTTGTCGGCCGCGCTGTCATCCTGCGTAGCAGACGCCTTCTCGACGTCCTTTGATCTCGTCACTACTGCATCTCCTTCCCCCGAGGTATTACCGAAAGTTGTGGATCGGCGAGTTGATCAGGCAGCGTTCCTGACCTGAGTTCCGATGGTGAATGGTACTCCTTCTCTGACCGGAGCGACGAGGTGCGGGGCGTTGACTCGTCGCCAGCGCTTCTGCGCCATGTC
>JAGWAG010000110.1:5258-9622 GCA_021296535.1 Acidobacteriota bacterium | reverse complement strand
GACCCGCTGGCGGAGGCGGACTGTGGCAAATGTCGATTCGATCGCGTTGGTGGTTCGCAGGTGCTGCCAGTGCTCGGCCAGAGGTCGAAGAAGCTGAGCAGGCTGTCCTCGTCCCTCCGCAACGACTCGGCTGCCTTCGGGTACTTCGCGCCGTACTCCTCTCTGAAGCGCTCGATCTCCGCTTCGGCGTCCTCGCGACACTCGGCGTACATGATCTCGTGCAGCGCCCGTTTGGCCTTGGCCTGCAGCCGCTTCGGCAGCTTGTCGAGCACCGTGGCAAGGCGGTGCTCCCAGCATCCGTTGCTCCCTGGTCTCGGGCCACACGTCCCGGACCGCCCGCCAGAACCCCAGGGCACCGTCGCCTATGGCGAGTACCGGCGCCCGGAGACCGCGGCGCTTCAGATCGCGCAGCACGCTCGACCAGCTTTCCGCACTCTCGCGGTAGCCGTCCTCGACCGCGATCAGCTCCTTGGTGCCGTCACGGCGCACACCAAGCAGGACCAGGGTGCAGAGACGGTCGTCCTCCAGGCGGACCCGGAAGTGCACGCCGTCGGCCCACGCGTACACGTAGTCCTCGGCGCTCAGATCCCGGCCCCGGAAGGACTGGTACTCCTCCTCCCAGGCCGACGTCATCCGCGCGATCCTGGATGCGGACAGGTCCGAGGCCTCTCTCCCAGCAGGCCAGCGAGCGCTTCCTTGAAGTCGCCAGTCGACAGGCCCCGCAGGTACAGCACCGGAAGCACCTCCGACAGCTTCGGCGAGCGACGCATGTACGGCGGCCGGATCGAGCTGGTGAAGCGGTGCCCCGACCTCCGATCATGGACCCACGGCGCCTGCACCTCCACGGTGCCGGCCCCGGTCGTCACTTGCCGCGGCTGCCCACGACCGTTGCGCACAACCAGCGCGCGACCGTCCTGCCCGCGCTGGGCGCGGCGTCCCTCCACGTAGCCGGCGACCTCCGCCTCCAGTGCCTCCATCAACATCCGACGGCCACCCTCGCGGGTGAGCCCGTCGAGCGGCGCAGGGACATTCCCCTCCAGACTGGTTTCGAGTATCTTGAGCATCGGGCGGCGTGTCCTTTCTCCCGGCAGCCAACCGCGTACTGACTGAACACCCAGGAGGGTACGCCGCCTGACCTACATCACCGGATCCACAACTTCTGGCAGTAGCTCGACTCTCTCGGGAGCGTGCCCAAGCATGTCAAGCGCTCAGGTCCCTCAAGGATGCAGTTTCACCATCGTTAGGGGTCAGAGATACAAAGCCGCCGATCGGCGGCGGCTAAAGGTAACCGGAGAGCGGTGCGAGGTGGCGGAGCCTCGCCCGCTCAGAGGGTTCAGTGCTGCGAGTGCGTTGGTTCTTGATTGGGACGCTCTCGCTCTCAACAGACGACTACTATTCCTCGCAGCCTTGCTCTATGAGATTGATCAGGCCTATCCGGATTCCACGACGAGCGCGTCTAGCGTCCCTCTCTACACGTCCCGCCATCACTGGGCCCGAACACTCACGACCGCACCCCGGACGCTGTTCCCGACCGCAGGGCCAACGCCGATGGAGTACAGTACACCGCCCTCCACAGTCAGATCCACTCGCGCGCCGTAATCCTCACCGCTGTCGTCGTCGCTACCCACGAGGCTCGTCCCCCCTGCCAAAACCACGACCCTCGGATCAATGTCTTCACCTGCCGTCCTCACCTCCACCACTACCTGGTCGTCCGCTTCCGCAGTGAAGTGAAACCACCGCCAACCGTCCACCTTCACTTCGTGGGACTCACCCAGCCTCAAGGAAACGAACACCGGCGGCGCAGGGAACCCGTCCCCCATCGAAATTCCTTCGGGAGTATTGAGTACGTTAAGCAACTCTTCTAGTGTACCCAACGCCTCAATGCCCGAGACGTTCTCAGTCTTCGCCGCAAGAACAGCACCATAGTTCCTTCGCAACTCTTGCGTTCCCGCTTCAAACGCAGGCTGTCTCTCGAGTTCCAACAACAACTGTCTGGAATCGCTCACTGCGCTATCAAACCACGTAGCGCTGGGGCTCTCGGTCGAGAGCTTCTCTAGGCCCGTACTCATGTCGGCCAGAGCATCCTCCACGTTGCTCTGGAAACCTACCAGCAGTTTCATCTCTGCTCGTACGACGTAGGCGTAGGACGGCGACCTGTCTTCAAGTCGGTCGATCAGCCGGTCGAACGCCCCTATCATCTCCTCAAGCCGACCGGTCGTAACGGCAACGTTGAAAGTCTCGGACAATGTAAGGTGAATATTGTGCGTCCTATCGAGCCCATCCAATACTTCAATCACCTTCGCCAGCCCCTCGCTCTGATCGAGGTCGCCAGCCTCCATCTGCGACCGGTAAAGCCTGGTCTGATACTCAGGTGACTTCTGTGCGTCCCACGCCCGCTGGGCGAGTCCGCTGGCCAGTTTTGGCATCTGCAATCTGCTCGCTGTACCTGCAGCATTGTAGAGAATGTCCGCCAAGACCACATCCCCGATGGTCTCCGTCGATCCGTTCTCGCCCTCCTCTGGTTTGAGCAGTCTCTCTAGCACAGTGCGCGCCCTCTCACGCAGTCTCTGATCCGTTACTAGCTCTCCCGGGTCCACCGGCTGAAGCTCTTCTGCGAGCCGAAGATAGGAACCTACGTCCGCAAACAAACCGGCCTCCACGTCCTCCAGCGCAGTCGTTGCTCGATCTAAGCGACCAGTCAATCTGGTCAGTTTAGTCTGCAACTTACTAGCGTCGTCGGCTATGCCGTCCAGGGAGGTTGAGAGAGTCGATGTCTCTTGGCCCTTTTTCGAGAGAAGTTCTCCGATTTCAAGTTCGACTATGGACCTCGCCGAGTTTTGGAGTTCCCTTAGAGAGCCGACGCCGACGATCCCGACGACCGCGAAGAGGACCGTCAGTAGAAGAGAAAAACTGATAAGCATCAGTCGGATCGTCTGAAAGACACTCTGCTGGCTCTGATCCATTCCCGGCTCGTTCATCAGTTCCCTCCCTGGTTCTCGGTAGGAGACGTTGAAACACTCGAATTGGGTGACTTAGAGGACCTCCCAAGCCGAGGTTAGACGATTTGCACCGGCTTGTCGAGAACGAGCCTTGTCCCATGAGAGGTGAGCCTGAAGGAGCGATGTCAATCCCACGAGAGATGAGCCTGAGCGCGTGTTGGGGATCATTGGAGGATGATCTTGCGACTCGAGAGCTACTGCCAGAAGTTGTGGATCCGGTGATGTAGATCAGGCGGCGTATCCTCCTGGGTGTTCAACCGAATACCCGGTCGGATGCCGGGAGAAAGGACACGCCGCCCGATGCTCAAGATACTGGAAACCGTACGGGAGGGGAAAGTCCCCTCGACGCTGGACGAGCTGGCTCGCGAGGGCGCTCGCCGGATGCTGATGGAGGCGCTGGACGCCGAAGTCGCCGACTACGTGGAGAGACACCGCGCAGAGCGGGGCGCCGACGGTCGGGCCCTGGTGGTCCGCAACGGCAGAGGCCGGCCGCGGCAGGTGACGACCGGCGCAGGCACGATGGAGGTGCAGGCGCCGCGCGTGCACGATCGGAGGCCTGACCGTCGCTTCACCAGCTCGATCCTTCCACCGTACATGCGCCGCTCACCGAAGGTGTCGGAGGTGCTTCCGGTGCTGTACCTCCGGGGTCTGTCGACGGGCGACTTCAAGGACGCTCTCGATGCCCTACTGGGGGACAAGGCCTCGGGCCTGTCGGCTTCCAGCATCACGCGGATGACGTCGGCCTGGGAGGAGGAGTACCGGTCCTTCCGGCGACGAGACCTGAGCACCGAGGACTACGTGTACGTGTGGGCGGACGGCGTGCACTTCCGGGTCCGCCTGGAGGACGATCGCCTGTGCACGCTGGTCCTGCTCGGCGTGCGCCGGGACGGCACCAAGGAGCTGATCGCGGTCGAGGACGGCTACCGCGAGAGCGCGGAGAGCTGGTCGAGCGTGCTGCGCGATCTGAAGCGCCGGGGCCTCCGGGCACCGGTGCTGGCCATAGGCGACGGCGCCCTGGGCTTCTGGCGGGCGGTCCGGGACGTGTGGCCCGAGACCAGGGAGCAGCGCTGCTGGGTGCATCGCCTGGCCAGAGTGCTCGACAAGCTGCCGAAGCGGCTTCAGGCGAAGGCGAAGCGGGCGCTGCACGAGATCATGTACGCCTCCTGCCGCGAAGACGCCGAGGCGGAGATCGAACGCTTCGGAGAAGAGTACGGCGCCAAGTACCCGAAGGCGGTCGAATCACTGGTCAGGGATGAGGACTGCCTGCTCACTTTCTTCGACTTCCCGGCCGAGCACTGGCAGCACCTGCGAACCACCAACGCGATCGAATCGACATTTGCCACAGTCCGCCTCCGCCAGCGGGTC
>JAGWAG010000110.1:0-5226 GCA_021296535.1 Acidobacteriota bacterium | reverse complement strand
GACATGGCGCAGAAGCGCTGGCGACGAGTCAACGCCCCGCACCTCGTCGCTCCGGTCAGAGAAGGAGTACCATTCACCAACGGAACTCAGGTCAGGAACGCTGCCTGATCAACTCGCCAATCCACAACTTTCGGCAATACCTCGCGACTCGACATCGAACGGCTTCGGACCCTGGACGAGGTCCGCGACTTCATGGCCGGCAGTTCGCCGGTCGACTTCCGTTTCGTGGAGCGTGCGGATGCGTACGGCTTCGTGCGGCGTGTTCTGGTGCGTACGCGGTATGTACGGTTGTCGAAGCCCGACAAGGGTCTGGTGCGGCGGTTCCTGGTCAAGGTGACGGGCTTCAGCCGGGCTCAGATCTCGCGGTTGATCTCTCAGTACCGGGCGACCGGGCGGATCGAGGACCGGCGCCGGGGCCCGTCACGACCGTTTCCCCGGCGCTACTCGAAGGCGGACATCGGTCTGCTGGCGGAGGTGGACGAGACCCTTGGCGGCCTGTGCGGCGCGGTGACGCGGCGTCTGATGCAGCGTCAGTACGAGGTCTTCGGCGATGCTCGGTTCGAGCGTTTGGCGGGACTCTCCAACAGCCATCTGTACCGTCTTCGCCAGTCCGTGACGTACCGACGGCGCCGGCTGACGGTGGCCAGGACGCGGCCGACGCAGGTGAGCATCGGAGAGCGCCGCAAGCCTCATCCCGCCGGTCGCCCGGGCTTCCTGCGGGTGGATTCCGTCCATCAGGGCGACCTCGGCGGGGAGAAGGGTCTGTACGAGATCAACCTCGTGGACGAGGTCACGCAGTACGAGTTTGTGGCCGCCGTAGAAGGCATTTCGGAGCGTTTCCTGGTCCCGGCTCTCGAAGGGTCGATCGGGGCTTTCCCCTTCGTCGTCTGTGGCTTCCACGCCGACAACGGCTCCGAGTACGTCAACCACCGCGTGGCCGCGCTGCTGCGCAAGCTGCACGTTGCGGAGTTCACCAAGTCCCGCCCGAGACGCTGCAACGACAACGCACTGGTCGAAAGCAAGAATGCCTCGGTGGTCCGGCGCTACCTCGGCTACGACCACATTCCCCGGCATCACGCCGCCCTCGTCAACGGCTTCCTGCAAGACGTGCTCGCTCCCTTCCTCAACTACCACCGGCCCTGCCACTTCCCCGTCGAGACGGTCGACGCCAAGGGACGTATCCGCAAGACCTACCCCTTCGACAAGGTCACCACGCCCTACCTCAAGCTGAAGTCGCTCGACGGCGCTGCCCTCAGCCTGCGGCCTGGCGTCACCTTCGAGCAGCTCGGCCAGGAGGCCCTGGCGCTCGACGACCTCGCCGCGGCGGGCACCGTCAACGAGGCGCTGGTCGCGCTCTTCGCCGAAATCCGACGCCGCGATGCCACCGTCGTATGAGCAGCTCACCCATCTCTCTCACTACACCTGGCCGCGGCCTCGCGGTGCCCGCGCTACCGTTGGTCCTTGGTGCCGATCTCCGCTTCGCTCCGATCAGCAACCGGAAAACCGCCCCGACCCACTCTCCCGGCCCAACTCCCGATCAACCGCCGTTCAGGCTCATCTTCGTATGGGACTAGGCTGAACGAGAACGTGGAGGCCCCGTCTTAGAGGCCCGTTGGCAGATGCTCAGCCCCGTCAGTGAATCACCCCCCGCAGCCGCGGGTCCAGCAGATCCCTTAGCGCGTCCCCCACGCAGTTGAACGACAGCACCAGCAGGAAGATCGCCACGCCGGGGACGATCGAGAGCAGCGGTTGCTGTTCGAGCATCGGGAAGGCCTGCTGGAGCATGTTGCCCCAGGTCGGCGTGGGCGGCTGGATGCCGACGCCGACGAAGCCGAGGGCAGCTTCGGTGAGGACGGCGTAGCCCATGCTGAGGGTGCTCTGGACGATCACCGGAGCGATGCAGTTGGGAAGGATGTGGCGCAGGATGATCCGATGCTCTCGGCGGCCTTGACGAAGTCGCGCTCGCGGATGGACAGCCCCTGGCTGCGGATGATCCTCGCCATCCAGGGCACGTTGGCGATGCCGATGGCGATGATCACGGTACGCAGCGAGCCGCCGAGCGCGGCCGCGAGGCCGACGGCGATCAGCAGGCTGGGAAACACGACGACGGCGTCCATGAGGCGCATCAGCACATCGTCGACCCGGCCGCGGAAGTAGACGGAGAGCAGGCCGAGTGGCACCCCCAGCAGCACGCCCAGGCCGACGGCGCCGAGACTGACCATGAGCGCGATCCGGGCGCCGACGATCAGCCTTGCCAGCGTGTCGCGGCCCATCTGGTCGGACCCGAGCCAGTGCGCGGCGCTGGGACCCGAGAGCAGGTTGTCGAAGTCCATCTCCTCGGCGTCGACCGGGACGATCCAGGGCGACAGCACCGCCGCGGCGGCGATCAGGGCGAGCACGACGAGTCCGGCCAGCGCCTGGGGCACGGAGGCGAGCTTGCGGAACAGCTCGACGGTCGGGTGACGAGGCGGGGCAGCACGTCCAGAGGCCGGCGCCTCGCGCCGAATGCCGGCGGGAACCCGGGTGGCGCGACCCCGCGCCACCCGCGAAACAGTCCGAGCGTCCGTCATCGGACGCTCGGATGACACGCCGGCGCACCCAGTCCCGCGGCGCACGTTCCCAGCCACGTTCCTAGCCACCGAACTTGATCCTCGGGTCGAGCCAGGCGCAGGCCACGTCGGTGATCAGGTTGGCCGCCAGCACGGCAACCGCCATCAGCAGCAAGGAAGTCGCGGGCGAAGATCGCCTGCACGATGTACTGGCCGGTGCCGGGAATGCCAAAGAGCGTCTCGATGACGATCGCACCGGCGAAGATGCGCCCGGTCTGCAGGCCGAGGATCGTGACCACCGGCAGCAGGGCATTGCGCAGGGCATGCGACCAGATCACCGTGCGCTCCCTGGCACCCCTGGCACGCGACGTGCGCAGGTAGTCCTGGGCAAGCACTTCGAGCATCGCCGAGCGGCTCTGCCGCATGATCAGCGCGCAGCTCGTCACGCCGAGGGCGAAGGCCGGCAGGATCATGTGCCGCAGGCTCTGAAACGGATCGTCGAACAGGCTCACGTAGCCCTGGCTCGGCAGCCAGCCGAGCCCCACGCCGAAGAGCAGGATCGCCATGATGCCGAGCCAGAAGTTCGGGATCGCGACTCCTCCGATCGAGACGACCGTCGCCGCGTAGTCGATCGGTTTGCCCCGGTAGACCGCGGACGCGATGCCCGCGGGCACGCCGATTGAGACCGCGAGGATCCAGGCCGCGAGGCCGAACTGCAGCGTCACGAGAGCCCGGCCGCCGAGCTCCTCCGCCACGGGGCGCATGTTCTGGGTCGAGCGGCCGAAGTCCCCCTGCACCACGTTGCCGAGCCAGATGAGGTACTGGACGATCACCGGCTCGTCGAGGTGGTGACGCTCCCGGATGAGCTGCAACTGCTCTTCGTCGAGCGCCTCGCCGGGTCCGATGAAGGCCCGCGCCGGATCGCCCGGGATCGCGAGCATCAACGCGAACACCAGGAACGTGACGAGGAGGAGAACGGGCACCGCCTGCAGCAGGCGGCGCGCGAGGTAGCTGCGCATGTAGCTGGTCCTACTCCTCCAGCCAGATCGTGGCGAAGTTCATCTTGCCGTCCCAGCCCATCAACTGGTCCAGGTTGCGCACCTTTCTGGGCGCCGCGGCGTAGGTTACGCCGTAGAGCAACGGCGCGAACCAGGCCTCGCCGAGCACCGTCCGGTTGAGCTCGAGGTAGACCCGCTTGCGGGCCTCGTTGTCGTAGAACGAAGCGCCCAGCTCGACGAGTTCGTCGACGTCCGGCCGCAGGACGTTGCCCGGGTTGTAGTAGCCGTCGCTCTTGTAGGCCAGCGACGCCATCCAGTCCGGCTCGGGATAGCGGCTCCAGGAGGTAACGAACATCGGGTACTCCTGGCCGTGGTTGAACCGCTCGGTCGCCGGTCCGCTGGACAGGACGTCGATGTCCATGTGGATGCCGATCTTCTTCAGCATCGCCCGCACGACTTCCGCGCTGGAGACGAGCAGGGGATTGTGGTGGGTGACCGCCGTGAACTCCAGGCCGCTCTCCCGGCCGGCTTTCTTGAGGTACTCGCGCGCCTTCTCGACGTCGTAGTAGGGGCGTTCGTCATCCGGCTCATGGACCCAGGAGCCCACCGGCCACATGCCCGCATCGGCCTCGATCGCCCGGTCGAAGAAGATCGCCCGGTTGATCACGGTCGGATCGACGGCGTGGGCGATCGCAAGCCGGACGTTCACGTCGTCGACCGGCGGCTTGTTCACGTTGAACACCAGCGTCAGCGCGATGCCGCCGCCCGGCATCGTCTCCATCTGGACCCGCTCGTCCCGCTCGAAGGTCGACACGTCCTTGTAGGGGAGGTAGGTCACGTCGATCTCCCCAGTGCGCAACGCGGAGGCGCGGACCGTCTCGTCGCGGATCACCCGGATCGTCACCTCGTCGAGGTACGGAAGCTGATTGCCGTGCTCGTCCCGGCCCCAGTAGTCCTCGTTCCGCACCAGGTGCACGAGGGTGCCGGTGATCACCTCCTTGAGTTTGAACGGCCCCGTCCCGGACGGGTTCCAGCCGTAGTCGGGGCCGAGCGCCTCGATCGCCGACGGCGAACTCATCACGCCGCCCCGGTCCGCCAGCATGCCGAAGCCGGCGCCCCACGGCCGCACGAGGTCGAAGCGCACGGTGTAGTCGTCGATCACCTCGACCGTCTCGATCACCGCCAGCGACGCGCGCGGCGTGGCGACGGTTTCGGGATTGAGAATCCGATCGATGTTCGCCTTCACCGCGTGGGCGTTGAACGGGGTGCCGTCGTGGAAGACGACACCCTCCCGCAGATGGAAGGTGATCGAGTCGGGGTCCGTCGCGATCTCCCAGGAGGTCGCGAGGGACGTCTCCGGCCGCGGATTGAGCTGCGGGTCCGCGTCGACGAGCTGGTCGAAGAGCTGCCGCCAGAAGTAGGCGTCGGCGCCCGACCGTCCGAGGACCGCGTCGAGCGAGGTGGGCTCGAGCGAGTGGGCCACTCGCAGGTGGCCGCCGTAGCGGGGGCCGCCCACGGCCGGGGGTCGGGGTGCCAAGGCGCCGGTCTCAAGCCGGTCCGCTCGGCTCTCGGGGGCGCACCCGACCACCGCGATGAGGAGCACCGACAGCAGCATCACCGACCCGGATACGATCGCCTTCTGCGGCGACGACAGTGGAACAACAGACATCTCGATCTTC
>JAGWAG010000109.1:3481-26095 GCA_021296535.1 Acidobacteriota bacterium | reverse complement strand
CAGCTTGCACGGCGCCGCGAGGCAGGTGACCGCCAATCGGCTGTTGCCGCCAAACGCTCACAGCGGCCGCGACTCAGCTTCCCGAGACGTTCGTTACGTCGCAACGTCCTCCGGGGAGCAACAGAACTGCTAGCCGGCGGCGTCGGCGGATTCAACGGGTCGAACACCCCACCGGAATGCCAGAAGCGCAGAGCGAAAACCCCACCGGAACCTCACGCACGTCCAAACCCTCGCGACCGGCCCGCCGCAGGCGGCGCAGCCGGTCGCGTGGCCGGTCGCGCGGTGGGCGCACCGTCCCGCTCCATCAACGCAGCGCGTCCCACTTTCGGCCAGAGGATCGGGAAGAAGGAAAATCCGTTTTCTCCAAGGGAAACATCAAGCTGGAGATCGAGGGCGAAGGCGCCCGGATCCTCATCGCTCCGCCGGCCGCCGGCGACGCCGCCCCCAGCTCTGATCCGAATCTGAATGGCATCGCCAATGTTGAGCTCGACTGGTCCAGGGTCCCCGACGAACGCATCCTCCATGCCGTCTGCGGATGCGACCAGTTCGCCGCCGGCGCGGCCTGCGGTCATATCTGGGCGTCGTTGCTGCAACTCGCGACGAACGAGCCGAAGAGTCAACCGGCGGGATCCGGCCGTGTCTCGCTGCGCAAGACGCGCCCACCCCAGGTGTCGATTCCGGGATCGGCCATGAAGACCGTAGAGCCCACGAGCGACGACCGGCAAGAAACCCCGCGCCCGGTTCGCCGCTCCCGCCGAAGCCGCAACCGGCGGCGGCGGCGAGCCCCCGCGGCAACGAGCTGGCGTTCGGTCGTCGAGACCGTGCGCGAGGACATCGAACAGCAGGCTCAAGAGAAGAAGCCGGCTACTCCCAGGAACGCGCCGCCTCAGCTCCAGTTCCTTCTCAACGCCGCCACCAGCCGCAACGCTGGCGGCCTGATGATCGACATCTTCGGACGCAAGCAGAACCCGCAGGGTGAGTTCGGCAAGCTGAAGCGACTGAGCATCGACCACGGAAAGCTGGAGGAAGTGCTCGGACTGACAGCGACCGACACGACTCACGCGGCGTGGAACGGAGGTCCCCCCGGCGCCGGACCAGCCATGGTCACCGCCCTGCCGCCGGAAGTGCCGGCTCGCGCCAGCCGCAAGCGCAAGGGCGGTCGCGGCGCCCGCAAGCCGGGCCGTCCCCTGGTGCAACGGGTCTACCTGCCGATGAACTGGATCGGCTCCCTTCTCCCGCGGCTGAGCGCGGAAGGCCACCTGTACTGGTGGGACGGTCGTTCGCTCGGCGACCCGCGGGCGGTCACGATCGACGACGGCGAGCCCTGGCGCCTTGCCCTGCAACTGGAACTCGCGGCGGCCAGCCGGGTCCGGCTGCGCGGCCTGCTCAAGCGCGGCGACGAAACCGTCCCCTTGAGCCGGGCCGCGCTCGTTCTCCCCTTCCCGAACGACGACGGAGCGGCCCCCGCGCTTCCGCAGGAAGCGGCAGGGAAGGATGCCCCGTCCGGCGAGCAGGGAGACATGCTGCTCCTGGTCGACGACACGATCGGCCGGCTGCAACTCGATCCGCAGCGAGATCGGCCCTGGTATGCGTTGTTGGGCAACAGCGGGGAGCTCGTGATCCCGGATGAGGATCTCGAGGCCGCGGTGACCAGCCTGCTCGAGTTACCCAAGCTGCCGCCCCTCGAACTCCCGCAAGAGGTCTACCTGTCGGAAGAGGCGCCCGTGCCCCTGCCGCGCCTGGCGCTTCAGCCGGAGGACGCCCCGGAGTGGATGAACCCCCAACTCGAGGCACGACTTTCCTTCGGCTACGGCGGGCTGTGCGTCGACGCGGGCGATCCGCGTTCAGCGGTTGTCGACTGGGAGGAGCATCGCTTCGTCCGCCGGGATCTGGACATGGAGCAGGAAGCCCTCGTCAGGCTGCTCGAACTCGGCCTCAAGCCGGTCGCTTCGAAGAGCGGCCACAGCCTGGAACTCGAGCCGCGTGATCTGCCGGCAGTCGCCGAGCCGCTGCTGCTCGAAGGTTGGGAGGTCGAGGCCCACGGCGCCTCGATTCGGTCGCCCAGTCCACCGGCGCTGCGCATCGAGAGCGGCGTCGACTGGTTCGAACTCAGCGGGCAGATCGAGTTCGACGGCGATCCGATCGACTTCTCGGAGATCCTCGCCGCGATCTCGGACGGGCGCCGTTCCGTCGAACTGGAGGACGGCTCGAAGGGACTGCTCCCGGCGGCCTGGGTCGAAAACTACGGTTCTCTGAGCCAACTCGCCCAGGACTCGAACGACGAAGGTCTGCGCTTCCTGCCTTCACAGGCACTCCTGGTCGACGCGCTGCTGGCGGTCACACCGCCGACCAACGTGAGCAAGACGTTTGCGGAACTGCGCGAGAAACTGGCCACGTTCTCCTCGATCAGGCCCAGGAAGGAACCCCGCAGCTTCGTAGGCACGCTCAGGAACTATCAGCGCCTGGGCCTTGGTTGGCTCTGCTTCCTGCGCGACTTCGGCCTCGGCGGGGTCCTCGCCGACGACATGGGGCTGGGCAAGACGATTCAGGCGCTGGCGCTGCTACGCACGTACCGCACGGCGTCGAAGACGACGAAGCTGCCGTACCTCGTCGTCGCACCGCGCAGCCTCGTCTACAACTGGATCGACGAGGCCGCGCGCTTCACGCCCGATCTGAAGGTGCTCGAGTACGCGGGGCGCGACCGCGAGGACCTGCGCGACGAGCTCGACAGCGCCGACCTCGTCGTAACGACCTACGGCACCGTCCGCCGCGACATCGGCTACCTCGCCACCGTCGAGTTCGACACGGTGATCCTCGACGAGGCACAGGCAATCAAGAACGCCGGCTCGCAAACCGCCAAGGCCTGCCGCCTGCTCTCGGGCCAGAACCGCCTCGCGCTCACCGGCACGCCGATCGAGAACCACCTCGGCGAGCTGGGCTCGATCTTCGAGTTCCTCAACCCCGGACTCCTCGGTCGACTGCCCGCACTCGACGTCCTGGCCGGCGGACGGGCGCCGAGCCAGCAGGAACTCGCCCTCGTCGCCAAGGGTCTGCGGCCGTTCATTCTCCGCCGAACCAAGGAGCAGGTGCTGCCCGACCTGCCCGAGAAGACCGAACAGATCCTGCAGTGCACCCTGAACCCGAAGCAGCAGGAGCTCTACGACAAGCTCCGGGCGAGCTATCGCGACAGCCTGCTGAAACAGGTCGAAGACAAGGGAGTCGCCGGGTCCACCATGCAGGTGCTCGAAGCGCTGCTGCGGCTGCGCCAGGTGGCCTGCCATCCCGGCCTGGTCGACGAGACATGGGAGGACGCCGGGAGCGCCAAGCTCGACTCCCTGGTCGCGCAGGTCTCCGAAGTCCTCGACGAGGGTCACAAGTGCCTCGTCTTCTCCCAGTTCACGTCGCTGCTGGCCTACGTCCGCCGTCACCTCGAAGAGCAGGGCGTGCCCTACGCCTACCTCGACGGCCAGACACGGAACCGGGGCGAAGTCGTCGAACACTTCCAGACCGACCCGGACACGAACATCTTCCTGATCAGCCTCAAGGCCGGCGGCGTCGGCCTGAACCTGACCGCGGCCGGCTACGTCTTCCTGCTCGATCCGTGGTGGAACCCGGCCGTTGAAGCGCAGGCCATCGACCGCACCCACCGCATCGGTCAGACCCAGCCCGTGTTCGCCTACCGACTGATCGCGCGCGACACCGTGGAAGAGAAGATGCTCGAACTGCAGCGCTCGAAGCGGAAGATCGCCGATGCGATCCTCGAAGGCGGCGGATCGTCCCTGCGGGACTTGACCGCCGACGATCTGCGCATGCTCCTGAGCTGACGCTCCGCACATCGGCCTCCAGGTAGGGCCCTCGGAACCCGAATAGGGGTTCCGAGGGCCCTATTGCGTCTTAGTCAATGAACGCCGCAACAAAACCCGCGGCGCACGACTTCGACCCACTACCCGGACTCTCATGTCCACTGGCCAGGCCTCGACCGGCCGGCGCCGTCCCTGGAGAACGATGACGCCCGAGACCTCCCCCTTCAGACCCCGCCTTCCGCTCCCGGACTCCCTCCGGAACGAACCGCGCTCCCGCACCGGCAGCGCCCTGGAGATTCGACTTGCGAAGTCTCCCCCGCGGGCCCTCGAGGCGCGCCTCGAGCACGCGCTCGGGATGCTCGACGCGCGTTGTGTTCCGCCTGTCTCCGTGCTGCGCTTCGGCGCACGCCGCCACGCCCATCACCGCCGGACCGGCAGCGGCCACCAGGAGAGTCGGCTGTGAATCGCCGCCGGCTCGCCATCGCGGTCGTCGCCCTGGCCGTCATCGGCCCGATCGGCGGCCTTCTCTGGTTCAAGTCCCGGCTCGAAGCAAGACTGTCTCAACGACCCGAAGTCGGCATGGTGTTCCCCACCCTGCCGGGTCTCGCCGACGGCGAGTCCCTGCCGGCCTCTCCGAACCGGCTTCGGGTCGTTACCTTCGCCAGGGCGGGCTGCGGCAACTGCGACCGCACGATCGCCACCTTCCGGCGCCTCGCGGCGGACAGCGAACTCGACTTCGATCTGATCGCGGTCGTTGCGGGTTCCACCGCCGAAGAACGCATCGAGGGCATTCGGCACACGATCGCCGACTCCGATGCCTCCATCTCCCGGCGCTTCGGCGTGGTCCACGTCCCGCTCGTCTTTCTGGTCGACGGCAACTCGCGGATCCAGGCCGTCGCGACCGGCGAACGCCCCGAAACCGCGTGGCGCTCCTTTCTGGGAATCGAAGGCGATGCCCGTTGATCCCACGGGAACCGCCCGGCGTCGCCGCCTGGCCGCCGCCGGGCTGTTGCTCGCCACCGGCCTGGTGACCGTCGCCGTCCGCGCCGTCGGCCCCACCCTCGACCGCCTCGCCTGGGCGGCCTCCCTCGCCCCCTCGACCTCAGGATTCGGCGAGGTCGTTCGACAGCAGAAGCGCTCCGACTGCGGTCCCGCGGCGCTCAAGATGATCCTCGATCACCACGGCATCGCCGGCGCCACGCTCGCCGAGCTGGAGGCCGACACCGGCACCGGACCGGACGGCACCAGCATGCTCGCCCTGAAGAGAGCCGCCGAAGACCGGGGGCTCGTCAGCCAGGGACTCCGCCTGCCGGTGGAACGGCTGGGCCACATTCCCATGCCGGCGATCGCCCATGTCCATGGCGATCACTTCGTCGTCATTCGCAGCGCCGGGGACGAACTGGTCATCGACGACCCATCCCTGGGGCGCCTCCGCATGAGTTCCAGGACCTTCGAACGCTCCTGGGACGGCGTCCTCCTCACCTTCACCGGCGGGCCAACAACGATTTCGCGGACGGTACGGATGCCGTCCGTTTTCCAAGAAACCACCAACCTCTCAAACGGAGAACAACCATCAATCATCCATCCAAATCCGCCAACGCTTCGTTGGCCGACATCAACGCCTCGAGAGACCCACACACCATGAATCACACCTCCTCCTCCCCTCAGACGCCACCGAAAGGACACCCCTCCATGAAGATGCGCATCGCCCTCCTGTCCGGACTCGTCACGCTCGTCGCCAGCGCCGCCGCAGCCATTCCGACCACCACCATTCCGACAGACCAGGACACCGCTCTGCTGGACCTCCTTGAGAAATCCCCTGCCGCCTCCGCAATCGGGTTCCCCGAGGCAAGCTCCGAGATCCCGCTGCAGATCAGCGTGTACATGCCGTTCCCCTGCGACGACGATCCGTTCGGCCCGATCTTCATCATCTTGGGTCCAGGACCCACCACCGGCCCGTTCGATCCGACCTCGTGCGTTCCCTTCCCCTGGCCGTTCTAGTGACCGTCTACACGGAGACCAACAAGATGAACATGAAGCCCCTCCGCGCCCTCACAGCCTGCATAACTCTCGCGCTGGCCGCACAGGTTTCGGCCGGCTCCACGCTCCTTGAGCCTCGTTCCACCGTCACACACCCGCCGGTCGGAGACGCGGCAGAGACTGTCGTCCTGTCGCCCGCGACCCTCGACGCCGTCACCGGCGCCATCAACTGGGGCAAGGTCGGTTGTTGGACCGCGGTCGTCGTCGTCGGGGTCAGCGCCAGCGCGGCGAGGGGCGGCGGCGCCGCCGCCGCGTCCATTGCGTTGGCCGGGGTCTGTCTGATTCTCTTCTAGCCCCTCTTTGCCACCCTCTATTCTCCGTCAACTCAAATACAGGAACTTCCTCATGAAACAACTTGCCTCCATTGCGACCTGCCTCATCCTCTTCGTGGCGGCGCCAGGCCTCGCCTCAGACTCCGACTCGGCTCCGAGCCTCGACCCCGCCACACTCAGTGGTCCAACCGCCTCCGTTCCGGCGTACGAAACCGCCTACGCCGCCGGTCACACAGTCCTTGACGCTCTTGAAATGAAGAGCGTCACAGGTGCGGGACCCGGCACGGAGTTCGCGTGCGGCTTCATTTCGGGAGCTGGACTGATGATGACAATCAGTGGTGTCGCCGCTCCTGTCGGAGTCACGCTGGCAGCCGGCGGAGTCCTATGTTCCCTCTTTTTCTAACCGCCGAATTCAGCGGCACCAACCCACTCACGAAACGTTCTGAACCGCATCGAAACATCGAAAGGAACCAGACATGATCAAAACGACAGTCACCTTCGTTCTTCTCCTTTTCTTAGCTCTGAGCGTCGCATCGACCTCTGCCGCCAGCGAGACCAACGGCCCCTCCAATCCACTGAACGACCTCCCGACCGGAGTAGCCCCGGCAGCGGATCACCACCTTCTCGCGACACTTGGCGGTGAAGTCAATTGGTCCTGTGTCGGTACCATTGCGGGAATCACGGCATTCGGCCTCATCGTTGGGGCGGCGACAGGCGGAGCCGGGCTAGCCATCGCCGGGGCATACGCGCCCATCGCCGTCGTGGTCTGCACCTAGCGAGACGCCAGGACCTTACGAGACACTCCCATGGTTGAGGACTCGATGGCTGTGTCGGCCAAGGGCAAGAGGCCGGTTGGCAACCCACGCACCCTTCCTGGCGGCGAGCCGGCCCACCGGAAGTGCCGTTCTTGTCTTCGGAGCTCGCCGCTCATCGCCGCACTCCAGACGGGTCCTTGCCCAGAGTTCTCAGCAGGGGCTCGACGGTGCCGGATCGGCCCCGTCGNCTGGTTCTCTCACCCAACGGGGGGTGGGCCGAAAGGGACAAGCATGTTTGACGGGCGCCATATGGGCGGGGTAGCGTCCGTCTGTTGGTCGTCAGAGGCGCAGTGGGCCTGCGAGCCGGACCCCCTGCCGGACCTAGCCGTCGCCCCTGGGTCTAGGGTCGCTCCCTACCCAAGGTTAGTCGGTGGGGGGTCTTGTTTTCCCTGTGCAGAGCGGCCAGTTCGGCCCGCCACCAGTCCAGGTGCCGGCGCACCCTTCCCGAGAGCCGGCTAGAGCGACCTTCAGGACTCGATGGCGACGTTGACGAAGCCCGGAAGCCGGGCGGACCTGCTGCTGACGCTCGCGCGGCTGGCATTGCCGGATGCCGTGCGGCGAGCCAACCAGCCGGTGGCGGTCGCGGTCCTGCTCGCCGTCCTCTTCCTGGTGTTCGCGACTGCCGGGACTCTGGGGATCCTGCCGCTGATCTTCGCGATCGAGGGCGACGCCCTGCGGAGGAATCTCCTGAGCCTGATCGCCTGTTCCGTGACGGCGCTCGCCCTGCTCGCCCAGGTGGCGATCCGGGTGCCCGTCACATGGCTGCTCGACCTGGAGGACCTGCTGCGGTTGCCCGTCGGCTTCCGGGACCTGTACGGCCTCCGCTTCGCCCTGAGCACGATCGGCTACTGGCTTCCCATTCTCGGTCCCGCCGGCGTCTATCTGACGATCACGAGATCCGGAGGAATAGCCGGGGTACCGGTCACCCTGCTGGGGATCTTCAGCCTGGTCTGGATCTTCGGCCGTACGGCGGCAATCCTGTCGCTTCTCGTCAACCGTTGGGTCGAAGGTGCGCTCGGCACCCTGGCCATGGTGGTCGTCGTGGCTGCGGGCCAGGGCGCCATCCTCGCCGCAGCACTGGCCTTCGGGGGAGAACTGAACTCCGCGGGGATCGCAAGCGCCATCGAGGACTCCGTGATCCTCGGTGGTCTCAACTACACGCCCCCGGGGCTTCTCGCCGGCATCGTTCACGACCCGGGCTGGTCCGCTCGGAATCTGGCAAAGCTCGGGGGGCTGCTCGCCATCCTCGCTGCGCTGACGGTGATCGAGAACCGGCTTCTTCTTCGCAGCTACCTGGATCGCCCCGGCGGCGACGGCCGCGCCGCCTCCGGAGCGCTGCCTCTAGCGCGGATACTCCGCCGGTCGAAACGCCTCGCGCCCTTGGGCGTCCTCCGGTTGCTCGAGACGGAGAGCCTGCTGCGTCTCAAGCCGGCACGCCTGGTTCTGGCACTGACGGTCGGCTCTGCCCTGGTCTGGGTGCCGACCGAGGCCGGTCTGGCAGTAGGGATGGCAGCGATCTTCGGTGTCGCTCTCAACGAGTTGCGGGTGGGAAAGCAGCCCCCGACGTGCCACGTATGGCGGGAGTCGCTCATGCTGCCTCTCAGGGTCCGGCGAATCTTCAGTGCACCAGGCCAAGCGGCGAACGGGGTGATCCTCTTCGTCCTCGGGCTGATCCTGGGACTGACGCCGCTTGACTGGTTCGGTTGGCCGTTCCTGGTCGTCGCGGTCTGCCTGATCCTCGCGGGAATCCTCATGGGTACCGCCGCATACGGCCTGATGCAGCTCTACTGGCCCCAACGGAACACGGGGTTCATCCACAACCTTGACGGGGCGAAGCTCGCGGCCTCCCTGGTGGTTGTACACCTCGCGTTCGGACCCGGCTTCCTCTCCCTTGTTCTCTACGTACTCCTGGAGCGCCAGCGCGTGACCGCACTGACGGCGGGATTCATCGCGGCCGCGGTACTCCTCCTCGCGGCCGTGGCCGCATACGCCTCTCGCCGGTGGCAAGCGCGCGTGCTCGGGACGCGCGGACGCGAGCTCCTGCTTGAGGACCCCGACGAAGACCCTCCAAGAAGATCGAGCCCCTCCTGACCACCCGCAACCACAAGGAACCCGCAAACTGATGGAAGCAATCAAGGCAGAAAACCTGACGCGCGCCTACAACGGCAACGTCGTTGTAGACGGTGTGGATCTCGACGTTCAGGAGGGCCAGATCCTGGGGTTCGTCGGTCCCAACGGGGCCGGCAAGACGACGACCTGGTCCATGCTGACCGGGGTGCTCAAGCCCACGAGCGGCACGGTCCGCCTGCTGGGCAAGCCAGTCGACATGAACGACACGGAGCTCAAGCGACAGCTCGGCATCGTGCCCGATCACAGCGAGATGTTCGAGAGCCTGACCGGGGAGGAGCTGCTGCTGTCGTACGCCCGCATCTATGGCCTGGGCCGCGAAGACGCCGGGCAGCGAACCGACGAGGCGCTCGCGGTCTTCGACCTTGAAGACGCCGCCAAGCGACCGATCACGACCTACTCCCACGGCATGAGAAAGAAGATCCGGTTGGCGGCAGCGACCCTGCACGCGCCGCGGATTCTGTTTCTCGACGAGCCGTTCGAGGGCATGGACGCCCTGAGCGCGCGCACCGTGATGTCCATCCTGCAACAGATGGCCGAGCAGGACGGCGTGGCCGTGTTCCTGACGTCCCACATGCTCGACTACGTCGAACGCGTGTCGAGCCACATCGCCGTCATCCGGGACGGCAAGGTGCTCCTGTCCTGTTCGCGCGAGGAGTTCCGCGAACTGCCCGACTCCGAGGGAGAAGACGGCGCCGGCCGGCTCGAGAACCTCATCCTCAGCATCTCACGACGCGAAAGGTTCTCCCGCCTCTCGTGGATCGGTAACAGGAGCAAGACATGACCGAGCCTTCCCAGGACACCCACTCCCACCAGCACGCCGAGTCGAACGGAAACCAACCGAACGACCGGACCGCCTGGCTCAGCGCCCTGATCGGGATCGTCGCCTCTCCACGCAGAAGCTTCGACATCATCCGGCGCAGAAGCCCCTGGCTCGGAGCTGCCGTCTTCCTCGTGGCCGGAACCATGGCCCTGACCAGCCTCCTGGCTCCGTTCGGTCTCCAGGCGCTCCGCAAGCAGTTGACCCAGCAGATGCCCCAGGAACAGGTCGAGGCGATGATGAACCAGTTCGAGCAAACGGCCGCAGCGACCCGCTGGCTGTCGATGGCCACCGGTCCCACCCTCGTGGTGATCGGGATCCTGGTGCAGGCCGTCTTCGTCTACCTCCTGGCGGTGGCGTTCCAGGGCCAGGCCCGCTTCGCCCAGTCCCTCTCCCTGATGCTCCACCTGGGCGTGATCGCCCATCTCAAGAACTGGGCCAACCTGCTCTTCCTCCACCTCCGGGGCCTGGACGCGGTCCGCTCGCAGCAGGACCTTCAGGCGCCAATGGGCCTCGACGTCCTCGCCGGCGACAACCCGGCCCTCAACGCGGTCTACGCGAGCGTCAACCCCTTCACGATCTGGCTGTTGGTGCTGCTCGGCCTGGGCGCAGCCGCCGTGTACCAACTCCCGCGACGGAAGGGTCTCATGCTCGCCGGCCTCTACTGGGCGGCTTCGACGGCCCTCTCAGCCGGGCTCGCCGGGGTAGCGGGGGGACTCCTGCCCACCTGAACGGGCTGCTCCGCCGTCCCCCCTCGGAGGCCGGTTGTGCGAACATCCGCCCAGCGGGGCACGGCGGGTGTGGTCGCTATCGTGGCGGCGTCCTTCTCCGCACCTCGTTGACGCACATCGCCGCGACAAGGTAACTTCCCGCTGTTGGTCGTCAACTGCAGAGTGGGCCTGCGAGCCGGGTCCCCTGCCGAATAGAACAGCCGGCACAAGGCGCCGGGTCGCTCCCGACGCTCGGTGAATAGGCAGGCGTACGTGCCCACTGTGCATGGCGACCAACAGGGCCCGGCGCCATTTGACCCAACGGCCAGGAGAGAAGCGATGCAGCGCAGAACACTCGGAGCACTCGCCGCGGCAGCCGCCGCCATCTTCCTCGCGACGCCGGTCGCGACAGCCGCCGAGGACGACGCGACTCCGCGCACGGCCTCGGGGCGCCCGGACCTGACCGGCAACTACGACATCGCCACCCTGACGCCGCTCAACCGGCCCCAGGAGTTCGGCGACAACCTGTACCTGACTCCGGAGCAGGCGGCAGAAATCACCGAACGGGAGCGGCAGCGGGTAGCGGCCCGGGCCGCCGTCCGCCGGATCGACGAACCACCCCCGCCAGGCGGCGCGCCACCCATCGGTCTGGGCGACGAGTTCCGGGAGACGAGCGGCGCGGGCAACGTCGGCGGCTACAACAACTTCTGGACCGATCGTGGCAGCGACGTGTTCTCCATCGACGGCAAGTTCAGGACCTCGATCATCACCGACCCGCCGAACGGTCGGATGCCCGCACTTACGGCGAAGACGATGCAGCGGCTGTCGGAACGCCGCGGCCGCCGTCGAGGCAACGACGGCACGGCCTGGTGGCTGGAGGTCGAAGGCCCGGGACCGTACGACGGGCCGGAGTCCCTCGGCGTGCCCGAGCGCTGCCTGATCGGCTTCGGCTCGACCGGCGGGCCGCCGATGCTGCCCGTCCTCTACAACAACGCCAAGCGGATCGTGCAGACCGAGAATCACCTGATGATCCTGACCGAAATGGTTCACGACGCGCGGGTCGTGCGTATCGGCGGCGAGCACATCCCCGCAGGCGAGCGCCGCTGGCTAGGCGATTCGATCGGCTGGTGGGAAGGCGACACCCTCGTCGTCGAGACGACGAACTTCATCGACCAGCCGGCGCTCTTCCTCGCCTCACGGAACCTCAAGGTCACCGAGCGGTTCACCCGCAAGGGCAAGGACCTCCTGTACGGCTTCACGATCGAAGATCCCACGATCTGGACCGAGTCGTGGAGCGGCGAGTACCTTTGGCCCGGCACTCCGGCCAAGGTCTACGAGTACGCGTGCCACGAGGGGAACTACGCGATGGGCAACATCCTCCGGGGAGCGCGGCTGCTCGAGGACGAGACGCGGAGCGCGGCGAGCGACGGCCAGTAGGCCGGCGCCCGATCGAACAGGCTTACCGGCGAACCGGCTTACCGGCCCGGCGGTTCGGTCGGGTCGCGGCCGTCGCGCGGCGCGCCGGTACCGGACGAACCCATGAACAGCTTCCGGCCGTCCGGGAACGTCAGGTCGCGGCCGTTCGCCTTGTTCGAGCCATCCTTCGCCTGGTAGCCGTCGACGACGATCTCGGTCCCCGGGAGCAGCGAGTTCTTGGTAAAGCCGCGGCGGGCCAGCGTGTTCGGCGTACCACCCTCGACCATCCAGACCGCCTTTGAGCCATCGTCGTTCGCGACCTCGAGATGAATCCAGGCATGGGGGTTGATCCAGCCACGGAGCTGGAGCGGCCGGTCGGCGTCGAACTCGGCCGAGAAGGCGTGGTGAGCGGCGACGGGTATGGCGATCACCACGGCCGCGCCCGCGGCCAGCAAAGCGATTCGCTGAAACTTCATCGTTGTTCTCCTTCTACGACAATCAGCTTGGGTGTCAGGGACTCGAGTCGGCGCCCTTGCGCAGGTGCCCGTACATCAGCTCTTCGGCGAACTCGACGCACTTGAACTCCAGGAGCTGCATGTTCGGGTCGATCCGGCGGTACAGCGGCAGGCTGATCTTCCACGGCTCGCTGTAGACGTTCTCGTCCGTGATCGTCGCCTCGTACCGCAGGTGGTAGGGGCTCGTCGCGGTCCACCGCTCCTCGACGTGGATCGCGTCCGTGTGATGGTTGCCGCTCGAGTCGAGCCAGGTGTCCGGCACCTGGCTGGTCACGTCGACGACGAGCGTCTCTCCCTCCCAGCGTCCGCGGGAATGCCCCATCCAGGTATCGAAAGGGGCCTCGAAGTCGGGCCGTTTCATGTAGATCACGCGGCTGGCGCTGGCGAACTCGTAGGCGATAAGGACGTGATCCGGCGTCTGGACGATCTGAAACGGGAAGGGCAGGTAGTTGGCCCGCGGAATGCCCGGCATATAGCACTTGATCGCCGGATCGAGTTCCATCCAGTTCTCGCGGTTCTGGTTCCGCAGTTCCAGAGCCTCCGGCAGATAGGGGATCTTCCCGCCTTCGACGACGCCGAGACCGCCCGGAATGGCGCCCAGAGCGCCCATCTCGACCACCGGTCCATGGCGCGCGGCGTGGGCCTCGATGTCCCAGTGGGTCGCGCCCAGGGCCTGCCAAATGCCGTTCAGGTCCGGCTTGTCGTCGTGGGTGCGCGGCGCCGTGTAGCCGGTGTCCTGTGCCGCGACGGGCGCCGCCGCCAGGACGACCGCGACCAGGACCGTGACCACCCTTCGTTCGATGAGACTCCGCTTCATCAGACCCCCTCCTCTTTGCCGGGAACGGCGAGGATAGCAGCCGCTGGCGCCGGCCGTCGGCGCTAACATGGTCCCTCTTGCCCGGCTCACGAGTTCTCCGCACTTCGCCGGCGCTGCTGGTCGCGATCATCGCCGTGACCATCGCCGCAGCGCCTTGGTGCGGCCAGCCTGAGGCCGCCGCGCAGGCTCGCCCAGGTGACGACACCGGCGGACAAAGAGAGGGCGAGCCGGGTCGGGGCCCGCTCCGCGAGGACATCGTGCTTCGCGAGTCGATCGACGTGCGATTGATCAGCCTCGACGCCGTAGTCACCGACTCCTCCGACCGGCCGGTCACCGGCTTGACCAGGGACGACTTCCAGTTGAAGGTCGAGGGCGAGCCGGTCGAGATCCTCAGCGTTGCGGCGGGAGAGGACCTCCGCACCACGGTCAGCGGACGCCTGACGATTCTCCTGTTCATCGACGAACGGCACCTGCAGCGGAAGCACCGTGACGCGGTCCTGGCCGAGATCGCCACCGCCCTGGATGCGGAGATCGAAGCCAACCCGACCTGGGTCGCGGCCGCCGCGTTCGGCGACCGCCTCGAGCCGCTGCTGTCGCCGACCCGCGACCGCGAGGCGGTACAGAGGACGATCGAAGCCGCGATGGACCGGGACATCCCGTTGACGACCCTCCGCTCCCAGCAACGTTCCGCTTCCCTGGCGATGAGGGAGACGCTGCGGCTGATGGCGGCGAAGGGCAGCCGCTACCGGCTCGGCGAGGCCTCCCTCGCCAGTGTGGAGTCAAGCCTCCGGAGCTTCGGCCAGGCCCTGCAGCAGGACACGCTGCAGACCGTCAGCGCCGTGCGTTCCCTGGTCGAGGCGCTGGCCTTCGTGCCCGGCCGCAAGGCGATCCTGTTCGTGAGCGACGGCCTGCCCCGCCACCCCCTCGACAGCGCCGCCAAGACGATGTACGACCGGCTCGCGGGCGGTTCCAGGCAGCTCGACGGCGACGAGATGATCAGCGCACGCGGCTCGCTCGACCTGAACGACCGAAATCACCGGCCCTTCGGCGTCGACCGCGTCGACCGCATGGGCGTGGCGACGAACATCGTCCAGGTCGACGACGGCGGTGCGTTCGCCTTCCAGACGATGGCCGCCGAGCTGAGCTGCGCCGACGAGTTCGATCGACTGGCGGCTCTTGCGAACACGCACCGGGTGACGTTCTATCCCCTCAAGCCGCCGGTCATCGACCCGGCGATCAGCGAACTCGGCGAGAGTTCCAAGGACCGCGGCTCGATCGTCGCGCTGTCCAACGTGCGCTCCGGCCTGAACAGCCTGGCCGGTCTGACCGGCGGGCTCTCCTTCGTCTCCGAGACCGGCGTCGCCGAGTTCCTGCAGTCGACCCGCACCGACATCTCGACCTACTACTCGCTTTCCTTCACGCCGCCCGACTCGATGGGCGACACCGGCATCCGCGAGATCACGCTCCGGTTGCGGCAGCGGCCCCTCGCCCGCAGCAGCTCTCTCCGCTACCGGGCGAGCTACGTTCCGGTGACGATCCAGCAGAACCTCGCCAGCCGCGCCTGGGGCACGCTCCTGTTCGGCTGGGAGGAGAACAACCACGGCATGGAGGTCCGGGTCAGGAGATCGGCGGCGCGCGAACGGCCGGACCAGCCCGGACACACGCCGCTCGAAGTCAGAGCCAGCCTGCCGATCGGTGACCTGGAACTTGCTCCCACCCGGGCCGCCCGTACGCCGGTCGCCAGCGGCTTCTTTCGCGTCGTGGTTCAGGTGCAGCGCGACGACGGCAGCCGGATGCCGCCCCAGCACTTCGACTTCGAGCTGAACGTGCCGGTGGCCGAACTCGAGCAGGCGGCGGGCCAGTACATCGCCGTCCGCAGCGAAGTGCTTCTGCCGCCAGGCTCCTACCGGCTGGCGGTCGGCCTCTGGGAGGAGAACAGCGGACGCTCGTCGTTCGTCGTCCGGGAGCTGGCGGTCCAGCCTGACCCGAGCGTCGCCTGACGCGGCCAGTGGGCGGCCAGCTCCATGCGAGTCACCGCTGAAGCAGGTAGTTGAACTTGACGATCACCTGGCGGCCCAGCGGCTCGCGGCGGCTGATCATCGGCGCGGTCCAGTTCTCGTTGTAGACGATGAACAGATCCGACCCGGGCCGGTAGATCCAGTGGAACCGGGCATTCACGCCGAGGGCCCCGTCGGCGGCGTTGTACTGAGCCAGGAGGTTCAGTCGGAGGTTCGGCGTCCAGGCAACGTTGATCCGTTGCTGGAACTGGTCGAAGCTGAACCCACCGGAGGGGAGATCCACCTCCGTGGAAATCCAGCCCGACTGCGTCTGAAGGCGCCGCGACAGCCGGAACGTCACGCTGTTCTGGGTCGTGAACCAGTCGCCGTCGAAGAAGCCGCCCCCGAAGGTCAAGTTGTCGTACCAGAAGGCCCGCTTGCCGCTGGTCGAGAATCCGCCGGCGTAGCCCTGGTTCTCGTACAGCCCCACGGGCACCACGACGCCGGGCGAGATCTCGAACGGCTCGAACAACTGCTCCTTGGTCCATCGAGGGCCAAACCACAGGAACTCGCCGCTCTCGGTCGCGAATCCGAGCGGGGAGAGGGAGACGCTCTCGCTCTCCAGTCGGCCGTCGCTGCTCCGTTCGAAGCGCTGGACGCCGAGGTCGGACCACCAGCTCCGCAGCCCCCACTTCTCGATCCGCGGACGCCATTCCAGGCGCGGGAAGAACATCCGGAAATCGGGTCGCAGCAGGAAGCCGACGGCCGGGTCGAAGTCCGGCTGGACCTCGACGTAATCGGCGGAGGCTGTGAACTCGGGCCCCTGGTAGACGAATCCCGCGCCCCGCGTCTCGTTGCCCTCCTCCTCTCCGATACCGAGTCCCAGGTCGCTCTCGGCCCAGAACCCCGAGAACTCTGTGCGCTGCGTCGGTTTCAGGTCGAAATCGAGACCGTAGAGCCGTTCGCCTGCAAGTCCCTCGCGGTCCCGCATCGTGAAGATGCCGCCGACCGTTGACCGCTCGCCGAGGTTCCTGGTCACCCGGGCCACGCCGTAGGTGGCGCCCGGCACAGCCGCTTCGCCGTCCGCCCCCGGCCTGAGACCGGCGGTGCTGATTCCGAGCACGCCGATGTTCCAGCCCCCTGCCCTACCGGTGAGCCGGGCCCCGTAGTCGATCGGCACGGTGCGCCCGTCCTCGAGCCCGATCCGGCGTGAGAAGAAGGGTTTCATCAGCACCTGGCCCCAGCCCACGCGGGGCCTGGGCCCGAAGTCGAAGACGCCGGCATTCTCGAGGAAGAAGTCCCGCTTCTCGGGGAAGAACAGTGAGAACCGGGTCAGGTTGACCTGCTGCTCGTCGACCTCCACTTCGGCGAAGTCCGTGTTCCAGGTCAGATCGAGAACCAGCGAGCGGGTCAGCCCCCACTTCAGATCGAGCCCACCGTCGAAATCGTCGCTGCTGTCTCCGCGGACCCGGTCGTCGTTGCGGCCGCCGACGGCATACGGCTTCAGATCGAGTTGACGCGAGGGCCGCAGGCCCCGCAGACCCGTCAACGTCCCGGCCAGCGACACGCGGTAGACCGCAATCTGTCCAAACTGCGCCAGGTCGCTGTTGATGCTGGCCTCGAGCGGCAAGGACGCCCAGTGCGTCTCCTCATTGCGCCGCCGGATCATTCGCTGGACGTTCAGCCCCCACTCCTCGCCCACGGGATCGAAGCGGAGCGTCGAGACGGGAATCGCGATCTCCGCTATCCAGCCATCCGCCGTCCGGCGAGCCGCGACCTCCCACACGCCGTCCCAGGCCCAGTTCACATCCCGCCCCTCGTCCGTGAGAAGGGCGTCGGTACGGGCCCCGTTCGGGTTGGTCACGAAGAGGTAGGCGTTCCGCCCGTCGTTGAACGTGTCGAACAGCAGCAGGATCGAGTCGTCCTGGAACAGGTCGCTGTCTCGCTCCATCTCCTTCGCCACGATCCTCGCCGGCTCGCGATCGTTCGCCCGCACCCCGACGAACAGCGTGTCGGACGTGTAGACGACGGCGAACTCCGTCGACTCGCTGGACGGCTCCCCGGTGCGGGGCTGGCCCAGTCGGCCTGCACCCAGGCGGAGTCGGTCAGTTCGCCGTCAAGGCGCACCGGCTGCTCGATCCCGAGTGCCGACGCCGCCGGTCGGCCCTGGGCCGTGGCGACAGACGGCGCGAGGAGCACCGGGCCCGCTAGAGCCGCGGCACAAAGCAGGGACGGCAGAAACCGCACCCGCCCCGATCGCCGGTTCATTTGGCGAGCCCCGACGCACGGTCTTCTTCCCGGCGATCCGCCAGAGAGTCGAGGATCCTGTGCGGGTCGGCTCGCGCCGCGCGGTCGGCCGCACGGACGAGCAGGACTCCGATCACCGGGGCACCGAGAATCAACGCAAGCCCTACGCCGGCTGCCACCGGCGGTCCCCAGGAAACGCTCGGAGCCAGAGACTCGAGCAGGAACGGCGTTCCGGCAGCGAATCCAAAGAAGCCGACCGTCGCTGCCAACCCGCCCGGGGAGGGCTGGATCTTCAGGGCATAGGGCCCGAGGTCGACCGCATACGGCCAGCGGACGGACGAGTACACCCCGAAGCCGTAGCCGCCGATCAGGATGCCCGCGGGAAGCGCCAGCCACAAGGCGAACGTCCCCCACCCCGGCCAACCCACCCGCTGCCATGCCCAGGCGACGGCGACGCCGAAGATGAGGGCGGGAAAGAGCGTCAGGCTCTTTCCGGCGGAGGTCGCCAGGTCGCCCAGGCGCACAGGCAGGAGGAACCGCTCTGCGATCGAGCGGTGCGCGACCCCGTAGACGTTGTTGCGGAGACCGAACAGGAACCCGGTGATGACGAATACCTGCACGATGCCCAGGAGACGGCCCGTCTGCACCAGGGGCGCCAGAAAGACACCGAGAAGCAGGATGCCGCGGACCCATTTCAGCCTCATCACGCCGTCGAACTCGATCAGGGTCAGGCAAGTCGAGGGTCTGACACGCTTCGCCCGGCGCAGAATCCGCGCGAGCGGCAGATGGACTCCCGCGACATCGCCCCGTCCCGTCGACGGGACGGAGCTCTCCTTCCTGAGAATCCGGTACTCGAACAGCATGCAGCCGGCCGCGGCAAGCCAGAGCACGACCAACCGCGCGAGGTTCGCACCGACGTCCCGAGGCGCTTCAAAGATCGCGGCCACCAAGCCGCCCGGCAGGTAGCCAGCGGCCGCCAGTACCCGCGACTCACGCACCTCGTCGGCGATCAGTTCGATGACCGGCTGGTCCGTCAGATCGAGCGCCCGGTCCTTCATCACGGGCTCGACGGCGAACGCGCCGGCCAGCGCCAGGACCAGCAGTGCAGCCGTCGTCCTCCAGCTTGCGTTGAGGTCGTCGAGCTTCAGCAGCACGAGGGCGACCAGGCGGCCCAGCAGAACGGCCACGGCGACCATCGCGAACAGCGCAAGGACCGCGGTCAGGAGACCCGAAGTCCGGGCGACGAGGACGTAGAGGATCGCCGGTCCGAACAGCGCAAGCCAGGGTCCGGTCAGCCCGGCGCCGACGCGCAGCGCGTAGAGCGTCCTGAACTGGACCGGCAAAGCCAGGAGCCCCCGGAAATCGAAGTGGCGGGACATCTCAAGCCGGCCGACGATGGTCGTGACCAGCCAGGCCAGAACTCCCAGCGCCGCCAGCAGATTCAGCGTGTTCCGACGCAGCCGCTCGTCCTGCAACTCGAAGGTCGCCGCCACGCCAAACGCCGCGAGCAGGCCGAAGAACAGGAAGGAGCCGGCCAGGAACAGCCGGCTGAAGCGCTCCTTCGAACCGCGCCGCCAGTTGTCGCGGAACAGGACCGGCAACACGGCCCGGCACTCTCGCAGCAGAGTCATCGGGCGATCTTAGCCACGTCCGACCACTCCCCCGGCCGGCTGTCAAGGACCTCTTCCACGCCGGCCACCTGACCGTCGGCAAACCGCCTCCGACCGGCGGGCGCGATACGCTGGAGCGTCCAAACCGGCAACGAGGGCGGCGCCCGGCGAAGACGCCGCCGGCGCCGATGAACCGCAGGAGACATACCATGTCCGCACGCATGTTGTTGATCGCCCTGGGCTGCGCCGGCGCGGCCGGAATCCTCGGCGCCGCCGGCGACAACACGACCTCCGACACGATGGCCTCGGCCGCGAACAACCTGCTCGCGTCGCTCGACGCAGACCAGCGCGCAACCCTGATGCTCGATTTCAACGATGCCGAGAGGGTCGACTGGCACTTCATTCCCAAGGAGCGCAAGGGACTGTCGATGCTCGACATGAGCCCGGACCAGCACCACCTTCTCCACGCCCTGCTCAGCGCCTCGCTAAGCCGAACGGGATACGGCAAGACGACCACCGTGATGAGTCTGGAGACCGTGCTCCGCAGGATCGAAGAAGCGGCGGGAGCGAACCCCTTCACGTCGATGCGCGACCCGCTCCGCTACCACGTGACGTTCTTCGGCGAACCGAGCGAAGGCGGCGACTGGGGGTGGAGCTTCGAGGGACACCACGTGTCGCTCAACTTCACCGTCGTCGCCGGCGAGGCGACGGCGTCCACGCCCCTCTTCCTGGGCGCCAACCCGCACCGTGTGCCGAGCGGGCCGCGCGAAGGCCTGCGAGCCCTCGGGCGCGAGGAGGACCTCGCCCGGGCGTTGCTCGAGTCTCTGGACGAGGAGCAGCGCAAGAGGGCCGTCATCGGCGACGAGGCTCCGCGCGACATCTTCAGCTCGAACCAGCCGCGGCTCGAGCGCCAGGTGCCCAGGGGCGTGCCGGCAAGCGCCCTCAACCCCGAGCAACGGGAGTTGCTCGACGCCCTGATCGAGGAGTACGCCAGCAACGTGCCGCCCGACCTCGCCGACAAGCGTCGCGCCCAGGTCAAGGCGGCCGGCAACGCGATCCACTTCGCCTGGATGGGCCCTGCCGAGGTCGGCGCTCCGCACTACTACCGCGTCCAGGCTCCGGACTTCGTCATCGAGTACGACAACGTCCAGACACACCGTCTGGCGGGACTTCGACGGCGACTTCGGTCGCGACCTCCTGGCCGAGCACCACCGCGAATACGAGCACTGAGGCTGTCGTAAAACAAGATCCGCATAACTGACGCCGCTTATGAGCGAGTTATGAGGATCTTCTTCTTCGAGATCATAAGAGCGAGGGAGATTCTCATAACTCGCCACTCTTCATTATGAGGATCTTGTTCTATGGTTCCTTCCGTACACACAAGTACGCCATAACTCGGCCATAAGCATGTCCCTGTTATGAGGATCTTGTTCTTCTCGCCCCAACGGACCGGCTCACTCGGTACGCGCCCGAACGTACCGTGTGCCGCGCCGCTCGCCGCGGCGTTCAAGGCGACCGCTCGCAACGAGCCGCGCAAGCACGGCCAGCGCCTGCGGACGGCTAAGTCCCGTGCGCTCACGCAGGAGCGCGTTGGTGACTGGCGTCTCCTCCGCCATCGCCAACACCAAGTCGTCGATCTCAGCAAGGCTGAGATGCCCGTGGCGCCGGTCGAGGTCGCCACTGATCCGGTAGGCTGCGCCGCCACGCTCACCCTCCTGCACCAGCAGTCCCGCGTCCCGAAGCCGCTGGAGCACGCCACGGGCAGCGAGGGCGTCGACGCCCAGAATCTCCCTCGCCCTGGCGTTCGTCAACCGCTCTCCACGTGCCGCAACCACCAGGAGCAGACGGTCCTTGGGCTTCAACTCGCCCTGCTGCTCGAGTTCGAGGATCCAACTCCGCTCCTCGTCGGTAACCGTCGCCCCCAACCACAATGTCACGGTAAGTGATCCGCGATCTTCCGGCTCGAAGAACTCGGGCGGCCGCAAGAGATTCGCGGCCATCTCGTCTTCCATCACGTCGACGCCACGACCGGCGTCCTCGGCCAGACCAAATCGCCGGAGAGCAGCGATCACGGCCTGATTCCTGGCAGCGTTCTGTTCGCGCATGTTCTCAATCGTCACCGGTTCCGGTAGTCCGCCGGGAGAACCAACGACCACTCGATCCGGTCGAATCTCGACTCGTACCGGAGCCCCCTTGATTTCGTACGAGCGATGCGCGACTGCATTGGCTACCGCCTCACGGACCACCTTCTCGGGCAATCGAGACAGCTCATGCCGAAAGAGCCCGGCTACCAAGAGGTCGAAGCCGATCTCCTTCATGACGATCTCGGTCGTCCTCTGAACCTGGGTCGGCAGCGGACCGACAATCTCCTCCCTATGGTCATAGTCTGAGCCGTCATCGCGGTAGCGAAAGAGTTCGACAAACGCCTTGCCCAGCGCCTGCTGTGGTTCTGGAAGGAGGTAGAGCACGCCCGCGACCGTCAACCGGTCACTCGACGTAGCGAACCCCCGCTCCCGAAGGCGTTCGTCCACACGCTCGCGTCCCCAACCCCACGCCGCCGCCAGTCCGGTCAGAAGCTCGCTATCGGCCTCAGGAGCCGTGATTTCGGTCGGCGTACGTTCGAAGTGTCTCAGGGACCGCTGAGCCATGAGGTCCCGCAGCTCACGGCCCACTAGTACTTGGTTTGACGCCGCTCGGCGCGCCAGCAGTCGACCGTCCGAAGTCTGGGCAACGCTCTCTTCCCGCGGCCAGACCGAGACCACGACCACCGACGTGTCTCCGACTTGGATCTCGCGAATCTCGTAGCGACCCGGGTCGTGCAGATTCCCAACGGCTTCATGAAGTCGTTTCTCCTTCTCACCGGTAAGGCGAGCGCCGGGCACGGAGCCATCGTCCCGAACGCCGATGAGGATCACGCCACCTCCCGCGTTTGAGAAGCCCACCACCGCCGCTGCGATCCGGTTTTTCGAGAACCCCTCCTTGGCCTCTACGAATCTGTTCTCCACCCGGTTTTGGCTGGTGGATTCCAAGACGAACTCGCGCCGGAACTCCTCCATGGTCATCGACACGGGTATCGACCTGGTGTTGCGGGGGTGAAAGAGAGGGTATGCCACAGTTATCTAGTCGCCCTGCGGAGAATCGAAGTCTCTCATAACCTGGTTGGGCTCAAGGTATGCAGTCCTTGTTTCCTCGGGCCACTGTCAACGGCAGAACCGAAGTCGCTCCCTGCGCCCGCAAAGCCGTAGGGAACTGCTTCGCGAGTGGGCGGCAAGAACCGAAGACGCCACTTCGTGCGCCACCAACCCGGATGAGCGTTGCTAGGGTAGCGCCCCAAACGACGCAGGAAGCGCCCAATGTCCGCACCCAAGCCCGGCACGGCCGGGTGGCTTGCCCAGGTCCAGGAAGAAACCGTCGACCCGTCCCGC
>JAGWAG010000109.1:0-3366 GCA_021296535.1 Acidobacteriota bacterium | reverse complement strand
GAGTGCCGGGCCTGCTACCGCGAGGACGGCCCGGAGCATCTGCGCTGCGTCGGCGAGACGGAGTTCGTGGCCGAGGCCGCGGCCGCGTCTGCCGAGGGCGACGGAGCGACGATCGCCGGCATCGTGAGCCACGCGAATCTCACCCTGGGCGAAGACGTCGCGGAGGTTCTCGACGCCCACGAAGAGGCCGGCAACGGACTGTTCCGCGGCATCCGCCACAGCGGCGCCCGTGACCCGCACCCGGAGGCGCTGCGCATCGCCGGCCGGGCGCCCGAGGGTCTCTACGCACACGACGACTTTCGGCGCGGGATGAAGGTGCTGGGCGAGCGCGGCCTGACCTTCGACACCTGGCACTACCACCACCAGAACCCCGACTTCGCGGCACTGGCGCGCGCCGTGCCGGAGACGACGATGGTCCTCGACCACTTCGGCACGCCCCTGGGCGTCGGGCCCTACGCCGACAGGCGCGAAGAGATCTTCGAAGCCTGGCAGCAGGACATCGCCGAGATCGCGGAATGCCCCAACGTGGTCGCCAAGATCGGCGGTCTGGCGATGCCGGACAACGGCTTCGGCTGGAGCGAGCGCGCCACCCCCGCGACTTCGGACGAACTCGTCGCCGCCCAACGCCGCTACTACCTGCACACGATCGAGTGCTTCGGCCCGGATCGGTGCATGTTCGAGAGCAACTTCCCGGTCGACAAGCTCTCGATCCCGTACCACGCGATGGTCAACGGTCTGAAGAAGATCGCGGCCGACTTCCCGGACGACGAGCAGGACGCGATGTTCTACCGCACCGCGGAGCGGGTCTACTCCTTGTGAGGTTGCGGCTTCAGGCTGCCGTCTGCGGCCTGCTGGCCGCGGCGTCAGTCTGGAGTCAGGTCCAGGAGCCGGCGTCCGGCCAACCACCGGTTCGGCGCTGGACGACTCTCGAACGGCTCGCCCCCGAACGGCTCGCGGCCACGCAAGCCGACGTTGAACGACTTCGCGCGGCGGTTCAACCGCCGCCGCCCCTCCCCGGCCTGAACGACTATCGCGGCGTGTTCCACGCCCACGCCGGCGACTCGGATCACACCGGCGGCACACCCGAGGAGATCCTCCGCGACGCGAAACGGATCGGCGTCGATGTCGTGTTCCTCTCCGACCACCACCGGCCGCCCCGCGACTTCATGGACAGTTGGCGCGGGATTCACGACGGCGTCCTGTTCATCCCCGGCTCGGAGGCGCACGGCTTCCTGATCCACCCCGAGGCATCGGTCGCCGAGCACATGGGCAGTGACCCTGCCACCCTGCTCCGCCAGGTGAACCGCGGTGGCGGCATGGTCTTCCTCTCCCACGTCGAGGAGCGGACCGACCATCCAATGGACGGCCTGACCGGCATGGAGATCTACAACCGCCACGCCGACGCCCTCGACGACGGAGACTCGATGCAGGCCCTGGTCGCCTGGACGATCGATCCCGACCAGTCGCAGCTTCTGGCCCGGTCGATCGAGCTCTATCCCGAAGCGGTGTTCGGCGCCCAGTTCGACTACCCCGCTCTCTACCTGGACAAGTGGGACCGCGAGACCGCCAACCGGCGGGTCGTCGGCGTCAACGCGAACGACTGCCACCACAACCAGGTCTTCCTCGTGATCAAGGTCGACGACGAATCCGTCCGCGTCGGCACGATCGTCGACGATCTGGACGAAATGAGAGTCCTGACCACCGCGGACGCGCCAGGAATCTCCGACCTCGTCCGCGGCCACGAACCCGGGAAGGTCATCGGCCGGTACGACCTCGACCCCTACTGGGTGTCGATGCACAACTCGACGACCCACATCCTCGCGCCCGCGCTCGACGAAGAGGCCATCCGCACCGCCGTCGCCGCCGGCCACGTCTACGTCGCTCACGACTGGCTGGCCGACCCGACGGGGTTCTCCTTCTACATCGATGAAGCGGGAGAGGCAGCCGCGATCATGGGCGACGAATGGACTCTGGAAGTTGGCGCAACAGCCGAACTCAAGGCCCACTTCCCCTTACCCGCAACCATCCGCCTGATCCGCAACGGCGAACAGATCGCCGTCACCGAAGCCCGATCCTTCACCCACCGCCTCGATCAGCCCGGCGTCTACCGCGTCGAAGGCTGGCTAGAAGTCGACGGCGAATGGCGGACGTGGATCTACTCGAATCCAGTGTACGTAAGGTAAGGCGAGAGCCTCAAGTAGCCAGTGGAAGCGGCTCCAGAGCCTCGATTGCCGCGGCGCGCTCCGACTGGGTGACCTGCCACTGGTCGTGCCGGTGCTGTAATGCCAACCAGAAGTCTGCACCTACTCGGGTCACGCGCTCCAATCGCAAGGCGAAGTCTGCCGTGACCGCCTCGTCCCCTTGCAGAACCGCACGGAGCGACTCTGGTGAAGCACCCAGCCGTCCGGAAAACTCTTCCTCGGTGAAGCCCAGACCGTTCAGGAACATCTTGCCAATCAACTCCCCCGGATGACCCGGCGGACCGCCCTCGCGCGCGCATCCACCACCCACCGTGTTTGGGATCGCGACAGTTCGCCCTTCCTTGCCGACAAGGCGCAACTGCTCCCGAACACCGGCGCTGACGGCATGTGCGTAAATCTGCAGCGGATGCTGCCACCAACGCTTCCGTGGCAGATAGAACAGCCCGAGGATCAGGTAGCAGAGAAGCCACGGCAAGACCCAACACCGCAGACACTGGCGCCACAGATAATGCATGTACATCGCGGTCCTCGGCGTTCTTTGCCCAGGGCGATACAGGATGAAGGGCCAGAGCATGATCGCTCCCGTCCAGGGCGGAACGAACCGGGTGTCGATCTCGATCGGCTTCCGCAACACGGCTCACCCCCTTTGGGTCCGCTGTAGCACGCACCTACACTAGCGCCCAACCAGCCGGACTGCACGCCGGACGCGGGCAAGATGCCCGCGTTCTCGGGCCCAGAGTTGTTCTGCCGCACCGGCCGCTGCCGATTCAGTCCGCCGACGCCCTCCAGCCTTCTCCGGGCTGGAGGAGAGGGTCCCCGGGGGCTGTCGGCAAGCGACGGCCAACACCCCCTCATCGTCCGACGCCCAACCGGAGCGCAGCCGACCGAAGCGAGCGCCGACCGTCCCTTCACCAGGAAAGCGCGAACCCGGGTGGCGCGACCCGCGCCACCCGTGAACCAGTCCGTGCGCCCGTCATCGGGCGCACGGATGGCGCCGCCCCGGGGACCCTCCCCTCCAGCCAGGAGAAGGCGGGTGACCCCGACGCCGCTACGCCGACGCGCCTCCGACTAGTTCGCCGTGCTCTCTTCCGTGTACCGCCGCAGCTCGGCGCGGCCGACGACGAGGTGATGGACCTCATCCGGGCCGTCCGCGATGCGGAGCGTC
>JAGWAG010000108.1 GCA_021296535.1 Acidobacteriota bacterium | reverse complement strand
AGGTCCTCCGGCTCGGAGGTGTAGATCTCGCCTTCCGCGTCGATCGCAAAGGGCACAGCGCCGCCCGTCCGGGGAATCCGGCTCAGCACGTTCCGCATCACCCTCTCGGGCCGGATGCCAGCGTGCAACTCACCCACCAGGCTCCCGTCCCGGTGGACGGGAGTCGAGACCGGACCGCCGAAGATCCGGGTAATGCGATCCTGAGCCCGGCGAACCCATTCCGGAGCCTCTTCCGGCATACCAGGTTCGGCGTCTCCCTCCGTCGTTTCCGGTCGCTCCAGGCGTCCCAAACGCGACCACAGAAAGCGCCGGTCCGGCCTCCTCAGCCGATCCGAAGCGCCGGGAGCGGCCGCGCCGAGCGCATCGCCCGGAGAAGCCGTTCCCTCGGTCCCCGGCCCGCCGGCGGGCACGAACTCGAGCACCTCGACGAAGTTGGCGCTGTCGCTAAGGTTCTCGAAGAGAAACTCCCGGAGCGCATCCGGGTCGGCGTACTGGGGATCGTCGAAGGGCAACGTCGTGCCGAGCCTCCCAACGTAGTTGCGCAGATCCTCGCGGGTACGGCGAAGTCCCACCGAGATCTGCCGCGCGACCTCCACCGACTCGGCCTGGACCGCGACGCGAAACGCGTTGGCCGACGAGACGTACGAGTAGCCCACGATGCCGGCCAGCGGCAGGACCGCCAGCACGAGGAAGGCGAGGATGAGTTGGCTGCGCAGCTTCATCGTCAGCTCGTTCAACCAGATCCAGGTCCGCCGTCTTCCCGATCGGGCTCCACCCTGATCGTCGGCTGCCTCACCAACCCGCCATCCTTCCGGTGGCCTACCAACGAGCTGACCACGCCGTGAAGGGCCCTCACCTCGTGTTCCCTGAGTTCGGCACGGTGCAGGATACTCCGCAGGTTGCGGACCATGATCCCCCGCTTCTCCGTCACGCGCAGAAACCCGGAAGCGTCGAGTTCCTGCTCCAGGTGCTCGAAGAGGTTGACGAGCTGCGCCGCGGTAGCGAGCGGCGTCGTCGACTTCGGACCGCCGGCCGGCGCCGCGTCACCCGCCGCGGCCTCGAACCAGGCATGGGCGACCAGCAAGACCGCCTGGGCCAGGTTGAGCGACGGGTAGGTCGGGTTGAGCGGAATGTGAACGATGTGCGACGCCAGGGCGACGTCGTCGTTGTCGAGTCCGGCCCGCTCGGCACCGAACAGCACGCCGGAACGCAGCCCCTGGGCGGCGCGGCCTCGAATCCGGGTCGCCAGCTCCCGCGGTCCGATCGCCGGCTTGAGCAGGTCACGGCGGCGCGCGGTCGTGGCGTAGACGCGGTGAAGGTCGGCGACGGCCTCCGCGGTGGTCCCGAATACCGCTGCCCGGTCGACGATCTCGCGGGAAGCCCCGGTCGCCATCGCCTGCGCGCGCTCGTTCGGCCAACCGTCGCGCGGCGCCACCAGGCGCAGCTCGACGAGCCCGCAGTTCAGCATCGCCCGTGCCGCCGCACCGATGTTCTCGCCCATCTGGGGGCCCACCAGGACGAACACCGGTTGCGTCGAAGGCGCAGTGCCTCCCGATGGCTCGCCGGCAACCGCCCCGACACCTTCCGTCCTCGTTCCTCGATCAGCCATCGCGTCCTCACCACGTAGGCTACACAGGTGACTGCCGCGCCCCTGGGCGACCGACTGCCCGAAACCCCGGAGACGATCTCTCCCGACGACATCCTGGAACGGTTCCTGGACTGGGTCGCCGGGCTCGACTTCGAGCTCTTCCCACCGCAGGAGGAGGCGCTGCTCGAACTGATCGCCGGCCGCCACGTGGTTCTCGACACGCCAACCGGGTCCGGCAAGTCGCTGGTCGCGATGGGCCTTCTGTTCAAGGGCCTGTGCGAAGGCCGGAGGAGCTTCTACACGGCGCCGGTCAAGGCCCTCGCTTCGGAGCAGTTCTTCCGCATGTGCGACGACTTCGGCGCCGAGCGGGTCGGCATGCTGACCGGCGACGCGAGCATCAACCCGAAAGCGCCGATCGTCTGCTGCACCGCCGAGGTGCTCGCGAACATGGCCCTCCGCCGAGGCGCGACGCTGCCGGTCGACTACGTGGTGATGGACGAATTCCACTACTACTCGGACCCGGAACGCGGCGTCTCGTGGCAGGTACCCCTGATCACGCTCCCCGCCACGACCTTCCTGTTGATGTCGGCGACGCTGGGCAACATGGCGCCGATCAGCGAGGCTCTGGAACGGGCCACGCAGCGGCCGGTCGCCCTGGTCAGCAGCCGGAGCCGCCCCGTGCCCCTCGAGTACGAGTACCGCGAAACACCCCTGGGAACGACGATCGACGAACTCGTCGCGGACGGCAAGGCGCCGATCTACGTCGTCAACTTCACCCAGCGCGACTGCGCCCGGCTCGCCCAGAGCCTGACGAGTCTGAGGCTCTGCACGCGGGACGAGAAGAAGGCGATCTTCGACGCCGTCGGGGACTTCCGCTTCGACACCGCCTACGGCAAGCAGGTGCGGCGGTTCCTGAGCTTCGGGATCGGCGTTCACCACGCCGGACTGCTGCCGAAGTACCGGCTGCTGGTCGAGAAGCTCGCCCAACTCGGACTGCTCAAGGTCATTGCCGGCACGGACACTCTGGGAGTCGGCGTCAACGTGCCGATCCGCACCGTGCTCTTCAGCCAGCTCAGCAAGTACGACGGCCAGGATGTGGCGATCCTCAAGGTCCGGGACTTCCAGCAGATCGCCGGGCGGGCCGGCCGCAAGGGGTTCGACGAGCAGGGCTGGGTCGTGTGCCAGGCGCCGGAGCACGAGATCGACAACCAACGCCGCCAGATGAAAGCCCAGGCCACGCCTCGCGGCAGGAGCCGCAGGCAGTTCCGCAAGCGACCGCCGCCGCGTGGGTTCGTACCCTGGGACGAACCCACGTTCCGCCGCCTGATCCACAGTCCGCCTGAAACGCTCGAATCACGCTTCCGCCTCAGTCACGGCATGGTCTTCGACCTGATCCAGGCCGACGAGCCGGCCGGGAACGGCGAGTCCCGCCAGAACTTCACCTCGATCCGGCGGTTGATCGCCGCCTGCCATGAGGGACCGGCCCGAAAGAAACGCCTCCTCGGCCAGTCGGCGGAATTGGTCCGGTCGCTGCACCGCGGCCGGATCCTGAGCATGGCGCGATCGAACGGCGACGGCTACCGGGTCGTGGCCGACCGGGACCTGCAGCTCGAGTTCTCGATGCACCAGAACCTGTCGCTCTACCTGGTCTCGACCCTGGAGTTGCTCGACCCGGAGGATCCCGACTACGCCCTGGACCTGCTCAGCCTGGTCGAGGCGATCCTCGAGGACCCGGAGATCGTGCTCCGCCAGCAGGCTCGGAAACTGCGCGACGAACTGGCCGCCAGACTCAAGGCCCGGAGGGTGCCGTTCGAGGAACGGATGGAGCGGCTCCGTGAGGTCACGCATCCCAGACCGCTCATCGAGCTCATCGAGCCGACGTTCGAGGAGTTCCGCCGCTCCCACCCCTGGGTCCGCGGCGACTCGATCCGGCCGAAGCGGATCGGCCGGGAGGTGTACGAGGACTTCCTGAGCTTCGGCGAGTTCATCGGCCGCTACCGGCTGCAGCGCTCCGAGGGACTCGTGCTCCGCTACCTGAGCCGCCTGTTCAAGGTCCTGAGCCGCGGTGTGCCGGACCGGTTCAAGACGGAGGCCGTGTTCGACCAGATCGGCTACTTCCACTCCCTGCTCAACCGGGTCGACAGCAGCCTGCTGAACGAGTGGGAGCGGCTGTGGTCACTTGAGGCAGCCGTCGACGGGCCGGGCGTGCTCACCGGCTCCGCTCAATCCCCAACTTCGGACACCACTCCTCGACCGGGCAGCGCGAGCACCACGGGCTGACCGGCACGCAGAGCTTCTGGCCGAAACTGACCAGCGTCTTGTTCAGGTCGATCCACTGACTCCGCGGGAGCTTCGCGCGCAGGGCCATCTCCGTCTCCAGCGGATTGCGGGTGTCCACGTAGCCCCACAGGTTCGTGATCCGGTGGACGTGGGTGTCGACGCAGATGCCGGGTCGCCGGAAGCCCTCCGTGACGACGAGGTTCGCGGTCTTGCGCCCGACGCCGGGCAGCTCAACCAGCTCCTCCACCGTCCGCGGCACTTCGCCGCCGAACCGATCGAGCAGCACGTCCATCGCAAGCCGGAGGTTCTTCGCCTTCGTGCGGTAGAAGCCGACCGGGAAGATGAGCCGTTCGATCTCGGTCGCCGGCAGGGCCCCGATCTCCTCCGGGGTCGAAGCCGCGTCGAACAACCTCCGCGTCGCGGCCGCGGTCGCCTCGTCCTTCGTTCGCGCGCTCAGGATCGTCGACACGAGCACCTTGAACGGGTCGCGTTCCGTTTCCGCGATCAGAGTCACGATCGGGAGCTGGGAGCCGTGAAGGCGCCGCCGGATGCGGCGCAGCATCGCCGCCAGACGGCGGTTCGATGGCGGCGTCGGCGGAGCGGGCACGGCGAAGCGAGAATAGCGCTGCCGGTCACGGCGTTACCCTTGACCAACCGCTGCTACCTGTGCCCATGCCGTTCCCTGCTACGTTGAGGCGATGAAGATCGCGGTGAGCGGCGGATCGGGGCTGATCGGCAGCGCCCTGACCCGGACTCTGGAGGGGTCGGGCCACGACTGCCGCCAACTCGTGCGGCGCGCGCCCCGGAACGCCGGCGAACTGGAGTGGCGTCCCGAGCGCGGCCTGGCCGAACCTGTCGCCGCCGAAGGACTCGACGCCGTCGTCCACCTGGCCGGCGAGAGCGTCGCCGGCGGCCGCTGGACGGCCGCCAAGCGCCATCGGATTCGGTCCTCCCGCGCACCGGCGACCCTCCGGCTGGTGGAGTCCCTGAGCCCTCTCGAGCGGCCCCCGCGCGTGTTCGTCTGCGCCTCCGCGGTGGGCTACTACGGCGACCGGGGCGATGAGCTGCTCGATGAGGATTCCCCCGCCGGCGGCGGATTTCTGGCCTCCGTCTGCCGCGACTGGGAGGCCGCGGCGGTGACCGCGGCAACGATCTGCGAACGGGTCGTGATGCTTCGCTTCGGCGTCGTGCTCGCCGCGGCCGGCGGCGCTCTGCCCCGGATGCTGAAGCCGTTCCGCTTCGGACTCGGCGGCCGCCTCGGATCGGGCCGTCAGTACTTCCCGTGGATTCACCTTGAAGACGCGGCAGGTGCGATCCGCCATCTGCTCGACCACGGCGAGGGGCCCGTCAATCTCACCGCGCCGGAACAGGTGACGAACGCGGACCTCACCGAATCGCTGGCCAGACTCCTGCACCGGCCGGCACTGTTCCCGGCGCCGGCGCCGGCGCTCGTCGCGGTCTTTGGCGACATGGCGCGCGAGGCGCTGCTGGCCAGCGCCCGCGCGGTCCCGGCGCGCCTCCTGGGCAGCGGTTTCACGTACCGCTACCCGACTCTCGACGCGGCGCTCCACCGCGAACTGTCGCCGTTCGGCACCGCGCCGAAGTAGCGCCTTCCGCCCGCGCCGGGAGTGCCACCACGCGACGGGAGCCCTTTGCCTTAGAATCCCGGAAGCCCAGTGGCGCCCGGCGTGTTGGGATGGATGAGCGTAGCCGGCGACCCACCCTGCCGTCGCCAGAACACGGCCGGCAGCGAGCGGAAATCCCACCCTCTTCGCCGATTTCCGGCAACGGACGACCAGCCCACCGCAAGTCATGGCCTTCAAACTCGAGAGACGCAAGACCTCCGGGTCCAAGTCCGCGACCTCATCTCTTCATCTGGGAGGCGCGCCCTACGAACTCGCGCCGCAGAACAGGACCCCGCTCCGCGTCGGCATCATCGTCACGATCGCCTTCCACGCGCTGCTGTTCCTGCTCAGCTTCCCCAAAGCGAAGCCTCGGGCTCTCCAGGCAGCGCAGGCGCCGAAGACCTTCATGGTCACGACGGTGCGCTTCAAGCCGCCACCGCCGGCGAAGGCCAAGCCCATCCCAAAGCGCAAGACACGAAAGATCCCGGTCCCGGATCCGACCCCCTACGACCCCGAACCGCTGATCGAGGAAGAGGTGTTCGACGCGCCGGAGGTCGACTTCGATGGGATCAGCGATCTGCTGTTCGAAATCCCTCCAGCCCCCGCCCCTTCCGGTCCGCCGGGAACCATGTGGGTCGAAGAGAACCTTCGCCCCCCGGCCCAACTACACGGAAGAGGCGCGCCGGGCGCGGGTCCAGGGTGTCGTCATCCTGCAGGCCGTGGTCGACGCCGTGGGCAACGTGGGCTACGTCAAGGTCCTGAAGGGCCTGCCCGAAGGCCTCACCGAATCCGCCGTGCAGGTCGTCGAGCAGTGGCGCTACGAGCCCGCGACACTGAACGGCGAGCCGGTCCCCGTCTACATCAACCTGACGGTCAACTTCTCGCTGCAGTAGACCGCGCGCCGGGCACCATGTCGGCGTTGTGTTGCACCTGTGCGCGTCAAGACGGTTTATGCAGCACTCGAGGGCAATAAGTGTTCGACAAACCAGTTCGTCGAACAGATGTGTTCGACAAGAAGATCCCGTACTCACCTCCTCCTTCTCTAGTCGTGCACCTTTGTACGCCAACGAGTTTTGTGAGACACTTCGAGCAACAGAATGTTCGACAAACAGGTTTGTCGTGCAGAAACGCTCCACAAAAGAGGATCCGTACAGAGAACTCGAGAGCAAGCCATGGCACCAGTTCACTATCGACCCGAGAGCTTCCCACCCGACGACCGCCTCGACTGGACCGCGCTCGTGCCCCTGATCGGCCCCACGTCGGTCGCGGTCGCCAGGTACGACGGCCTCTTGGAGGCCGTGCCCAACCCCGACATCCTGATTGCCCCGCTGGGCACCAGGGAAGCCGTACTCTCGTCCCGCATCGAAGGCACGCTCGCGACCACCCGGCAGGTTCTTGAGTATCAGGCCGGCCAGGCGCCTTCCTCCCCGGTTCTTCGCGACGATGTCGTCGAAGTCCTGAACTACCGCGCCGCCATGCGCGAAGCGCAGGACCTGTTGAAAGACCTGCCGCTCTGCCTCAAGGTCATCCGTAGAGCCCACCGGGTCCTCCTCCAGGGCGCACGGGGCAAGGGCAGCGCACCGGGCGAGTTCCGGCGCGTCGCGAACTGGATCGGCTCACCCGGCAGCACGGTCGACACGGCCAGCTTCGTCCCCATCGAGGCAGGTGAACTGACCGATGGCCTCGGCAGGTGGGAGAAGTACCTCCACCACGAGGCTCGGGACCGCCTCGTCCAACTCGCCGTGCTGCACGCCGAGTTCGAGGCTCTACACCCGTTTCTCGACGGCAACGGCCGCCTGGGTCGCATGCTCGTGCCGCTCTACCTTTGGCAGATGGGCATCATCAACCAGCCCAACTTCTACATCAGCGCCTTCTTCGAAGCGAACCGGGCCGCCTACTACGAGCGCCTTCTTGCCGTATCCCGCGACGATGACTGGACCGGCTGGTGTCTGTTCTTCCTGGAAGCGGTGCGGGCACAGGCCGAGGACAGCACCGCCAGAGCCCGGAGAATCCGCGAGCTATACGACGAGACAAGGCGGCGCGTAGAGGGCCTGACCCGCGCTCGCCACGCCCTCGACGCCCTCGACTTCATCTTCGAGAACCCCATCTTCACGAGCGCGGACTTCAGCACCCACCGAGGTCTGGCGGCCTACGCCGCACGTCGTGTCCTGAACATCTTCCGCGACGGCGGCATCCTCCAACTCACACGCCCGGCGAGCGGACGCCAGTCCGCCATCTTCGAGTTCACGGAACTTCTGGACATCGCCGAAGGCGACATCGCCCCCTGATTGCCGGCCATCGCCGACGCGCCCCGAGCCCGTGCTGCTCTGGCCCTTCTTCTCGTAGTACTCCTTCTCCAGCAGTCGGGCGCCGCGGAGGATGTTGCCCATCGCGTAGTTGCCCTCGTGGCAGGCGTACTCGTAGAGGAGGTGGTCGGTTCCGGGCCAGATCAGCTCGCCGCTGTAGGGCGCTGCGTAGTCCGTGTCGTGGACGGTGAAGCCGTAGAGGAGGTCCTTCGGTCCGTGGCGGCTGAAGCGCTCGATCACCTTCAGGCCGTCGCGCGGATCGCTCTGGCTGTCCAGGAAGTTCGTCGTCTCGACGACCAGGGTGTCGCCTTCCCACCAGCCGATCGAGTCGCCGCCGATCGAGCGGTACTCGGCCGACGGGTGTTCCGCGTTCAGCCGCACGACCTTGGCCCAGTGCATCCACTCGACCATGATGACGACGTGGTCCTCGGTCTGGGTGATCGTCTTCAGGTTGTTGTAGGGCAGGGAGCGAACCGGCGTCGTGGATGCAGCGGTCTCCCGGCGTCAGCGACTCGGGTCCGTCGTAGGGGTCGTCGCCGGCCTCGATCCACCAGGCGCTGCCCGTGTTGCGGTACATGTACGGGTTGACCCGGGCCCTGCGTGCCTTGCCCGCCTCGGTGAGCTCCGGCATGCGGCCGTTTGGCGGGTCGGTCAGGACCGACGTGCGGTACTGGCCGTCGATCGGATAGGTCCGGTTGCCGAAGTCGAGCCAGAAGAAGTTGTAGCCGCCGACCGCGCCCGCGGCTCCAGCTGAACCGTCGCCGCCCGGCGGGGGCACCTCCCGGCCCGGGTCGCTCTCCGCGTCCGCGGCGGCCCGTGCCGCCTCCATCCCCCTGGCGATCTGCTCCGCCTCCTCGACCGTCATGTGGAGCTTGTCGCCGAACCGGGGATCCCGCTCGAAGGGAGTCAGGTTGGCGACATCGTAGTTGCCGGAGAGGTCCGGCCGGCCGCTCGCCGTGCGTGGAATGTCCTCGTCACCGCCGGCTGCCAGCGGCGCGGCCAGAACCGACGCCAGGGCGAGAACGACGAACGGTAGATTCGTGCTGCGGTTGGACATCTCTCGGCTCTCCTCGCCACAAGGCGGGTCGGGTACGCGGATGCTCTGGGCCTGAACGGGAACGAGGGTACCGCATCGCCTCAGCGCGGCGGCAGCCATCCACGCGGGGGCCGGAAGTACACCTTCAGGTTGGCTTCGCGCCGGTCGTCGGGCGACAGGTTCTCGAACACTCCGTAAACGAGCGTGCCGTGATCGTGACGGTGGATGACGGGATTCCCCCGCCACTGCGCCTCGCCGATCTCGCACGGCTGGTCGGGGAAACAGCCGCCCCGGGCGCTGAGATCGGCAGCCTCGTACTGGAAACCGACGAACCTCACATCCTTCGGCAGCAGAACGCCGATGACCTGACAGGAGCGCTCCGGATCGAGGACGGGGACCAGCAATGCCCGGACCTCCGTCCGCGTCGCCTCCGGCAACAGCCGCAGGACGTCGTTGCCTTCGGGCGACGCCAGCGCTCCGATGTAGACACGGAACTCCTCCGGCAGCGACCCTTCGATCATTCCCGCCGCGCGCTCCAGACGCCCGGCCAGATCGGCCGCGCACGCCGTCGTCCCGGCGGTACGGGGTTCCGCCGGCCAGTTGCTCGACACGGACCACTCACCGGGCGCGCACTCGGGGCACGCTCCGGCTCGAAGCAGGGTGGGGTTCGGAAGCAGGCGAACCACGACCGGCGCGGCTTCGGGTTCCGGCTCGGCTTCCGGTTCCGGCACGGGCGGCTCCACCCTGGCAGCCGGCAGCGGGTCGGGGACCGGCTGCTCCGCGACCACCGCCGGCTCGGACAGAGGCGGCTCGGGCGAAGACGGCTCGGGCGAAGGTAGCTCGGACGGAGGCGGATGTTCTTCGTCCGGCCGCGCCGCGACCACGACGGTTTCCACGGCCGCCGGCTCCTCCACCGGGGATGCCGGCGTCTCCGGCGCCGCCGTTTCGGCCTTTGGCGCCTCCACGACACGAGCGACATTCTCCTGCCGAAGCCGTCGTTCCCGCTGCTCGGCCCGGCGCTCCGCCCGGCGTTGCGCCCGAGTCGTCGCTCGCGCCGAGCCCGCGCTGGCCGCAGCCGTCGCGACGCCGAGACTCGAGTAACCAACGTTCAGCGGCGCCCAGAACGGGCCCGTTCGCTGGCGCGAAGTAAACCCGACCTGGGGCCGCTTCCCATCCTCCAGCCTCAGGTAGGAGTTCACGATCATGAACCCCTGCCGTCGCAGTTGAATCTCCCATTCACCGGCGGCAAGGTCCGACACGTCCAGCGTGCCCGCTTCGTCCGTCAGCATCGGGGGCGGCCCTCCCGACCGGTCGGCCTCGGCCAGCCGCGCGATGACCGTCACCTCGGGGACGGGCTGCCCGGCATCGTCGGTTACAAGAATACGGAAACCGTTGGCGCCGCTCCAGTCCTGGGCCGCCGCGACCGACGGCAGAGCCGCGAGCGCCACTGCCAACGTCGGCAGGAGGCGGCGCAGCTTCATTCACGCGCCTCCGGCGGCGTCACGTTCTTTTCGGGAGGTTTGTCCGGCGGAGTGCGCCGGTCGCGCCACAGGCCGGTCATCAGCGTGAGCAGGCCAAGGACGGCCTCGTCGACGAGGGGCAGGAAATCGGGAACGAACAGGTCGACGAGGAAGATGACCGCCAGCAGAACGAAGAGCTGCGGGAAGCGCAACCTGCCCAGGAACGGGAGCAGAATCGCGCCGACGCGCACGGGATTCGGAGAGGGCATCAGGCAGGACTCTATCGCCGGAGCGAAACCGAACGGCGGATCGGAAGCCCGAACCGCGGCCCGCCGCCGGAATGCCGGCCAGAAGGCCGGCCAGAACCCGGGTGGCGCACCGCGTGCGCCCGTCAGCGGGCGCACGGGTGGCAGGCCGGCGTACCCGGTGGACCCGGACCGCGCTAACCTCCGAGGCGGTGAACGAGCCAGCGATCGTCTACCCCTCCCTCGCGCTCGCCGGCTTCGTCGCCGGGGCGCTGAACGTCGTCGCCGGCGGCGGTTCCTTCCTCACCCTGCCGATTCTCATTTTCTTCGGGTTGCCGCCCGGAGTCGCCAACGGCACGAACCGGGTGGCGATCCTGCTCCAGAACCTGGTCGCCTCGTGGGGCTTCCACCGTCACGGCGTCCTCGACCCCAGGGCGGTCGTGTGGGCGGCCCTGCCGGCGACCGCCGGCGCCGGTCTCGGCGCCTGGGCCGCGCTTTCGATCAGCGACGACGCCTTCCGCCGTGCGCTCGCGGCGCTGATGGTCGTCGTCACCCTGTGGACCCTGGTGTCCCGCCGCTCGGAACCGAAGGAGCAGCCGACGGCGCTGCGCGTCGGAATGCTGGCGGTCGGCTTCTTCGGTGTCGGCATGTACGGCGGGTTCGTCCAGGCGGGGGTCGGCTTCTTCATCCTCGCCGCGACCTCGTTGGCGGGCCTCGACCTCGTCCGGGGCAACGCGGTCAAGGTGCTGAGCATCCTGTGCTTCAGCACCCTCTCCCTGGCCCTGTTCGCGCTCTCGGGCAAGGTCGACTGGACCCTCGGCCTGGTTCTGGCGGTCGGCAACATGGCGGGGGGTTGGCTCGGCGTCCGACTGACCGTGCTCAAGGGTCACGTCTGGATCGGCCGGGTCGTCACGGTGACCGTGATCGTGTTCGCGATCCGGCTGTGGTTCGGCTAGGAGCGGCAGCGCGCGGGCACGGCTATGCTCCGCGCCGCACTCTCAAACAGGAATCGAGTCGCGGCGTCCGCGCCGCGCTGACGCACAGGAAACAGGGCTCATGCAAGGAGATCAACCGTGGCTTACAACGCATTCGACCTGAGCGGCACCGTGGCGCTGGTGACCGGCGGCAACTCCGGCATCGGACTGGGCTTCGCCGAAGGCCTGGCCCAGGCGGGGGCCGATGTCTGTATCTGGGGAACGAACGAGACGAAGAACGCGACCGCCAGGGAGCAGTTGGAGCGCCACGGCACGAAGGTCGAGGCCCTCATCTGCGATGTCGGCGACGCCGACGCGGTGGCCGCATCGTTCGAGCGCACGGTGGAACTCCTGGGCAAGGTCGATTCCTGCTTCGCCAACGCCGGCATCGGCGGTCGCGGCACGCCCTTCGTCGACATGTCGATGGAAGAGTGGCGCCGGATCTTCCAGGTCAACATGGAGGGCGTCTTCCAGACCTTCCAGCAGGCCATCCGCCACATGGTCGAGCGCGGCGAAGGCGGCTCCCTGGTCGCGACCAGCAGCCTGTCCGCGATCTTCGGCGCACCACGCAGCGAACACTACGCATCGACCAAGGCGGGCCTCAACGCGATGGTCCGCGGGCTCGCGGTCGAGCACGCTCGCCACGGCATTCGCATCAACTCGATCCTGCCCGGCTGGATCGACACCGCGATGACCGAACGGGCCATCAACACGGAAGCCTTCCAGACCAAGGTCCTGCGCCGCGTTCCCCTGCGGCGCTGGGGTGTCGGAGCGGACTTCAGCGGCATCGCCGTCTACCTGGCGAGCAACGCCTCCAGCTACCACACCGGCGACGAGTTCGTGATCGACGGCGGCTACGCCTGCTTCTAGGAGGCTAGCGCGGATGGAGCGGGCCGCCCACTGGGTGCGCCGGCGTCCACGCCGGCTGCCGCCGCAGGCGGCCAGAAAACGCGCCGGCCGTCAGGCCGGATCCGCTTGGCGGCCAGTTCCAGCCGGGCTAACCCTCCATCGACCGGAACACCGGCACGACGACTTCCGGCATCCGACAGTGGTTGCCGGTCTCCCTGTCGACCCAGACGTGGTCGGTGCGGCCTTCGACAAGGACCCGGCCGCCCGCCTCCACGCGGTAGCCGAAGCTCATCGCACGGCTCTTCAGCCGGTCGAGCCAGCAGCGGACGCGGACCGGGTCGCCGTACAGGGCCGAGCCCCGGTACTTGAGCTGGACGCCGGTGACCATCAGCCAGTAGCCCTCGTCCTCCATGTTCCGGTAGGCCATGCCCGCGACACGGCAGTGGTGAGTCCGGGCGAGCTCGAACCACACCAGGTAGTTCGAATGGTGAACCACGCCCATCTGGTCCGTTTCCTTGTAGCGGACCTCGATGTCGACTTCGCTCGCCGGCACCTCGCGGCCGGCGGAGTTCACTTCCGTGCCCTTCATCCCACTCATATCGGGCCGCGACTGTAACGGAGAACGGTCGCGATGATCTTCCAGCCGGCCCGCACCGTGCCGGAGACCGTGCCGGTGATCTTGGAGACGCCCGTTCGGCGGCGGTAACTCACAGGCTTCTCCGCCACGCGCAAATCCCGCCGTAGAGCCTTGACCTGCATCTCCGCTGTCCAGCCGAAGTTCGGATCCCGCATCCGAAGCGATTCCAGGGCTCGCCAGGAGATGGCTCGGAACGGTCCCAGGTCGGTGTAGCGGTGGCCGTAGAGCAGCCGCACGAGCAGGCAGGCGAACCGGTTGCCCCAACGGGCCTGCGGTAGCAGAGCGCCCGGTTCGGCTTCTCCCAACACCCGCGAACCGATGACCAGGTCGATCTCGCCACGGGCGATCGGCTCGACGAGTCCCGGCATCTCCTCGGGATGGTCCGAGTAATCCGCGTCGAGGAACACGACGACATCGGGTGGCCCGGTCCGGCCCACGTGGCCGAGCGCCGCCAGACAGGCGCTGCCGTAGCCCTGGACCCGGGCCGGCACGACCTCCGCCCCCGCTTCGCGTGCCCGAACCGCGGTCGCGTCCCGGGAGTTGTTGTCGGCGACGACGACCCGGCGCACAAAACCCGGCGGAATGTCCGCGAGCACCAGGCCGATCGAATCCTCCTCGTTGTACGCCGGGATGACGACGTCGATCACGGGGGCGCCGGCCTCGGACACCGGCGCCGCGGTCTCCCGATCGGCCGGCGCGCCCCTGGTCACAGAGTGACGCCGAAGCGGTTCCGCAATGCGAACGCCAGCGCGATCGACAGGACCAGGAAGGCGATCAGCCAGTGAACATCGAACAGGCCGAAGAAGGAGATCGAGGCTGCGGCGTACTGGACGTCGATCCTCTCGACCGGCCCGCCGCGGGGAAGCGAGGGCTCCGCGGGGTAGAGCAACTGATCGAGGATCGCCGCCCGGCGGCGCGTGGGCGAGCGACGTACCCAGCGGGCGCCACCTTCCGAATCGGCGACGAACAGACTCTTCGCGAACGCCTCGCCGCCGGTGCTGACCGTGAGTTCATGGTCCCCGGGTTCTTCGGCCCTAAGCCGCCAGACGACCTGGCGAAGGCTCGGAATCCACACACCGTCGGTCTCCACGGCAACGCCCGGCGGCACCTCGATCTCGATCGGCGGACGGGGCTCGGCCCCGACTGCCGCGGCATCCTCTGAATCCGTCGTCGCCAGGTCAACGACGAGCAGCGTCCGGCCGCCGACTTCGACCCCCTCGTAGCCGTAGTGGAACTGAAGCTGGGCGATCACCAGCATGAACGGCACGATCATCCAGAGCAGCGGCACCAGGTTGAGCCGCAGATAGGTCAGGTTCTCGCGCAACAGCCGAAGTTGGGCAGCCAGCACGGCCCGCAGGTCGTCGTTGAAAAGCCGAACCTCGAGCAGATGGGCGAACAGCCGCCGCTTGACCGCGGCGAGGGCTTCCTGGTTCGAGGTCCAGCGGTAGACCAGCAACGCGAAGATGCCCGACAGCAGCGCCACCAGGGTGACCGGCACGATCGGCGGCAGGGCCGCGAAGGGGCCGAGCGCTGCATCGAAGACGGCGCGGAGAACGGCGTTGACGAAGGACATCGGCCAAAGAGGAAACCCCTTTCGGGGCGCCTAAGAGATGTACCCCAGGCCACGGAGCCGCTTCTCGATCTCCTCACGCGATTCCGCGCCCTCGAGTTTGGCCAGCTCCTTCTCCAGCGCGTGCGTAATGAACTCCTCCACGGACGAGTAGCCGGCGATGTCGCTGTAGCGCTTCACCCGCGCGATGAGTTCCTTGTCGAGCTTGACCTTGCCGCCGCCGAACATGTTCTTCTCCTTGGTAAGCGCCGTCGTCCGGCCCGGTTCAGAGCGAGCCCGTCGCGGCGCCACCGGCCAGTGTCGGAAACTCTTCCACGCCGTACTCGGCGAGGATCGACGCCGCCAGATCGGCGATGCCCCGCGCCGGACGGCCGAGCGGCCGACTCACAAGCAACACTCCCGGCACCGTCCGGTGGTCCATCATGTGATCGCCGCTCCAGGCGCTGTCGTTGTCGCTGAAGACCTCACCCACAGCCTCGCCCGACGCCGACTCCGTCGCCCCGCGATAGCCCTTGGCGTAGCCAACGACCAGATCGGGGCCGATCGCGGTCTGTTGCTGGAAGGCGTAGTCCTCGCGAAGCTGCACTTCCGTGATCGCGCGTTCGCCGGTCTCCGGATCGACCAGCGCCAGCAGCTCCTCCTTCAACTCCTGGACCAGGGCGAGCCGCTCGGCCGCCGTCACCATGCCGTCCCGCTCCCGGCCTCGCAGGTTGACGTAGAGACCCGAAAAGCCGATCCCGTAAGCCCGGGTGTTCTCCCAGTCGACGTTCAGGAGGAAGCCCTCGTCCGCGAAGGGATCCGCGCTCCTCGCCGTCAGGTAGCCCTTCTCCATCAGCCAGGCGTTCAGGTGAAAGGCACGGCGCCAGGAGGCGAAGCCGTGGTCCGACATGACGATGACCAACGGCTCCTCACCACCGCCGTCGCCCAGCCCGGCTTCGGCTTCGAGCCGATCCAGGGTCTGCCCGACGATGACGTCGAGTCCCTCGTACAGCGTCGGAATCAGGTCCTCGTGCACGGCGTCGGCGGCCGGATCGTAGGCGGGATGCTCGGGGTCGCGCGACCGCCAGCGGACGTGGCCGATCTGATCCACGTTGCCGAAGTAGTAGAACAGGAAGCCGCCCTCCTGTTCGAGGTAGCGGTCGAGCACGTAGCCGTACTGTTCGGCAACCTCGTCGCCCGCGATCTTCGCCTGGGCCAGGAACTCCTCCGGCGTGAAGACGCCCTCGGTCAGGGTCTTCGTGTCCTCGGGCATACCCTCCGTGTAGAAGCGGTCCACGGCCTCCGCCAGTTCGGCCGCGAAGTCGGGCGGCGTCGAGATGGGCGCCGCCGGCGCCATCGGTAGAGCTCGAACTCCGGCTCGAGTGCCCGCAGGTACATTCGGCAGATGCCGCGCAGATGCTGGGTCGGCATCATCTCGAACTCGACCGCCAGCCAGTCGCTCCACTCTCCGACCCGGAGCACGATCTGCTGGTCGCCGAGCTCGATCTTCGCGCTCTCCGTGTCCGGATCGAGGTAAACAGTGAACGGCGCCGTCAGCTTCACGGGTTCCCGCAGCAACGGGTTATCCGGTCCGAGCAACTCGGCCTCGACGACGTTGTCGTAGATGTCGAGTTCGACGATGTCGCCGCCGCTGATGTCCCGGTCCGCGAACAGCTCCGACGTGTAGAAGGTGAACGTGCCGTCCGTACCCTGGATGTCGCTCGTGCCCATGCCCGAGAGTTCGCGGCTCGCCGTGCCGGAGACGGGGAAGTTTGCCGGCATGCGGATGACGGTCGCGCGCACGCCGTGCTCTTCCAGCACTTCCCAGAACGGCGTGCCGTGCCGGAACTGCTCGTAGTCCCCGCTGGTGAGCGGGAACTGCCAGGGCCCCACCTCCAGGAAGCGGCCGCCGGAGGACGCCGCGGCGGTCGACGAGTACGGGATCATCGTCTCCGGGTCCCGGTGCAGGAAGTCGAAGATGCCGTGCCCGCCAGGGTCCATGCCCGTGACGAAGCTCGACCAGGCGACCGGGCTGTGCGGCGGGATCGTCGTCTCCAGCCGCGTGAAGCCGCCCATCGACTCGAGGCGCGCGAAGTTCGGCAGCCTGCCCTCGTCGATCAACTGCCGCGTCAGCGCGTAGTCCAGACCGTCGAAGCCGAGCACGACGACCTTCGGCCCCTCGGACGGGCCGACGCCCCCGCCGCCGCAGGCAACCAGGAGGACGGCCGAGAGCATGGCCGCCGTTGCCAGGTGCCGTGGGTTCACGCCGCCGCTCCGGCCGCACCGCGGTCGAGACTCGCAGGGTCGAAGACGGACTCGCCCTCCATGTAGTCCGGCCTGTCGATCCCGAAGAGGGCCAGGGCGGTGGGCGCCATGTCGAGCAGCGAAAGGTCGTCATCCCGATCGACCGGGCGGCTGCTGAAGAACACGCCGGGCACGAGCCGCGGGTCGACGCAGTGGTCGCCGCTCCAGGCCTTCGTGTTGTCGGCGAACACCGGGCCCGCGACCACACCGACCGCGCAATCCCAGGACACGCGGTAGCCGTCGTTGTAGCCCACGATCAGGTCGGGGGCGTTGCCCTTGTAGGGGCCGGTGTACAAATCCTCGGCATCGAAGGCGTCATTGATGCCGACCGCGTCCCGGTCCTCGTCGCGCAGCCCGTTCCAGGCCGAGATGAGTTCGCGCTTGAGGGAGCGCGCTTCGTCGCCCGACTCCACGATGCCGGAGACCTCGCGGCCCTTCAGGTTGAGGAACACGCCGGCCAGGCCAAGCGCGTACGCCCGCGTGCGCGACCAGTCCACGCCCTCCAGCCACTCCTCGCTGCCGTCGGCATCCTCCCGGAGCACGAGGTAGCCGTGGTCGAGTAGCCAGCGGTTCAGGTTCACGCCGCGCCGGAACGAGGCGAAGCCGTGGTCCGAGAGCACGATCAGCAGATCGTCGTCGCCCAGCTTCTCCATCACCCGACCGACCAGGGCGTCGTTGTGCCGGTAGTGGTCTTCGATCGTCCGGCGGTGCCTGCCGGTCTTCCGCCCCGGAGCGGCCGGGTGGCCGTTCTCCATGTAGCGCCAGAACATGTGCTGGATGCGGTCGGTGGCGTCGAAGACGCAGGTCAGACTCCCCCGCCGCAGGCGCTCCAGAGCGGCGAAGAACATCTCCTCCCGCTCACGGTCGATGTCGTACGACTGCTGGAGGAAGGTCGCATCGTCCGTCACGCCCTCGTTGAGCGCGGTCGTGTCCTCCGCCAGACCCAGAGTGGCGAAGTCGCCGACCCGTTTCGCCAGGTAGGGCGCGTAGTACGAGGGATGCGAGATCGGCATCGCCGGCTTCTCCGGATCGATGTGGATGGCGGTCAGGTAGAGCGAGGTGTGCTCGCCGGTTTCGGTCAGCATCATCCGGGTCAGGCCGTGGACCTTGACTCCGGGCGCGGCGCGGAACTCGAGACGCACCCAGTCGGAGAGCGCTCCCCGCACAAGTTCGACCGTCTCGCCCGCCACCGTCACCGTCGCGGCCCCGGCCTTGCGGTCGACCCTTACCGTCATCGGCACGCGGAGCGGCGGCGGCGGGTCGCCCTCCAGGAAGCTGTTCTCGGGCCCCTCGATCAGGCAGTCGAAGTGGTCGGGCCCGGAGCCGTTCGAGGCCAGCGGCACCCGCACACCGCCCTCCCGGATCGTCTCCGTCGCCGGCCGCGTCGTGTAGTAGAGGAACGTACCCTGGCTGCCCACCAGGTCCGGCACGCACATCGCCGCCAGTTGGGCGCCGTAGAACCGGTCCGGCGGGAAGGTGATCGGAACCCGGAGCACCGTGCTCCAGACGTTCCGTTCACCGAGCACGGTCCAGAACGGCTTCGACCGCCGGAGCATGCGGATCTCGGGCTTCTGCAGCGGGATCTTCCATTTCCCGAGCTTCAGAAAGCGCTCGACTCGGCCGATGTGAGCCGAGGACAGCTTGGGCAGGTAGCTCCGCAGGTCCCGGTCGAGGAAGTCGAAGATGTTGTGCTTGCCCGGATTCGCCCCGGTCGCGAAGGTTGACCAGGCGACCGGCGACAGCGCCGGGTAGGTGCTGGCGATCCGCCGGTAGCTCCCCTGCTTGCTCAGGCGCTTGAAGTTGGGCAGTTCGCCCTCCTTCATCATCCGTTCCGTCAACCGGGGATCCTGGCCGTCGAGACCGACGAACACGAGCCGCTTGACGTACGCCTTCGGCGGCTTCTTCCGCCGCACGACCCGCCACAGCGTCCGCACCGGCCACGCCAGCAGCGAGACGAAGGCGAGCACCACCGTCGCCAGCAGCACGAGGAACGACGACATCAGCGCGAACCCCGCCCCGGGGCCTATGTAGGCTGCCGCCGGCGCCGCGGCAAAGAACGCCGCGAGAAGCGCCAGCGCGACGGTTACGAGACGTAGAGCTGGCATGTCCTCCGGATTCCGAACGGGTCGTTGCTGAACTGGGACCGACGCCTCTCACATCGGGCGGCCGGCTCCACGCAGGCCGGGATTCTATCCGCGTCTCCAGGACTCAGCCGCCTTGCCATCTTGCCCATACTGCGTAGTATGGCTAGTATGGGTCGCAATGAAGACCACCGTCGAGATCCACGATGTGCTCCTGGAGCGGGCCAGGCGGCGCGCGAAGGAAACAGGCCAGCCGCTGCGAGCCGTCATCGAGGACGGCCTCCGGGACCTGTTGGCCAAACCGCTGCCCACGGCGAAGTACAAGATGAAGGATCTGAGCTACGGAGACCCCAACGATCCCGATCCGCTGGCGCAATACTCATGGGAAGAGATCCGCGACTTCATCTACGAAGACAGGGAGCGAAGGCAGGTAAGTCCGCTTGATCGCCATCGACACGAACATCCTCGTCTACGCTCACCGCAACGAGAGCCCGGTTCACGACGAGGCTCTTGACATCCTCCGAGGCTACTGCGAGAGCGACAGGCCGTGGGCCATCCCGTGGCATTGTTGCGCCGAGTTCCTGGGCATTGTCACGAACCGCCGTCTCTGGCGCCAGCGTGCGACGCCGATGGAAGACGCCTGGCGCCAACTTGAGGAGTGGGCCTCGTCGCCATCGGTGCTCCTGCTCTCCGAAACGGAGGACTTCCTGCCCCTCTTCGCCCGCATGGCCGCTCATCCGAGAATCACGGGCGGCCGTGTCCACGATGCCCGCATCGCGGCGATCTGTATCGCACACGGCGTGACGGAACTCCTGACCAGGGATCGAGACTTCGCCCATTTTCCCGAACTGCGCGTCCGGGATCCCCTCATCGCGGCGTGACGCTCTTCGTCATTCGCCTCTGGCGGCAGCTCCGCTACGGCAGGCCGATCGTCGTGGTTTCCGGCCTGCCCCGCTCGGGGACGTCGATGGCAATGAAGATGCTCGAAGCCGGGGGCATGGAGATCGTGACCGACGGCGAGCGCGAGGCCGACGAGGACAACCCTCGGGGCTACTACGAGGACGAGCGGGTCAAGGACCTGGCCAACACGCGGGACAAGACCTGGCTCAAGGCATCACGGGGTCGCGCGGTCAAGGTCATCTCCTTCCTGCTCAAGGACCTGCCCCCGAACCTGAACTACAAGGTCATCCTGATGCGGCGCGACCTGGCCGAGGTGCTGGCCTCGCAGCGAAAGATGCTCGACCGCCGAGGCGAATCGGACGAAACGCCGGACGACCGGATGATGGAGCTGTGGCAGGACCAGCTCTGGCGGGTGAACTACCTGCTTCGGAAGTCGCCCCAGTTCGAGTGGATCGAGATCGACTACGGCGAGGCGCTGCGGGATCCCGCGGCGGCCGCCACTCGCATCGCCAGTCTCGTGGACGGCCTGGATGAGAGGGCGATGGCTTCGGTCGTCGATCCGGCGCTGTACCGGAACCGGGCCGCGCCCTAGCGAGAGTTCCTAGTACACCCCGACCGTCGTCGCCGACGCCAGCCGCGCGAACGGCCGGACACCGCTGACGCCGTCCCAGGGATAGTCGACGTACGGCTGCTCCCGCTCGCCCTCGTCGCGCTCGAGGAAGCCCGGCACGAAGAACTCGCGGGTCAGCGTCGTGAGCCGTACCCGGCCGGTGGCGCCGTAGTCGACGACCTGGTCCGGGTCGTCGGGGTCGACGACTTCGAGCACGGCCCGCGGCTGCGGTGCGTAGTAGGCGATCGTGTAGCCCTCTTCGGCCGTGACCGGCCTTGAGGCCGCAAGACCCATGAGCGTGTTGCCGTAGGTGGGCGTCATGTAGACGCCGTCGAGGAGTTCCTCGACCGCGAATCGCGTCCACTGCGGCGTGAACTCCGTGCCGCCGGAAAAGATGCCCCTGATCCCCGTGTCGGCGAGTGTCTGGCCCCGGTCCTCGAGTGCCATGCACAGGGACTCGAGCAGCTTGGGCGTCGCGAACATTGCCTGGATGTCGTGTCCGGCTGAGAGGACGGACAGCGCCTGGTCGGTCACATGGTCCTTGTACGCCTCGAGGTGCTCCATCCAGCCCTTCTTGATCAGCTTGATCACCCAGCGCGGATCGAGGTCGACGCAGAAGCAGATGCCGCCTCGGTACTGGCAGAGGTGCTCCACCGCCAGCCGCAGGCGGCGCGGACCGGAGGGCCCCAGCATCAGCCAGTTGGACCCCGGCGGGAAGTGCTCGTCCGGCAGGCTGGCGCTGAACAGCTCGTAGTCCGTGCGAAAGTCGTTCAGCGCCACCCGGCTCTTCGGGATCCCCGTCGTGCCGCCGGTCTCGAACACGTAAATCGGATCGTCGGCCATCGCCTTCGGCACCCAGCGCCGTACCGGGCCGCCGCGCAGCCACTCGTCCTCAAAGGGCGGGAACTTGCGCAGGTCTTCGTAACCGGCGATATCGCTGCGCGGATCGAAGTCGAGCTTCGAGGCGAAGTCCAGCCAGAACGGCGTTCCGGTCTCCTGGTTGAAATGCCACTCCATCATGTCGCGGACGTGGGCGTCGAGTTGTTCCCTGGCCTGTGCCTGAGCGTCAGCGCTGGCGACTTCCATTTTCGGGCTCCAATCGGGATCGGTCTTGCTCGTTCGGCGGTTGCTGTTCCGCGGTTCCCGCGGCGGGCGGCAGATTACAGCACTCGCGGCGCCAGCCCGGCGGCCGGCGTCAGGACTCCTACTCCGGCAACGCGAACACCCAGAGCACTCCGCCCTGGGGCACGTAGGTCCGGGTACCGATCGCGCCGTCCAGGTGAGCCGTCCCGCGCTGCGCGTCGACGCCCCAGCCGGACTGCACGGCGATGTACTGCGTGCCGTCGACCTCATAGGAAGTCGGTACGCCGGTGACGCCGGAGTTCGTCCGCTGGCGCCACAGGAGTTCCCCGGTCGCCGCGTCGAAGGCACGGAAGTAGCGGTCGCTCGTGCCGCCCACGAACACCAGGCCGCCTCCGGTCGTCAGCACCGGGCCCCAGAGCTTCCGTTCGAACTCGACCGTCCACACCTTCTGCCGCGTGTCCAGGTTCCAGGCCTGGAGTTCGCCGTAGTGGTCAGCGCCCTCTCGCGACACGAAGCCGCCCTCCATGCCCATGAATGTGCGCCCGGGGCGGTAGTTCTGCTCGACCCCCTCGAGGTAGGAGCAGGTGTTCTCGTTGGCGGGGACGTAGAGCAGCTTCGTGTCCGGACTGTACGCGGCGGGAGGCCAGTTCTTGCCGCCGGACCAGGACGGGCAGAAGACCGCCCGCTCACCGGTGCCCGGGGTCTTCGCCGGGTCGTACTCGGGGCGGCCGGTGTCGGGATCGACCGACGTGAACACGTCCTGGTAGACGAACTGCGTGGCGTCCAGAAAGTCGATCGAGTCCGCGCTCCGCTCCAGGACCCACAGGTAAGCGTTCCGTCCCGGATGGACCAGGGCCCTCCGGGTCGAGCCGTCGCGCTCTACGTCGATCAGGAGCGGCGGGTCCACCTCGTCCCAGTCCCAACTGTCGTTCCAGTGGTACTGGTGGTGAGCCCTGAGTTCGCCGGTGTCGACGTCGAGCGCCAGCACCGAGGTGGCGTAGAGGTTGTCGCCCGGGCGAGCGTCGCCCATCCAGGGGCCGCCGTTGCCGGTGCCCCAGTAGGTCAACCGCAGTTGGGGATCGTAGGTCCCCGTGACCCAGACCGGCACGCCGCCGGTTCGCCAGGTATCGCCGGGCCAACTGTCATGGCCGGGCTCCCCCGGGCCCGGAATCGTGTACGTCTTCCAGAGTTCGTTCCCGCTGTTCGCGTCGTAGGCGGCGACGAAGCCGCGGATTCCCCACTCGCCGCCGGAAACGCCGACCATCACCTTGCCTTCGACAGCCAGCGGCGCGAGGGTCATGTAGTAGCCGCGGGAGTAGTCCTCCACCGCCGTCTCCCAGGCCACCCTGCCAGTTCCCGCGTCGAGCGCAATCAGGCGCGCATCGACCGTGGCGACGTAGACCCGATCGCCCCACAGGGCCACGCCGCGGTTCGTCGGGTGCATCTGCTGCAGGTCTTCGGGCAACTCCGGCACGAAGCGCCACAGCAACTCGCGCCAGCACGCGACTGCCGGGGGTGGTGATGAAGAGCGTGCCGTCGTTGACGATCGGCGGCGCCTGGTGGCCCTCGTTGACGCTGGTCGAAAAGGTCCAGGCCGTTGCCAGCGAACCGACGTTTGAGGCGTCGATCTGGTCGAGCGGGCTGTAGCCCCAGCCGTCGTAGGTGCGCCGGTACATGAGCCAGTTCTCCGGCTCCGGCGACAGCAGCCGTTCCTGGGTCACGGGGCGATAGTCCCGTTCCTGGGCCGGCGCGGGCGCGACCGCGGCACCCAGGACGAGACTTCCGACCACCAACCGAACGACTCCGTGCCGATGGACCATCGTCAGAACTCCTTCTGGAACCGGATCGTGGCGCTGAAGCCGCCGGTGGCGACGAGCACGCCGCCCTCCGAACGGAGCGGCAGCGAGGGCAACCGCCGGGGCGCCGGTCCCGAGATGACTTCCGCCGCGTCCCTGGGGTCGAACTCCGACTCGTGGCACGAACAGATCAGGAACTCCGTCTCCTCGGACCAGTCCTCGATGTCGCAGCCGGTGTGGGGGCAGATGCCCGAGTAGGCGACGACGCCGTCGGCCGAAACCTCCCTCGTCTCGGGCGAGAGGGACTCTGGATCGAAGCGCAGCAGGAGGACCTGGTTCAGCCGCGAGCCGTCGCGGACCGTGCCGCTCGCGGGGTCCATCGCGTAGCAGATGATCTGTTCGCTCGCGAGCGGGACGTCGTCCACTCCAATCGTCTCCCCCTGCCTCGGCCCGAACGCGAAAACGAAGCGGTCGCCCTCCTGCGGCCGGGCCTTGCGCGGATCCTCCGCCTGGGCATGGAGCACGTCCAGGCTGCGCAGCCCCAGGCCAAGCGCCAGGCCCGACTTCAGAATGGTCCTACGATCCTCCATCGGTGCTGAGGCTAACAGCCCGCCGATGCTACGATTCCGCCTCTTCACAACCGCCCGAATCCATCCCCCGGCCCAGTTTCGGACCGCCTACAGGTACCCAGAATGATCGACATCCCCGCCATCCGTTGGGGCAGGCCCTACGAGTCGCTCGAGAAGGCGACGATCGTCCACTTCGAGACCGGCGAGGAGCTGGCGACGCTCCACCAGACGAACCCCGGCCTGGTCCAGCGTGACATGCGCCGCGCCCAGCGCGCCCGCGACATCCTCCGCGAAATCCCGTCGAGCGAACTGATCTCCATGGTGATCGAGGCCGCCGACCTCTACCTGAACGCGGACCTGCCTCTGGGCAACGGCACGCAGACGCCGGAGGAGTTCGTCCACTACCAGTCGGCGACGACCGGTCTGCCCGAGCACATGTGCCGGGCGAACATGGACAAGAACGAACATGGGCGAGGTGCTGGAAGCCCTGACCCGCGGTCTCGATCTGGACATTCTCGGCCGCGGGCACGGCATCGAGGAACGCGGGGTACCGGTCAGCTACCAGGCGCAGGCGCCAGTGATCGGTCTCGTGCTGCCGTCCAACTCCCCCGGCGTGCACACGCTGTGGATGCCGGTGATTCCCCTTCAGGTCGGCCTCGTCTTCAAGCCGGGCCCCCAGGAACCCTGGACCCCCTACCGGATGACCGAGGCCTTCGCCCAGGCCGGCGTGCCCCGCGAAGCAATCTCGATCTACCCGGGCGAGGGCGACATCGGCGCCGCCGTTCTCGCCTCCTGCTCCCGGAGCATGATCTTCGGCGGCGCGGACACCGTCGCCCGCTACCAGAACGATCCCCGGGTCCAGCCGCACGGCCCCGGCTTCAGCAAGATCCTGCTCGGCGACGATGTCGTCGACGACTGGGAGAAGTACCTCGACGTGATGGTCGACAGCGTGCTGGTCAACAGCGGCC
>JAGWAG010000107.1:10664-11861 GCA_021296535.1 Acidobacteriota bacterium | reverse complement strand
TCGATGGCGGGGCTCATCTCCTTCATGGGCTACACCGGCACCATCTACCTGATGGGCTGGACGGGCGGCTACGTCCTGCTGGCGCTCCTGCTCGCCCCGTATCTCCGCAAGTACGGCAAGTTCACGACCTCCGAGTTCGTCGGCGACCGCTACTACTCGGACGCCGCCCGGCTGGTGGCCGCCGGCTGCACGATCTTCGTCTCCTTCACCTACATCGCCGGCCAGATGCGCGGCGTCGGGGTCGTCTTCTCGCGGTTCCTGGAGGTCGAGGTCCACTGGGGCGTCGTGATCGGCGTCGTGATCGTCTTCTTCTACGCGGTGCTCGGCGGCATGAGGGGGATCACCTACACCCAGGTCGCCCAGTACTGCGTCCTTATCGTCGCCTTTCTCATACCGGCCGCGGCCATTTCCTGGAAGATCACCGGGAATCCGATTCCGCAGCTCGGGTTCGGCGGCACGGTCCAGGAAGGCCAGCAGGCAGGCGTCTTCCTGCTCGAGGCGCTGGACGCGCTGCACCGGGAACTCAGGCTGCCGGAGTACACCGCCGCCTTCGTGCCGGGCAAGAAGAGCATGATCGACGTGACCGCGATCACGCTGGCGCTGATGGTCGGCACCGCCGGTCTCCCCCACGTCCTGGTCCGCTTCTACACCGTGCGCAGCGCCCGCGCCGCCCGCTGGAGCGCGCTGTGGGCGCTCGTCTTCATCGGCCTCCTCTACACCACGGCGCCGGCGGTCGCCGCGTTCGCCCGCGTCAACCTGATCTCGACACTCCACAACACGAGCTACAGCGAGGTGCCGGAGTGGTTCAGGAGCTGGGAGACGACCGGCCTGATCGATTTCGAGGACCAGGACGGCGACGGCATCATCGACATGTCCGACGGGGCGAACGAGTTGACGGTCGACCAGGACATCATGGTCCTCGCGAACCCGGAGATCGCCGAGCTGCCGGCCTGGGTCGTCGCCCTGGTCGCCGCCGGCGGACTCGCCGCGGCGCTATCGACCGCCGCCGGTCTCCTGCTCGTCATTGCATCGGCGATCTCTCACGACATCGGCAAGTCGATCCTGTGGAAGGACATGAGCTCGCGCAGGGAACTCCTGCTGGCGCGGGGCACCGCGTCCGTCGCGGTGATCATCGCCGCCTACTTCGGCATCTCGCCTCCCGGCTTCGTGGCCCAGGTGGTCGCATTCGCCTTCGGC
>JAGWAG010000107.1:0-10537 GCA_021296535.1 Acidobacteriota bacterium | reverse complement strand
GCGACGGCGGACGACTGGCTGTTCGGCATCAGCCCGGAAGGCATCGGCGCCGTCGGCATGCTGATCAACTTCGCCCTGGCACTGACCGTGAGCCGCTTCACGAAGCCGCCGCCGGAAGAAGTGCAGCAACTCGTCAGCGAGATCCGCTTGCCCCGCGAGCGCGAGGCCGAGTCGACGTAACGCGCGACCGCGTCGGACGCACCCGCCCGTCTTGGGTCAGAAGGGGTCCGCTCCCAGGTGACGTTCGCGCTTGGGAGGAGATGGGAGGGGGGTGCGCTCACTCCGCTTCACTCGCTCCGGTTGGGCGTCGGTGAGTGCACGGTCGTCGGCCGTCGCTCGTTCAGAGGCACCTGGGAGCGGACCCCTCCGGACCCGACCGGGCTGGCGGTCGGTGCCGAGAGAGCCGGCCGGCTGCTTCAGTCAGCTAGTCGCTTGCGCGGGCAGATACTGGGTGCGCCGGCGTCCCCGCCGGCATCCGGCGCGAAGCGCCGGCTTCTGACCTTCTGCCGCGCCAGATCCACGCGACGGTTGACCAGATCGGCGGGCCTCGTCGGTGGAAACCTGGAGCAGGATTCAGGCGAGGGACGCCAGTTGCTCACGCAGGGTCGAGTAGCGGCGGAGGTCGGAGGCCTCTTCGACGGCTTTCTGGAGGGCCCACTTCTGGCCGACGATGACGACGAGTTGCCGGCCCCTGGTGATCGCCGTGTAGAGGAGGTTGCGGCGGAGCATGACGTAGTGGTGGGTCGAGATCGGTATGACGACGGCCGGGTACTCGGAGCCCTGTGATTTGTGGACGGTGACAGCGTAGGCGAGCATGAGCCGGTCCAGGTCGCTGAAGCGGTAGAGGACGGGGCGGCCGTCGAACCGAATCGTCATCTGCTCGGCCCCGGGATCGATCGACACGATCCGGCCGACGTCGCCGTTGAAGACGTCGCGTTCGTAGTCGTTCTCGGTCTGCATCACCTTGTCGCCAGCGCGGTACTTCCAGCCGAAGCGCTCGACCTCGACGGCGTCTGACTCGGGTGCCGGGTTGAGGACGGCCTGCAGGGTCACGTTCAAGGTGCGCACGCCGAGCGGGCCGCGGTTCATCGGCGACAGGACCTGGACGTCCCGGACGGGATCGAGGCCGAAGCGGCGGCCGATCCGGCCGGCGACGATCTCCACCACCTTGCGCTGACCGTCCTCCGCATCCTCCGCCGGGACGAAGTAGAAGTCGCTCAGTTCGTCGGACCGCGACTCGAGTTCCGGCAGGTAGCCCCGGTTCACCCGGTGGGCGTTGCGGACGATCCGGCTGTTGTCGGCCTGGCGGAAGATCTCCCGCAGGCGCGCCACCGGCAGGGCGCCGGAATCGATCAGGTCGCGCAGCACCTGGCCGGGGCCCACCGATGGAAGTTGATCCGCGTCGCCGATCAGGAGCAGTGAGCCTTCCGCCGGCAGGGCCTGGAGCAAGGCCGCCATCAGCTCCACGTCGACCATCGACGCTTCGTCGACGACCAGCAGGCCGCAGTCGATCGGCCGCAGTCGGCCGCGGCGGAAGCTGCCGCTCGACGGATCGATCTCGAGCAGGCGGTGGATCGTCTTCGCCGTGTGGCCGGTGCTCTCGCCAAGCCGCTTCGCCGCGCGGCCGGTCGGGGCGCAGAGTGCGCAGCGCACGTCGCGGGCACGCAGGATCCGCAGCACCGCGTTGACCAGGGTCGTCTTTCCGACGCCCGGTCCGCCGGTGATCACCGTCACCCTCGACCCGAGGCAGGTCTCCACCGCTGCCCGCTGGGTCGGCGCCAGCGTGACGTCCAGCCGCTTCTCCACCCAGGCCAGGGCCTTCGTCGCGTCGATGTCCGCCCAGGGCGGAGGGTCGGCCCGGATGAGCTCGCCCAGCCGGCGGGCGATGGCCCGCTCCGCCGACAGCAGCAGCGGCAGAAAGACCGCCTCCTCGCCGCCCAGGCGCGTAGCGGCAAGGCTCCCCGCGTGCAGCTCATCCGACAGAGCGGTGACCAGGATCTCCTCCGGGATCTTCAGCAGTTCCCGCGCCTGCTCCAGGAGTTCGTTCCGCGGCAACCCGCAGTGCCCCGCTCCTCGCGCCTGCTCCAGCGTGTAACCGAGGCCCGCGCGCGCCCGCGGCAGACCCTCCGGGTCCTTGCCAAGGCTCCTGCCGATGCCGTCGGCGATCCGGAAGCCGATGCCCCGGATATCCCGCGCCAAGCGGTAGGGGTCGTCGGTCAGAAGGGTCGCCGCGTCGGCGCCGTAGGTGCGGTAGATGCGCGCCGCCCGCGACGATCCGAGCCCGTGGGTCTGCAGGAAGACCATGATGTCGCGGACCGCCTTCTGGTCCTTGAAGCCCTCGCTCAGGCTTTTCGCGCGCTTCGGGCCGATGCCCGGAACCTCCACCAGGCGTTCCGGTTCGTTCTCGATGATCTCGAAAACGTCGTCGCCGAACGCCTTCACCAGGCGTTTCGCCATCTTGGGACCGACGCCATGCACCCTTCCCGAACCCAGGTAGCGGCGGATCCCCTCGAGCGAATCCGGCGGTGACACGGCGAGCCGCCGGGCCTGGAACTGGACCCCGTGGTTCGGGTCGTTGCGCCACGAGCCGGACGCCTGGATCGTCTCGCCCTGCGAGACGACCGGCAGCCGCCCCACCACAGCAACAGGCTGGCCGTGGCCACGGACCCTCACCCGCATCACGGCGAATCCGTTGTCCGGATTGTGGAAGACGACCCGCTCGACGACCCCGGACAGCGCCTCGCGATCTTCCGCCGCAGCGGTCAAGGTTGCGCAGCCTCCACGCCCGTCGGCATCCCTCTCACGATGTAGAGCTTACGCCGCCATCCCGAAACGCCGACACGCCGCGGTCCATCGGTGTCACAATCACCGGCCTTCCCACCGTCCCCCAATCGTTCGAGGAGTTCCGTCCATGACCGACACGTGTCGATTCGACCATCTGGCGCTCAACGCCAACGACCCCGCTGCCGCGGCCGCCTGGTACGCGCGTCACTTCGGCGGCACTCTGATCGACGGTGCCGCGACCGACGGCGACGGCGGCATGGTCGCCGGCCGGTTCCAGGCCGGTTCCGGCACGGCGGAGCTTCGCTGGCGGGATGCGGAGGCGCCCGGCCCCAGCATCGGCACGGGACTCGACCACTCCGGCTGGTCGGTCGAGAGCCTCGACGAGATCCACGCCGCAATGCTCGAAGACGGTGCGACGGAGTTCTGGGAACCGAGACACTTCGGACCGGCGAAGCTCTACATCTCCTTCGTGACGGACCCCTGGGGCGCGAAGATCGAGCTCTTGGAGGACGCGAGCCACCCGGGCTTCCACCACGTTCACATCCTCGGCCCCGACTGGGAGAAGGACCGCGCCTGGCTGCTGGAGCACGCGCCAGGAAAGGTCGAGACCTTCAAGGACATTCTCCTCGCCGTGAACTACGGCACGATGCGGGTGCTGTTCCGGGAGACCGACGACGAGTTGGACCCGACCGCGGGGCGGGCGATCGATCACCTCGCATGGACGGCCCCGAATGGACGCGGCGGCCGGCAGACCAGCCCGACCGGCGTCAGCATCAGGGTGGACCCGGCCTGACGGGTCGCCGATGACTCTCTGGCCGCCGCCGCGGCGGGTCGAGCAACCTGGCGCTGACCCTCCCCTGGTCGTCCCCGAGGGCGCGGCGGTCGGGCTTGAGATCACCACGCCGGTCGCCCTGGCGGACCGCAGCGCCGGCGGCGAAGAACTGACGTTCGCGGTCGCCGGTCTGCGGCGGGCCCTGGCGAGCGTCCCGTGGAGCCTCGCGGTTCAGGATGAGGGAGGCAGCGCTACCGGAAACGGAGCCGATGTTGCCTGCCGTATCGTTCTCGACTCCACCCCCTCCGGTCATCCGGAAGGTGGACGCACAGGCGAACCGCGAGTCCTCGTTCCAACCGACGAGAGCTACCGCCTGCGAATCGACCGCGACGGCATCGCGATTCAGGCCGCAACAACGACCGGGTTGTTCCGAGCCGCCGCGACGCTGCGACAGTGGATTGCGTCGGAAGGCCGCCAGACCGACTCCGGACTCGAGGTCCCCGCCGTCGAGATCGAAGACCAGCCCGACTTCGGAGTCCGCGGCGCGATGCTCGACGTCAGCCGGAACCGGGTGCCCACGATGGCGTACCTGGAACGCCTGATCGACCGTCTGGCCGAGTGGAAGGTGAACCACCTCCAGCTCTATGTCGAACACACGTACGCCTACGCGGATCATGAGGAGGTCTGGCGCGACGCTTCCCCGTTCACCGCCGAGGAGATCCGGAGGCTCGACGCCTTCTGCCGGGAGCGGTTCATCGAGCTGACGCCGAACCAGAACAGCTTCGGGCACTTCCACCGCTGGCTGGTCCACGACCGGTACCGGCCGCTGGCCGAAGTGCCGGAGGGCTTCCGGCATCCCTTCTCCATCGACCCCGAACCGTTCAGCCTCTGCGCCACCGACCCGCGGGTTCTCGATCTGCTCACGGGTCTCTACGACGAACTGCTGCCGCAGTTCGGCAGCCGGCGATTCAACGTCGGCCTCGACGAGACGTTCGACCTGGGCCGGGGGCGCTCCGCCGAGGCGTGCGAGGAGCGGGGCAAGCCGGCCGTGTACCTCGACTTCCTGCGCCAGGTCCACGGTCTAGTCACGGAGCGCGACCGCCAGATGCTGTTCTGGGGCGACATCATCCTCGAGCACCCCGAAGTGATCGACCGCATCCCCGAAGACGCGGTCGCACTGTGCTGGGGCTACGAGGCCGATCACCCGTTCGCCGACCAGTGTGCCCGGCTGGCGGCCTCCGGCCGTCCGTTCTGGGTCTGCCCCGGCACCAGCAGCTGGAACAGCTTCGGCGGCCGCCTGCGGAACGCGATCGGCAACCTTGCGCTTGCCGCCACGGCCGGTCGGGACGCTGGCGCTCAGGGTTTCCTCATCACCGACTGGGGCGACCACGGACACCTGCAGCCCCACCCGATCGCCGAGCTGCCGTTGTCGATCGGCGCCGGCTTCGCTTGGTCCGTCGACGCAGCGCGAGAAGCGGGGAGCGGCCCGGAACGGAACGAAGAGGCCTGGCTCGACCACGCCAGCCGCTTCGTCTACGACGGCGACGAGACGCTGGCGCGCACCGTCGTCGACCTGGGCGCCATCGACCTCAAATGCGGCGGCCCGGTGATGAACGGAACCACCCTCTTCTACCTCCTCCGGTTCATCGACGACGACCTCACCCACCGGCGCTTCCGGCGGCTCAGCATCGCCAGGCTCCAGCGGACGTATGCGCGGCTGGCCTCCGCCCGTGAGCGACTGATCCCAGGCAGCTCCGAGTCGAGCCACACCGCACTGGACTGGACCAGCCGGATGATGATGTGGTGCTGCCAGTTGGGCGTCGCCCGCCTCACCGCCGGTCGGGGCGGGCAACTCGACGAACTCGCCCCGAGTGTCCGCGCCAACCTGGCGGCGGACCTGCGGCGCATCGCCGACGACCTCCCCGACGTATGGCTGCCGACGAGCCGGGAAGGCGGCCTGCGGCTATCGCAAGACCTCCTGTTCCGCGCCGCGACGCTTCTGGCGACACCTTGATTGCAATGCAATCAGATTGTACGCTCGTACTCATCTGATCGGAGGAATGAAGCGATGGGAAGCATCACGGTCCGAAATCTCGACGACGCGGTCAAGAAGGGGCTCCGCATGAGAGCTGCCGAGAACGGCCATTCGATGGAGGAGGAGGTGCGGATCATCCTGCGCGAGGCCGTTCAGCAGGACAGGGTGCCCGAAAAGGGGCTGGGGACAGCGCTGCACGAACTCTTCAAGCCCCTCGGCGGCGTGGAGCTGGAACTACCGCCGAGGGAGCCGATGCGTGAGCCATTCCCCCTGGATTGAGTCCCCGGCGGCGGTCATCGTCGACACGAACGTCGTGTCGGAGTTCATGCGACCCAGGCCGGAGCCCATAGTCATTGCCTGGCTCGACAGTCAGTTCAGGCGCAGTCTCTTTGTGACCGCGGTCACCGAAGCCGAGATCAGGGCCGGCATCGCCTTCCTGCCTCAAGGCCAACGACGCCGACAACTCGCCCGGGCTGCCGACCGCGCCTTCGGCACACTGTTCGCCGACCGCATCCTCCCCTTTGATAGCGAAGCGGCACAGGCCTATGCCACGATCGCCGGCCGATGTCGCAGAGCCGGGCGACCGATCTCTCAGGCAGACGGCCAGATCGCCGCGATCGCCCACTCTCGAAACACCATGTTGGCCACTCGAAACGTCCGGGATTTTGAACTGACCGAGATCCGCCTCGCCGATCCATGGGCAACCCCGGAGGACACGCAATGACCAGGATCACCATCGTCACCGTCGAAGAACAGCACCTCCTCGCGGCGCGTACCCGCGCCAAGCGCCGGACCGACATGTACCACCTGCTGGCCTGACGGAAGAGGGCTCTCGAGTGAGGGTCGACGTTCTCGTCGACGCGTTCCGCGATCGCTTCGACGCCGAGCCCGAGGTCGTCGCCCAGGCGCCCGGACGGGTCAACCTGCTCGGCGCGCACGTCGACTACAGCGAGGGCTGGGTGCTGCCGGCGGCCATCGACCGCGCGGTGTGGGTCGCTGCGCGGCGCACATGCGGCACGGAAACCCGGCTCGCGGCCCTCGACTTCGACGAGGAGGCGACCTTCGGCCCAACAACGCCCGAGCCGCCCGTCGCCGAACGGGATGGAATGTCGTCCTGGGTCGACTACCCCCGAGGCCTGGCCTGGGCGCTCCGGCAGCGCGGGATCGAAGTACCGCCCATCGAAGCCGTCTTCGGCGGCGACCTGCCGATCGGCGCCGGCGTCAGTTCCTCGGCGGCGGTGGAGATGGCGTTCCTCGTCGCCTGGGAGCGTCTTGCCGGCTTCGAGTTGTCCGGCACCGAACGCGCCCAGGTGGGCCGGACCGTCGAGAACGAGTACGTCGGAGTCCAGTCCGGGATCATGGACCAGTTCGCCTCGGTGCACGGCCGGGAGGGTCACGCGCTGCTGCTCGACTGCCGGTCGCTCGAACACGAGCTGATCCCGACCCCTGACGACCTCGTCTTCCTGGTCGCCGACACCGGCGTCCGCCGGGCCCTTGCGTCCGGCACCGGCTTCAACGACCGCAAGTCCGAGTGTTTCCAGGCCGTGGACCTGCTACGGCCCCACCTGGCCGGGCTCTCCACGTGGAGCCGGCGGACTTCGAGCGGCTACGACACGCTCTCGAGCCGCCTCTCGACGGCCGGGCCCGCCACGTGATGACCGAGTGTCGCCGTGTCCTCGACGGTGCCGAAGCGCTGCGGGGCGGCGACCTCGACCGTCTCGGCGACCTGATGGGCCAGTCCCACAGGAGCTCCCGCGACGACTACGAAGTCAGCATCGAAGAACTCGACGTGCTCCAGGAAGCCGCCGCCCGCGCGGACGGCTGCTACGGCGCCCGGTTGACCGGGGCCGGCTTCGGCGGTTGCGTGACCGCGATCACGAGCGAAGACGCCGCAGACCACGTGCGCGAACGGACCGCCGTCGCCTTCGAACGCCGCTTCGGCCGCCGGCCCGAGATCCACACCTGCCGCGTCGGAGACGGCGCCGATGTCGTCGAGGCCCGCCAGGACGCGTCGGCTCCGCAGCGATGAACTCACGAGACCAGGTCCGCGTCGGCGACACGACGGTTCAGTACGACATTCGCCGCAGCCGCCGTCGACGGAAGACGATCCAACTGAGCGTCGACCGGGACGGCGTCCACGTCGCCGCGCCAGCCAGGACATCCGACCGGAAGGTCCGCTCCATCGTCCGGGAACGAGCGGACTGGATCAACCGCCAGCAGGCCGCCCTGCGTAGCGCGCCGGAACAGCGCTTCGGCGACGGCGAGACCATCGCGTACCTCGGCAGTCACGTGCCCATGGTCTTCGGTCGGGGCCATAGCAAGGGAGTGACGGTGCGATTCGACGGCAACAGGTTCCGCGCCTCGATCCCCACCGACCTGCAGGAGCCGCAGAAGGAAGAGAAAGTCCGCCTCGCCTTCATCGACTGGTACCGCGACCGCGCGGCGGAGCACCTGCCGGCCGTTGTGGACCGCTGGTGGCCCCACCTGGGCCGCGACGGCACACCGAAAATCCTGATCCGCAATCAGCGCCGCCGCTGGGGAAGCTGCGCCGCCGACGGTACGCTCCGCTTCAACTGGCGCGTGATGCTGCTGGAACCTGCGCTCATCGACTACATCGTCGTCCACGAACTGGCCCATCTGACCCACATGAACCACTCGCCGGCCTTCTGGAACCTCGTCTGCCGGACGATTCCGGACGCTCGGGACCGCCGGAAACGGCTGCGGGAGGCGAGCAGGATCCTGCCCTGGTAACTGGCTACGCGGAGACCTGGATATGACCACGATCGACACCGGCACGAACGAACTCCTCTGCGACCTCGAGGACGGCGTCGCCACCGTGACGCTGAACAAGCCGGAGAAACGGAACGCCCTCGGTGACATCCTGACGCCGGCGCTGCGGGGCATTCTGCTCACCCTCGAAGCGGACGAGCACTGCGGCGCGATCCTGCTCACCGGCGCCGGCCGGGCCTTCTGCGCCGGCGGCGACGTTTCGGGCATGGGTTCCAACCGCGACAAGGGCACCGGCGCCGGCAGCGACGCCCCCAAGAAACCCCCCAGTCTCGACGAAGCCATCCGCACCCTGATCGAAAAGCAGGAGTCCCTCACGCTGCGCATGGCGGAGCTCGACAAGCCGATCGTCGCCGCCCTGCCCGGGCCTGCCGCGGGCGCCGGACTCTCGATCGCACTCGCAGCCGACCTCCGGATGATGGCCGACGACACGTTCGTCACCACGGCCTTCCGCCGCATCGGTTTGTCCGGCGACTACGGCTCGAGCTGGTTCCTGACCCGTCTGGTCGGACCGGCGGTGGCCAAGGAGCTCTTGATGACCGGACGCCGCATCCCGGCTGACGAGTGCCTGCGCCTCGGAATCGTCAACCGGATCGTGCCCTTCGACGACCTCGCGACGGAGGCGCGGGCGCTTGCGCTGGCGCTGGCCAACGGACCGCGGGCGGCGCTCCGCACGATGAAGCGGAACGTGAACCGGGCCGTGCTGGGCGATCTGCGGGGGTCGCTGGCCGCCGAGGCGGAGGGCATGGTCCGCTCGGTAGGGACGGCGGACCACAAGGAGGCCGTCCGGGCGTTCATGGAGAAACGGGAGCCTCAGTTCGGCCGATGATCCTGAGCCGCCCGGTATCGTGGCCGGATGCCGGCCAGAGGGTCGGCGCACCCAGTGGGTGTCCGATCAGTCTCTATCGACGACGCCGGAGCGGATGCCCCGGCCCGGCAGAGCGTCTTGGACCAACTCACCGTCCCGGACCACGAACACGCCGTCGACGAGCACGTGGGGAATCCCCGCCGAGGGCACCGCGGGCTCGGCGAAGCTGGCCCGGTCGATTACGGTCTCCGGGTCGAAGATCGTGATGTCCGCGTCCGCGCCGACGCTGAGGCGGCCCTTCCTGTTCATCGCCGGCGCCACTGCCTCCAGTCGCCGTGCCGGCGCCAGGGTCATCTTGCGGATCGCCTCCATCAGGCCGAGCCGGCCCTGGTCTCGTGAGTAGCGCCCGAGGACCCGGGCGAAAGTGCCTGCGCCGCGCGGGTGCGCCCGGCCGTCGATGTAGCCGACGCCATCGCTGGCGATCATCACGTCGGGATGCGCGATCGCGTCGGCGAGTTCCTGCTCCGGGATGATGTGCGCGATGACGACCGCGGGCTCCGTGTCCGGGGTCTCGTTCCGGCGCAGGTTGAAACGGGCTTCGTCCAGCCGCTCGCCGGTCGCGACCCACTCGATGTCGCCGTAGTCCGCGCCCAGCCTCTCGCGCCAGCCCGGATCAAAGATCGCCGAACGGATGTCCGTCGATGCGGCCGTGTACGGATAGACCTCGGTCGTTACGTCGATCCCCGCCGCCGCGGCGTTCGCGATCATGTCGATGACCACCGGCATCTGTCCGAGACCGGTCGAGCCGATGTGGACGATGTGTACCGAGCCGCCTGACCCCGCGGCGTCGGCGATCATCTCCTGGACCGCGGATATCGCGCTTTCCGGCTCCTTCATTCCGGCATAGCGGATGTGGGCGAATACGGTAACGCCGGCTTCCGTCGCGGTCTGGAACATACGGAAGATCTCAGGCCTCGACGCGCCGGGCTGATACTGGAGCGGCAGGCCGATGCCCAGGGCGCCGTCGGCCAGCCCCTCCCGCAGTGTCTCCTGGATCGCTTCGACCTGCTCCGGGCTGGCCTCCTCGTTGCGCGCCGCCAGTTCGTCTTCATCGAACGCCAGCACCCGTGCCGCTCCGTAAGCGGCCGTCGCGCCGAAGTGGATGCGCCACGAGCCCTCGCGCTCCTCGTACCACTCGTCGACCGGGAACGCGCCGCCCTCCAGCTCGAAGGCCGCGGTCACGCCGTCGCGAACCTGCAGGTCGCGGCTGAAGGGATCATGACCGTGCGCGTGCAGATCGATGAACCCGGGGGCCACGACGAGGCCCGGGATGTCGACGACCTCGGTTCCG
>JAGWAG010000106.1 GCA_021296535.1 Acidobacteriota bacterium | reverse complement strand
CCTACGGCCGGGCCGCCTCGGGACGGCCCGAGAGCGCGGCGGCCCGTTTCGGCCTCGGGCGGGTGGCCCTCGAGCGGGGCGATGCCGCCCGCGCGGCCCAGATCCTGGAGGCGGTAGCGGCCACGCAACCTGAGGGCAGCATCGTCCATCACCATCTCGGCATGGCGCTGCGCGCGGCCGGCGATACGGAGCGGGCACGGGCTGAACTGGGCCGAAACCGGCAGGTGCCGATCGCGGTCGTTGATCCGCTGCGCGAACGCCTCAACCTCCTCGGCGTCAAGGAGGAAGCGGTGTTCGACCGTGCCGTGCGAGCGGCGCGCTCGGGCGACCACGCCCAGGCGATCAGCCTCTACGAGCAACTGCTCGCGACAAATGATGCGGATGCGGAGGTCCACTTCAACCTGGCCCGGTCCCTGATCGAGACCGGTGATCACAGCCGTGCGGAGGCCCAGTTGCGGCGGGCGCTCGAAGTTCGGCCGGACCACGGTGCCGCACACTTCAACCTGGCGCTGCTTCTGGGCCGCGCCGGCCGCGCGGTCGAGGCCACCGCGCACCTCGAGCGCGCCGCGGACATCGATCCCGAGAATCTGCCGTGGCGCCTGGCGCGGGCTCGGGCTCGGGCGGACGCAGGCAATGCCGCCGGAGCGATTGCCGAACTCGAAGAGGTGGTCGAGTTCGACCCGGGCCTTATCGAAGCGCGGCGGACGCTGGCGGCGCTGCTGGTCGGGACGGGCGAGCCCGAGCGGGCCGCCGTCCAGCTCGAGGCTCTGGTGGCGCTCAGCCCCGACGACCTTGCCGCTCGCTTCAACCTCGGTCTGATGCAGTTCCAGGCGGGCATGTACGTCGACTGCCGCGCCACGCTCGAGGCGGCGCTGGAGCGTTTTCCAGGAGACGTCGCGGTGCGGCACTTGCTGGCGCGGCTCCTGGCTACCAGTCCGGTTCCCGAGGCGCTGGACGGCGCTCGGGCCGTGAAACTGGCAGAGGCGGTGGTCTCCGAGCAGCCCGCGCTCGATCACCTGGAGACGCTGGCGATGGCCCTCGCGGCGGCTGGCCGGTTCGATGAGGCGGTTTCGCGCCAACAGGAGGTCCTGGAACTGGAACGTCGATCAACCGGGTCCAACTCGAACGACCGGCGCCAGCGTCTGGACCTCTACCTGGCGCGGCAGCCTCTGCGGGCGCCGGCGAGACCGTAGCCTGGACCGGGCGATCGGAACAGCCCCTTGCAGCGAGACCGCCCCATGGCTTCGGCGACGATCCGTCCGTTCTTCGCGGCGGCTCTGGTCGCCGCATGCGCTGGCGACGGCTCCGAGATGGTCTCCTCCACCGATACTGGGGAGTTGCTCACTTCAGGCGATCCGGCGGTGATCCTGTTCGAAGATCACGCCGCGGACTCGGGGGTCGACTTCGTCCACTGGAACGGCGCAGCGGGCCGGTACTTCCTGCCCGAGATCATGGGCGCGGGAGCGGCCCTTGTCGATATCGACGCGGACGGCGATCTCGACGTGTTCCTGGTTCAGGGGGAGAACCTCGAGCCGGCCGGCACCGCCGCCCGGGATGCGACCCGTTCGGGAGACCGGCTGTTTCGCAACGAACTGTCGGAGACGGGCGCCCTCCGATTCACGGACGTCTCGGCAGAGGCCGGATTCGCTTCCGGCGGCTATGGCATGGGAGTGGCGGCCGCCGACATGGACGCGGACGGCCGGGTCGATCTCTACGTGACGAATATCGGACCGAACCGGATGTGGCAGAACCTCGGCGGCGGCCGGTTCGAAGATGTGACCGATGCCGCCGGCGTGGCGGACGCGGCATGGAGCGTGCCGGCTGTGTTCCTGGACGCCGACCGCGACGGCGACCTCGACCTGTTCGTGGGCAACTACGTGGAGTTCAACCGGGGCGCGCATACCGCCTGCGCTTCGGCGGGCGGCGGCCTGGACTACTGCAGCCCGAGGAGCTTCGCCGCCGTGCCGGACCGCTACTTCCGAAACCGGGGCGGTGGCCGGTTCGAGGAGGCCGGTTCGGCTGTGGGGGTGACCGGCGTCTACGGGTACGCCCTGGGAGCCATCGCGCTGGACGCCGACGCCGACGGCATGCTCGACCTGTACGTGGCGAACGACTGGTCTGCGAACCAGTTGTGGTTGAACCGGGACGGCCGGTTCGACGAGGGGGCGCGGCTGGCGGGTGTGGCGGTCAACGCCGCCGGCGCCGCCGAGGCCGGAATGGGGGTCGACGCGGCCGACTTCGACGGCGATGGGGACGAAGACGTGATCGTCTCCCACCTGACGGGCGAAACGAACACGCTCTACCGCAACGACGGAGGCGGGATGTTCACGGACGCCAGTCTCGTTTCGCGCCTGGGGGCGCCCAGCCTGCCGTGGACGGGGTTCGGCGCCGGCTGGATCGACTACGATAACGACGGCCTGCTCGACTTCCTGGTCGTCAACGGCGCGGTACGGGGTCAGGGAGAAGCGGGGGACGTGGGCTTCGGACAACCGAACCAACTGTTCCGTAATCTGGGCGACGGTCGGTTCGAGGACGTGTCGGCCGCGGTCGGGCCGGCCTTTGCCGAGCCACTCACCTCACGCGGCGCGGCGTTCGGCGACGTGGACAACGACGGCGACGTCGACGTGCTGGTGACGAACAACGCGGGTCCGGCCCAACTGCTGATCAACCTCGTGGGCCAGGAGCGGGCCTGGATCGGCCTGCGGGCCGTCGAGCCCGGTCCCGACCGCGACGCTCTCGGCAGTCTGGTGGAAGTGCGGCTCGGCGCCGGCAGGAGCCTTGTTCGCCGGGTGAGGACGGCGAGGAGCTATGCCTCGTCCAGCGATCCGCGGGTCATCTTCGGTCTGGGCGACGCGGAGGGAGTGGCCGAGGTGCGCGTGCGGTGGCTGGGCGGCCTCGAGGAGAGCTTCGGACCGTTGCCGATCCGCCGCTACCACACGCTGCGCCGCGGCGAAGGCGTTCCGGTCCGATGAGAGCGCGCCTGTTTCGGTTCATTCCGCTACTGGCGATGGCCGGGTTGCTTCCCTCCTGCGGGCGGGACGCCGGGTCGCCGGTGAATCTCCCGGCGTTCGGGGACACGATCACGGACGGCGCGTTGCAGAGTCAGTTCGACGGTCTCGAGCGGCGGGTACGGCGCCTCGAAGCGGAGGGCGCGCCGGCGCCTGAACTGGCGGAAGCGGTGGGCGAACTGGGGCGGCTGTACCACGGCCTGCAGCTCCTGGAGCCGGAAGCGCTGCCGATGCTCGAGAACGCGCTCGTTTGCTACAGGGAAGCGCGCCGGATCGACGACCTGGACTGGCGCTGGCCCTATCTCGAGGCCTTCGCCCTGGAGACGCAGGGTGAACTGGCGGAGGCGGCGGACGGTTACCGTGAAGCGCTCGATCGTAGCTCCGGCATGACCGTGGCACTCCTCAGGTTGGCCGAGGTGGAACGCCGGCTCGGCCGATTCGAGGCCGCCGAGAGCCTGTGGAACCAGGCTCTGGAGACGGAACCAGAACAGGCGTCCGCCCTTCTGGGTCTCGGCCGGATCGCCCTCGACCGCGGAGACTTCGCCTCGGCGTCGGCGCTTCTCGAGCAGGTGGTCGAACTGGTGCCGGACGCAGGCCAGGCCCATCACGCCCTGGGCCTCGCCTACCGCAACCTAGGGAGCGTGGAGGCCGCCGAGCGCCATCTGGGTTTGGCCAGCGAGGCGGGAATTCCCCTGGACGACCGGTTGGTCCAGGAAATGACGGCTCTCCCGGTGGGCAGCCGCGCGCTGCTGCGCAGGGGCCTGCTCGCGGTTCAGGCCGGCGCTCTCGAGGCGGCGATTGGGCTCCTGCGTTCGGCGACGGAGCAGGATCCGGTGAATCTGCTCGCGCGCCGCAACCTGGCGCTCGCGCAGATGCAGGCCGGCAGGTCCGGAGAGGCCGCCGCAACGTTGGCCGGGCTTGCGGAACTCGACGCCTCGGATGCCTGGGCGCGAGTGGAACTCGGACGTCTGCTGGCCGAGGAGGGGCGCGTCGACCTGGCCGTTCCTCATCTGCAACAGGCCGTCGACCTGGCGCCGGACTACCTGGCGGGGCGGTTTCAACTCGGGCTGGCGTTCCTGCAGAGGGGAGAGGCCGCGGCGGCGCTCACGCATTTCGAGGCGGCGATCGAACTCGACCCCTACTCGGCCGAGGCGCGCTATCAGTATGCGGCCGCCCTCGCCGCGGCGGGGCGGCCGGGCGACGGCATCCGGGTACTTCGAGAGCGGTTGGTCCAGGCGCCGGCAGACACCGGGGCTGCGCGTTTCCTGAGCCGGATCCTGCGCCAGCAGCAGCGTCTCGCCGAGGCCCAGGCGGTGCTGGAGCGTTCACTGGAAGGTCACCGGGGCGCTTCGGCCGAGGAGGGGGCCCTGCGCCTGGAACTGGGCCGCATCCTGGCTCTTCGGGGAGACCCGGCCCGGGCGTTCTCCCAGCTTGCCCTGGCGCGACGACAGGCGCCGGAGCTCTTCGAGGCAGGGTTCCTCGCCGGCCTGGTGGCGGCCCAACTGGGCAACCTGGACTACGCCTCCGACGCCTACGCCGAGGTCCTCGTTGCGCGACCCGACTTCGTTCCGGCCAGGCTGGGATTGGCGGAGGTCCTGGAAACGCGCGGTCGATGCGCGGATGCGGTCGAGCTGCTCGAGGAGGGTCGGCGGCTCCGGCCGGGCGACCGTAGCCTGGACGGCCCCGTGGCGCGTCTGCGGGCGGCCTGCGCGGGTCGTCGGTGAACACCCGCCCGCGTCGGCGGGTCTGTGGGGGAGCCTTCCCGGGGTACGCTCGCGCTTGTGCCTTCGGCTGGGTTGATCTTGGTGCTTGCCGCGGCGCTGGCGGGGCTCTGGCCGCGAACCTTCTGGGGCCAGCCACCGGCCGGGGAGACGGGCGCGGAAGCTGGCCACAAGCGGATGCTGGAACTCCTGGAGGAGATTCGGGTCGAGAGTGCCGGAGAGAATCCCTGGTTGGGGGAGGCGGCGGCGGGCGCGGCGAGGGAGGCGCTGGCGGCCTTGGGGGCCGCGCCGCCGGCTCGACGCTTTCGGCTCTTACTCGAGGTTGCGGAGGAGGAGCTGCGGCTCGGGAACGAGTCCGAGGCGCTCAGGCACTTCGGCGACGCGTACGGTTTGATGCCGGAAGTTGGGAGCATGCCGGGGCGGGAGAAGGCGGAGACGCTGTTCCGTATCGCCGTGGCCTGGCTCCGCTATGGCGAGAGCCGGAACTGCGCCGCGACGCATAGCGCCGAGGCCTGCATCCTGCCGATCCGGGCCGGGGCGGTTCACCGGGAACGGGAGGGTTCCGAGCAGGCGGCCCGGTATCTGAAGGAGTACCTGGCGGTGGTGCCGGAGAACTCGGTCCAGGAGGTTCAGGGGAAGTGGCTGCTGAACCTGGTTCACATGACTCTGGGTGACCATCCCGGCGGGGTCGAGCCGGAGTACCGGCTGCCGCTCGAGACGTTTGGGAGCGGCGCGGACTTTCCGCGCTTCCGGAATGTCGCCCCCGCGCTGGGCATCGACACGTTCAACCTGTCCGGCGGCGCCGTCGTCGACGACTTCGACGGAGACAGCGACCTGGACATCTTCACGACGACCTTCGATCCCGGCGGCGAGCCGCGGTTCTTCGTTGGCGACGGGGAAGGCGGATTCGAGGACCGGACGGCCGTGGCGGGGCTCGAGGGGCTCTACGGCGGACTGAACGTGGTTCAAGCCGACGTCGACAACGATGGCGACCTGGACCTGTACGTGCTCCGCGGGGCCTGGTTCGGGCCCCATGGCCGGCATCCGAACTCGCTGTTGTTGGGTGAGTTCACTGCCGGGGAGGCTGGCGGAGGCGGCATGCCGGCTTTCCGCGACGTGACCTTCCTGAGCGGTCTCGGCGACGCTCACTATCCGACGCAGACCGCTGCCTGGGCCGACTTCGACAACGACGGCGACCTCGATCTGTTCGTCGGCAACGAGCACAGCGCGGGGCAACCGGCGCCGTCGCAGCTCTTTCGCAACGAGGGTGCGGGCCCGGACGGCGTGGTCCGGTTCCGGGACGTCGCTGCGGCAGCGGGAGTCGAGGTGCGGGCCTTCGTCAAGGCGGCGGTGTGGGGGGATGTCGACAACGATCGCTTCCCCGACCTCTACGTCTCGGTGCTGGGCGGGGCGAACCGCCTCTACCGCAACCGCGGCGACGGCAGCTTCGAGGACGTTGCCGCGGAGCTCGGCGTCACAGGGCCTCGCCAGAGCTTCCCGGCCTGGTTCTGGGATTTCGACAACGACGGCCACCTGGACCTGTTCGTCTCCAGCTACACCGGCGATCGGGGCGGCCTGGGCTTCGTCGCGGCGAGCTACCAGGGATTCCCGGGTCCGTGGGAGCTGGCGCGGCTCTATCGGGGCTCGGGCGGCGGCCCGTTCGAGGACGTGGCGGCCCGTAACGGCCTGACGCGGCTTCACCTGCCGATGGGCTCGAACTTCGGCGACCTCGACGGCGACGGCTTCCTCGACTTCTACCTCGGCACCGGTTATCCGGACTACGAGGCCGTGATGCCGAACGTGCTCTACCGCAGCCTGGGCGGCGAGCGGTTCGTCGACGTGAGTCTCGCCGCCGGCTTCGGCCACCTGCAGAAGGGACACGCGGTGGTGTTCGCCGACATCGACTCGGACGGCGACCTGGACGTCTTCGAACAGATGGGCGGCGCGTTCCCCGGCGACGGTTTCGGCGACGCGCTGTTCGAGAACCCTGGCTTCGGCAATCGCTGGCTGGGGCTGCTGCTGGTGGGAACAGAGAGCAATCGTTCGGCGATCGGGGCCCGCATTCGGGTCGATGTCGTCGATTCGGACGGCGGTAGTCGAAGCGTTCACCGGCGTGTGAACGGCGGCGGCAGTTTCGGCGGCAATCCGCTGCGGCAGACGATCGGCCTGGGGCGGCCGGAGGCCGTGCAGAAGGTCGAGGTCTACTGGCCGACGACCGATCTGACGGAGGCGTTTGCGAGCGTTGAGATGGACCGGCTGTATCGGGTCGTGGAGGGTGCGGGGGAGTTGGAGCTGGTGGACTAGGGCGGCAGAAGGCCCGGAAGCCGGCGCTTTCGCGCCGGATGCCGACGGGAACCCAGGTGGCGCGTTCCGCGCCACCTGTGAACCAGTCCGTGCGCCAGTCATCGGGCGCACGGATGGCACGTCGGCGTACCCAGTGCCGGATGCCGACGGGGACGTCGGCGCACCCAGTGGCGGAGCCGGCGCAGCGAGTGGTGACTAGGCGTGATGTCGTCGGCCTCCAGGGCGTCGAGTTCCGCTTCGCTCAGCCCGAGTAGCCGGGAGAGCACCTCGCGGTTGTGCTGGCCCAGGGTCGGCGCCGGCCACTCGACGGCGTAGGGGCGGTTGTCGTGGCCTTCTCCCAGCGGCCGGTAGGGGGCGGAGGGATTCGGCTGGTTGCCGACGAAGGCTCGTTCGCGCCATTGCCAGTAGCCGCGAGCTTCGAGGTGGGGGTCGTAGAGCACGTCCATCGTGTTGCGGAGGACCGCCGCCGGCACCCCGGCCGCGGCCAGGCGCCGTTCGAGTGCCAACCCGTCCTGAAGCTCGGTTCGGGACGCGATTGCCTCGTCCAGTGCGTCTTCATGTTTCTTCCGGTCCGGCCCGGCCGCGAAGCGGGAGGCGTCGCCGTCGATCCCGAGCACCTCGCTGAGCCGCCGCCACTGCTCTTCCGTCTCGACCGTGATCACGATCCAGGGCTCGGCGCCGATGCAGGGGTAGGCGCCCCAGGGCGCGTGGAGCGGATGACGCCCTCCGCAGCGTTCGGGCGGCGTTCCCCGGATCGCCTGCTCGACGAGCCCGTGCGCGGCGAGCGGAAACATCGACTCGACGTGTGAGAGATCAACGTACTGGCCTTCGCCCGTCCTCCGGAGATGGCGCAGCGCGGTCACCAGAGCGGCGGCGGCGTTGATCCCCGCGATCGGATCGCCGAGGGCGACGTGCTGCATCGTCGGCGGATCGCCGGCGCGGCCGTTGATGTGGGGCAGGCCGGACGCCTGCTCGACGGTGGAGCCGTAGGCGCGATGGTCCATCCAGTTCCCGCTCGCGCCGAACGGCGGCATCGAGACCAACACGAGTTCGGGGTTCGCCTCTCGCAGCCGTTCATAGGCGAGACCCAGCTTGGGCAGGACGCTCGCCGTGTAGTTCTCGATCACGAGCAGGAGATCCTTGCCGCGACGGCTGGTCAGGTCGAGGGTGATCCCGAACTTGTTGCGCCCCGTCGTGTTGAAGGCGGTGGACTGCTCGTAGAGCTTCTGCGCGATGGACTCCGGCGTCGACTCCCAGCCGCGCCACCAGTCGAAGTACTGGCAAGACTCGACCTTGATCACCTCGGCGCCCATGTCGGCGAGTTGGCGGGTGGCGAGCGGTCCGGCCCAGCCCATCGTCAGGTCGACGATCCGGATGTCTCCGAGCAGGTCGGGGCGGCAATTGGCGCCGTCATCCGGGTGCGCCACCACTGGGTGCGCCGGCCTGCCGTCCCGTGTCGGGGGGCAGGGTCCGGTGCGCGGGGGGCGCGGGGTCGCGCCACCCGGGTTCTGGCCGGCATTTCCGGTCCGGAAGTTGTGTCGTTGTGTTCACCGAGCCGCGGCGCGCGGCCATCGCCTGCGGCCGGAGTGCGGTGCAACCGAAAGGGCGTGCCGGGTGCCGGGAAGCGGCCGTGGTCGGGGTGCTCCGCTTCGACCCAGGCGCCGCGGCCGCGGTACTGGTCCAGTTCAAGCAGTTCCGCCGGCGTCGGAGCGAGGGCCATCGGGATGCGGGCCGCCTGGCCCGCCTCGACCCACTCGAGCCCGGTCCGTTCGAGGAGGCGGGGTTCAATGGCGGCATCGAGCGCATCCGCGTCTTCGAGCCGGTTGATCGACACCTGGTAGCGGGGTTCGGAACCGAGTTCGGGCAGCCCTAGCAACGTGCAGAGGCTTTGCCACTGGCTCGGCGTGACCGTGGTGACGCCGAGCCAGCCGTCGCGGCAGCGATAGATGCCGGCCGGGTACGTGGGCCAGAAACGGTTGATCGCGATCCGGGGCCGGATCACGCCGGTCGCCAGGGTGCCCGGCGGACCGGGTTCCGTG
>JAGWAG010000105.1 GCA_021296535.1 Acidobacteriota bacterium | reverse complement strand
GCGTCCTGCGGCGCTTGCCCAGCGACTCGAGCGGCAGGAACGTGTCGTTCGTGATCCGGCCCGCCCACACGAGGTCCCAGATCGCCGCCTCGACCTCCGTTTCGCCCCAGTCGCCGGCGCCGACCACACCGCGCACGAGGTCGAAGGTGAAGCAGGCGCCGCGTGTCTCGAGCCGCTGCAGGATCGCCCGGTGCAGGCCGCCCGTCCACTTTGCCTCCGGTCCGTCCGGCTTGCCCCCATCTCCGGTGGCCGCGGCCTCGGAGGCCTTCTCTGCCAGACCGCGGGCCAGGACCCCGAAGCGATCGCGTCCGTAGACGGCCACCCGGCCGTCCCGCGGTCCGAGCCGCCCGCGGCCCACCCACAGCAACTCGCCCGCCGTCGCCAGCCGGTCCAGCATCTCGACCCGGAAGCCAGGAATCCGGGCTGGCAGGATGTGGTCGACGAGAGTCCGCCAGGAAAGCGGCAGGCCTTCGAGTTGAGACACCGTTTCCTCGAGCCGTCCGAACGTCCGGTCCGAAACCGCGGAAGCCGCCGGCGCGGCCGGGGCACGGCTGCGCGGCGCCGGCAGGCTGGCCGAGGCGGCCCCCTGATCAACGCCCTGCCACCGCCCGAGAAAGCGGGCCAGCGCCGCCCCGTCGACCGGCTCCGCTTCCCGGCGCAGCTTGGCCAAGGTGCGGCGCTTGATCTGCCGCAACACCTCCCGGTCGCACCATTCGAAGCCGTCAGCGCCCGACCGGAATTCACCGCGAACGAGCGAACCGGCGTCTTCGAGAGCCTCGAGCAAGGGTTCGACCGCTCCCTGCGGCAGACCGAAGCGGCCGGCGGCGTCGCCGCTCGCGAAAGGTCCCCGGCTGCGCGCGAAGCGCCCGACCAGCGCCTTGAGCGGCTCCGGCCTGTTCGCCAGCAGATCGCGCGGCAGGCCTTCGGGCAGGTCCGCGTCGAGGCCGTCGCGGTAGAGCGCCGCATCCTCGACCGCCACCCAGAACCGGCGGCCATTGCCTGACTCGACCTCGACCGCGCGTTTCTGACCTTCCAGTTCCAACAGCCAGTCGTCCGCGTCGCCCGGCGCGCGCGCGCCGACTTCAGCCCGCGTCAGCCCGCCGGTGCGCCGAAGCAGGTCGTAGAGATCGTCCTCGTGCCGCGGACCCCGGCCCGTCGCCAGCCCCTGCAGTTCGTCACCAACGGCCTGGATCAGCTCCTCGTCCAGCAGCTCCTTCAGACTGGATGTGCCGAGCAGCTCGCGCAGCAGCTCGCGGTCCAGCGTCAGTGCCTGCGCGCGGCGCTCCGCCGCCGGCGCATCGTCGTCGTAAAGGAACCGCTCTTCGTAGGCGAAGACCAGGGAGCGGGCAAACGGCGACGGCCCCGGAGTCTCCACGTCGTCGACGCGGATCGAGCCATCCTCGATCTTCCTCATCAGATCCACGAGGCCGGACAGGTCGAAGAGGTCGCTCATGCACTCGCGGTAGGTCTCGAGCAGCACCGGGAAGTCCGGGTAGCGGCGCGCCACGGACAGCAGGTTCTTCGAGCGCTGCCGCTGCTGCCAGAGCGGCGTCCGCTTGCCCGGCCGGTTGCGCGGCAGAAGCAGGGCGCGGGCCGCGTTCTCGCGGAACCGGGCGGCGAACATCGGCGTCGACGCGACCTGGTCCGTGACCAGATCCTCGACCTCGTCCGGATCGAGCAGGAACGTCCGCGCCGGCGGGAGGGTGTCCACGTCGGCGAACCGGAGGGCGATGCCATCGTCCGTCCAGTGGGTCTGGACCTGGACGCCGGAGCCCTCGCTGAAGCGGCGCTCCAGGGCCATCGCCCAGGGGGCGTGGATCCGGGAGCCGAAGGGGGTCAGGATGCACACCCTCCAGTCGCCGATCTCGTCCCGGAACCGCTCGATCGTCAAAGCACGGTCGGTGGGCAAGGTGCCCGTCTGGTCCCGCTGCTCGTCGACGTAGGCGAAGAGGTTCGCCGCGGCGTAGCGGTCGAGCGGAGCCTCCTCGGCCAGGAAGCGGCGGGCGTCGTCGCCGTCGCGGCGGCCGAGTTCGCGCAGGAACGCGCCGAGGGCCTCGCCGAGTTCAACCGGCCGGCCCGGGCCGTCGCCGTGCCAGAAGGGCATCCGGCCGGGTTCCCCTGGCGCCGGCCGCACGATGACCCGGTCGCGTGTGATCTCCGTCACCCGCCAGGCGGCGGCGCCCAGCAGGAACGTGTCGCCCGCGCGGGACTCGTAGACCATCTCCTCGTCGAGTTCGCCCAGCCGCGGACCCTCTGGACCGAGATGGACAGTGAACAGCCCGCGGTCGGGAATCGTGCCGGCGTTCATCCGCACGAGCAGGGCGGCGCCGCGGCGCGCGGTCAGCACTCCGCGACCGTGATCCCAGGAGAGTCGCGGGCGCAGGTCGGCGAACTCCTCCGAGGGATAGCGGCCGACGAGCATGTGGAGCACCGTGGTCAGCACGCCGCGGGTCAGGCCGCGGTATGGCCGCGCGCGCCGGGCCACGTTCAGCAGGTCCTCGATCGTCCGCTCCTGGTCGCAGCACATCGCGACGATCTGCTGCGCCAGTACGTCGAGCGGATTCTCCGGCAGCCGCATGGACTCGATCGCGCCCCGCTCCATCTGGATCGCGGTCACCGTGCACTCCAGCAGATCGCCCCGGAACTTGGGAAACATCAGGCCGCGGCTGAGCTCGCCGACCGCGTGGCCGGCACGGCCGACGCGCTGCAGACCGCGGACGGCCGAACCGGGCGCCTCGACCAGCAGGACCAGGTCGACGCTGCCCATGTCGATCCCGAGCTCCAGCGAGCTCGTAGCGACGATGCAGCGCAGGCGCCCGGCCTTGAGGGACTCCTCGATCTCCCGCCGCTGCTCGTGGGAGATGCTGCCGTGGTGGGCGCGGACCAGCGGTGCCATCCCCGCGCCCGATGACGGACGCGAGGACTGGTTCGCGGTTGACGCGGGGACGCGCCAACCGGGTGCCATCTCCGCGTCCTCCGCGGAGTCGTCCGCATCACCGTCGACGCCGACCGCCAGGTCGTTCAGCCGCTGGGCCAGCCGCTCGCAGAGGGAACGGCTGTTGACGAAGACGATCGTCGACCTGTGGTTCCTCACCGCCTCAAGGATGCGCGGGTAGACCGAGGGCCACAGACCGGCCGTCTCTGACCCTGGCGGCGGCTCCTCACCGTCACCGAGTGCTTCCGCCGGCGGCGGCGCCTCCATGTCCGCCACCGGCACGACGACCTCGATATCGATGTGCGGCGGCTCGGAAGCGTCCACGACCTCCACCGGCCGGTCGCCGCCGAGGAACTCCGCCGCCAGCGTCATCGGCCGAACGGTCGCCGAGAGGCCGATCCGTTGCGGCTCCCGGTCACCCGTCAGTTCGGCGAGGCGCTCCAGCGACAAGGCGAGATGCGCGCCCCGCTTGGTCGCCGCCATCGCGTGGACCTCGTCGACGATCACCGTCTCCACCGTGCGCAGGTTCGCCGCCGCCCGTGACCCCAGGATGAGGAACAGCGACTCGGGAGTCGTGACGAGGATCTCGCCCGGCCGCCGCAGTTGACGGCGACGCTCGTTGGGCGTCGTGTCGCCGGTCCGCACGTCGACGGTGATCGGCCGCGCCGGCCGCCCGAGCTTCCGGGCCGCCTTGCGGACCCCGGCGAGGGGTGCCTGGAGATTGCGCTCGATGTCGTAGACCAGGGCCTTCAGCGGCGAGACGTAGAGCAAGCGGACGCCCGGCTCGGGCACCGCGTCGTCAGGCGCCGCGGCAGCCTCATTGCCTCCGGACGCTCCAAAGCTCAAGCTGTCGATCGCCCAGAGGAACGCCGCGAGCGTCTTGCCGCTCCCGGTCGGCGCGACCAGCAGAGCGTTCCTGCCCCGGGTAAGAACGGGCCAGCCCAACTCCTGCACCCGCGTCGGGGCCGGAAACGCGTCGTCGAACCACCGGCGCACCGGCTGGGAGAACGAGTCCATGGGGCATCCTACGCACGCATCCGGGGTGCGGATCCTCCCAGCCCCCTCCGCTGTTACTCTCGACGGCCTCTCACGTCGACGATCGAGATCGGATTGGCCCACCACGACCACAGGACGCCCGGCGGCAAGCGGTACTGGCTCGACAGCAAGCGGAACGTCGCCAAGGTCTTCTACGCGCTGATCGCCATCGACGTTCTGTGGCTGGCGGCCGACTTCTTCTACAAGAAGAAGGCGGAGTTCGAGGCCCTGGGCGGCTGGGCGGACGGAGGGATCGGCTTCTACCCGGTCTACGGCTTCGTCGGCGCCTTCCTGTTGGTGCTGGCGGCCAAGCAGATGCGTCGGGTCCTGATGCGGCCCGAGGACTACTACGACCGCGAAGAGCGGTCCGGGAGCTCCTGAGTCCCCGATGCTCGAGTTCCTGCTATCGCCGCCCCTGCTCCTGATGCTCGGCAGCGTCGCGCTCGCCGCGGCGCCGCGTTCCGTGCTGCCGCGGAGCGTGCTGAGGGCGCTCCTGCTCGCCTTGCCGGCCTACTCACTGTGGCGGTTCTGGGGCCTCGACCTCGGCAACTACCTCCAGGTCGATCTCTTCGGGCAGACCCTGACCCTGATGCGGATCGACGGCCTCTCCCGGATCTTCGTCGTCATCTTCCACCTCGCGGCGCTGATCGGCAGCATCTACTCCTTCTACGTCAAGGACAACTTCCAGCCGCTGGTGGGCCTGTTCTACGCTGGCTCGGCGCTTGGCGTCGTCCTGGCCGGCGACCTGTGGACGCTGTTCCTGTTCTGGGAGGTGGCGGCGGTGTCGTCGGCGCTGCTGGTCTGGGTCCGCCGGGACGGCCGGGCTCTGGCCGCCGGCCTGCGCTACCTCGGCATGCAGATGGTTTCGGGGGTGCTGCTGCTGGCTGGCATCGTCCTGCTGCGCCACGAACTCGGCGCCGCGCCCGGCTGGGCCGAGTTCCGCAATTTCACCGGCCTCCTGGAGGACGGCGGACTCGGCTTCTCGAACCTGGCGCCGACCCTAATCCTGCTCGCCTTCGGACTCAAGGCGGCCTTCCCCCTGCTCCACAGTTGGCTGATCGACGCCTACCCCGAGTCGACGCCCGCGGGGGCCGTGTTTCTGTCGGCCTTCACGACCAAGTTCGCGATCTACGCCCTGGCGCGCGCCTTTCCCGGCCAGTCCGAGCTGATCTGGATCGGCGGGCTGATGACCGCGTTCCCGATCTTCTTCGCGGTGATAGAGAACGACCTGCGCCGCGTGCTTGCCTACAGCATGACGAACCAGCTCGGCTTCATGGTCGTCGGTATCGGCATCGGCACCGAGCTGGCGATCAACGGCGCCGTCGCCCACGCGTTCGCCGACATCCTGTTCAAGGGGCTGCTGTTCATGGCGATGGGCGCCGTGCTCTACCGGGTCGGCCACGTCAACGGATCGGACCTGGGCGGCCTCTACAAGTCGATGCCGATCACGACCGGGCTCTGCATCATCGGCGCCGCCTCGATCTCGGCCTTCCCGCTGTTCTCGGCCTTCGCCACGAAGTCGCTGATCATGAGCGCGGCCGCCCACGAGCACTACTTCTGGCTGTGGCTCGTTCTGCTGTTCGCCTCCGCCGGCGTGTTCTCCCGTTCTTCGCCTTCTTCCACCACGATTCCGGCATCCGCTGCAAGGAGGCGCCGCGGTCGATGCTCGTCGCGATGGTCCTGGCCGCCGCGGCGAGCATGGCGATCGGTCTGTTTCCGCTTGCCCAGTCGCTCTTCGGGCTCCCGAATCCCTTCTACGAACTGCTTCCCTACCAAGTGAACTACGAGGTCTACACGAAGACCCACGTCATCACCCAGAGCCAGCTCCTGTTCTTCTCGGCCCTGGCCTTTGCGACGCTCATGCGCACCGGCCTCTACCCACCCGAACTGCGCTCGGTGAACCTGGACGCCGACTGGTTCTACCGGCGGGTCGGCTTCCGCATCTGGGACGGCCTGGCCACGGCTTTCGTCGCCCTCCACCGGGTCGGCTACGCCGTGACCGGGCGCCTCGCCGCGACCGCCCTCGCCCTCGCCCAGCGTCATCTGGGCCCGCAGGGCCTGCTCGGCCGCTCCTGGCTCACCGCGTCGATGGCCCTTTGGGTGGCGGTGTTGCTCGCGGCGTACCTGGCGGTCTTCTACTGGCGTTTGGGCTGAGCGCAGCAGAAACTGGGTACGCCAACATCAGCTTCGCTAATGCTCGGCGGTTGCTCCATGAGACAAGCCTAATGTAAGCTCTCGCTCTTACGATGCAAGGGCTCAGGATCTTCTGCGACGTCGCCGATCTGCGCAGCTTCAGCCGGGCTGCCGAGCTTCACGGCATCACTCAGTCGGCGGTCAGTCAGCGCATTCAGAACCTGGAAGAGCTGTTCGGCACGAAGCTGCTCGACCGCTCGAAACGGGCGAGCTGGTGTCCAGCGAAGGCCGCCAACTCGTGGAGCGCTACGACGCCCTGGCGCGAAGCGTCGCGCGTCTCGCCCCCGAGCGTGGCGGAGCCGTCCGCGTCCACGCGATCTACTCCGCGGGGATCGCGCTGCTGAACCAGTTGCGGACCGAGTTCCAGCGCCTCCGGCCCGAGCTGGACGTCCAGATCGAGTACGAACCGCCCGCCGCTGTCGCCGAATCGGCGCGTACGGGCCGGTGCGACTTCGGCATCGTCTCCTACCCCGAGCAGTGGCCGGGCCTACAGTCGCGGCCGCTCAGGGAGGAGCGGATGTGGCTCGCCTGCGGGGTGCACCACGAGCTGGCGGGCGAGAGCCAAGTCCGGGCAGCCGACCTCGACGGCCGTGAGTTGATCCACTTCACCCACGAACTCCCCGCGGCACGTCACATCCGGAGCTACCTCACTCGCAATGGAGCCGAGCCGGTGTTCGCTCAACGCCTGGACAACATCGACACGTTCAAGAGCATGTTGCAGGCGACGGACTACGCGGCCATCCTGCCGCTGCGGACCTTCCTGGCAGAGGTCCGGGCCGGGCTGCTCGCGGCCGTACCCCTGGAACCGGTGCTCGAGCGGCCGGTGGGCATCGTCTACGCCCGCCGCAAGCTGCGGTCCGCGGCGGAGGACTTTGCCACGTTCCTGGTCGAGAACGCGGGGCCAATGCCCGTCGACGAGGAACTGGGGCAGCGGCACGGAGAAGCGGCATGAAGCTCCGTCCCGGCAAGGTCGGACTCTACGACCCGGCGTACGAGCACGACGCCTGCGGGGTCGGCTTCATCGCCCATGTGCGCGGCGAGCGTAGCCACCGGCTGATGCAGCAGGCCGCTCACATGCTGACCCAGATGGACCATCGGGGCGCCTGCGGCTGCGAGCCGAACACCGGCGACGGGGCCGGCATGCTGACGGCGCTGCCACACGCGCTGCTGCGGCGCGTCGCGGCGGACGAGTTCGGCACCGAGCTCGGGGCGCCCGGCACCTTCTCCGCGGGCGTCTTCTTCCTGCCCCAGGACGACGCCGAACGCGAGTTGTGCCGCCGAACGGTCGAGGAGATCGTCGCCTCTCGCGGGCAACGTCTCATCGGCTGGCGCGCGGTGCCGACCCACCCGGAGACCGCGAACATCGGCGCCACCGCCATCGACTCAATGCCGGTCATCGAACAACTCTTCATCGGCGCGGCGGATGGGCTCGATCAGGACGCCTTCGAGCGCGAGCTATACCTGATCCGCAAACAGGCGACGACCCGGCTGCGCGGCAGCGACGTCCTCGCGCAGGCGCAGATGTTCTACATCTGCTCGCTGTCCACCCGCGTGATCATCTACAAGGGCATGCTGACCTCCGGTCAGCTCGTGCCGTTCTTCTCCGACCTGGCCGCACCGGACTACGAATCGCACCTGGCGATGGTCCACTCCCGGTTCGCGACGAACACCTTCCCGTCCTGGGACCGCGCCCAGCCGAACCGGTTCATGAGCCACAACGGCGAGATCAACACGTTGCGCGGCAACATGAACTGGATGCACGCTCGCGAGGGCGTCCTGGAGAGCGACCTCTTCGGCGACGACTTGCCGCTCGCCTTCCCCGTTGTCGAACCCGACTGCTCCGACTCCGGCAGCTTCGACAACGTGCTCGAGTTCCTGCTGCTCTCCGGCCGCACCCTCCAGGAGGCGGTCATGATGATGATCCCGGAGGCATGGCAGAACGACCCGCACATGGACGCCACGAAGAAGGCGTTCTACGACTACCACTCCTGCCTGATGGAGCCCTGGGACGGGCCGGCGTCGATCGCCTTCACCGACGGCCGCTACATCGGCGCCGTTCTCGACCGGAACGGCCTCCGTCCCAGTCGCTACTACGTCACGGACGACGATCTGGTCATCATGGCCTCCGAGGCGGGCGTGGTCCCGGTCGAACCCGAACGCGTTCTGACCAAGGGTCGGCTCAAGCCCGGCCGGATGTTCCTGGTCGACTTCGACCGCGGCCGCATCGTCGCCGACGAGGAACTGAAGGCCAGTATCGCCTCGGAGCGCCCCTACGCCGAGTGGCTGGAGCGCCGCACCGACCTTGCCGACCTCGTCGAGGCCGCCCAGGACAACGGCAACGCTCCCAGCGACCAGGCGACGATGGGTGGCGACGGCCTGACCCGCAGCCTGCAGGCCTTCGGTTTCACCGGCGAGACCCTCCGCTTCATGCTGAGGCCCCTGATCGAAGAGCAGCGCGATCCCATCGGCTCGATGGGTAACGACACGGCGCTCGCGTTCCTCTCCGACCAGGACCGCCCGGTCTACGACTTCTTCAAGCAGCTCTTCGCCCAAGTGACGAATCCGGCGATCGACTCGATCCGCGAGGAAGTCGTCATGTCGCTCGAGTGCACGATCGGCCCGGAACGCAATCTGCTCGAGACGACGGCGGAGCACTGCCGGCGTGTCCGCCTGCCGCACCCGATCCTGAGCAACCGGGAGTTCGCAGCCCTGACGAATGCGGGCGACGCCGGCTTCTCGTGCCGCACGCTCGACGCCACCTGGACGGGCGCCGAGGGCGCCGAAGGCCTCGGCAGCGCGCTCGACCGGCTCTGCCGGGAGGCCGAGCAGGCCGTCGACGACGGCTGCAGCTTCATCGCACTCTCCGACCGGGCGGCCGGCCCCGACCGGGTTGCCGTGCCCACCCTGCTCGCCTGCGGCGCCGTCCACCATCACCTGCTGAAAACGATCAAGCGCACCCGGGTCGGCCTGCTGCTCGAAACCGGCGAGGCGCGGGAGGTCCACCACCACTGCCTGCTCGTGGGCTATGGCGCGGACGCGATCAACCCCTACCTGACCTTCGAAGCGCTCTGGCAGGCGCGCCGCCAGGGCCGGCTGCCAGCGGCACCGGATGACCAGGCGGTCGTCGACCGCTATCGCAAGGGGGTCGGGAAGGGGATGCTCAAGGTGATGGCCAAGATGGGCATCTCCACCCTGCAGAGCTACAAGGGCGCACAGATCTTCGAGGCCGTAGGCCTGTCGAGCGAAGTCATCGACCGCTGCTTCGTCGGCACCGCGAGCCGGATCGAGGGCGCAGGTCTCATGCGGCTGGCCAAGGACGCCCTCCGCCGCCACGCGAAGGGCTTCCCTGCCTGTGACCACGACCGGGTTGCCGATCTGCCGAATCCGGGCGACTACCACTGGCGCGCCGGCGGCGAGCGCCACATGTGGGACCCGCCGATGATCTCCCGGCTCCAGCATGCGGCCCGCACGAACAGCACCGAGGCGTACGAGCAGTTCGCCCGGCTGGCCAACGAGGACACGACGAGGACGTGCTCGCTCCGCGGCCTGCTCCAGTTCCGCACCGACACCGCGCCCCTGCCACTCGACGCCGTGGAACCCGCGAGCGAAATCGTCAAGCGTTTCTGCACCGGCGCGATGAGCTTCGGCTCGATCTCGGCCGAGAGCCACGAGATGCTGGCGGTGGCGATGAACCGTCTCGGAGGCAAGAGCAACACCGGCGAGGGCGGCGAGGACCCGGAACGCTTCACACCAGACGCGAACGGCGACAGCCGGCGCTCCGCGATCAAGCAGGTCGCCTCCGGGCGATTCGGCGTGACCTCCTGGTACCTGACGAACTCGGACGAACTGCAGATCAAGATCGCCCAGGGCGCCAAGCCGGGCGAGGGCGGCGAACTACCCGGCCACAAGGTCGACGAGATCATCGCGCGGACCCGGTACTCCACGCCCGGCGTCGGACTCATCTCGCCCCCGCCCCACCACGACATCTACTCGATCGAAGATCTGAAACAGCTCATCCACGATCTGAAGAACTCGAACCCGGGTTCCCGAATCAGCGTGAAGCTGGTCTCCGAGGTCGGCGTCGGCACGGTCGCCGCCGGCGTCGCCAAGGGCCATGCCGACCACATCCTGATCTCCGGCCACGATGGCGGCACCGGCGCCTCGCCGCTCACCAGCATCAAGCACGCCGGCCTGCCCTGGGAACTCGGCATCGCGGAAACCCACCAGACGCTCGTGCTGAGCGACCTGCGTTCGCGGGTCACGCTCCAGACCGACGGCCAACTCAAGACCGGGCGCGACGTCGTCGTCGCCTGCATGCTGGGCGCGGAGGAGTTCGGCTTCTCCACCGCGCCGCTGATCACGCTCGGCTGCATCATGATGCGCAAGTGCCACCTGAACACCTGCCCGGTCGGCATCGCCACCCAGGATCCGGAGCTGCGGGCGAAGTTCGAGGGCAGCCCGGAGTCGGTGGTCAACTACCTGTTCCTGGTCGCCGAGGAGGCGCGAGGGATCATGGCCCGGCTGGGCGTGGCGACGATCGAGGAACTCGTGGGACGCACCGACCTGTTCCGCTCCGAACTGGCCGTACAGAACGAGAAGACGGAAGGTCTCGACCTGTCGGCTGTGCTGCAACCGGCGGTCAGGAGGCATGAGGACGTCGGCGTGACCAAGACGATCAAGCAGGACCACGCGCTCGAGTACGCCCTCGACAACGAACTGATCGAGCGTGCACGCCCGGCGCTTGAGAGCGGCGCCCGCGTGCGGATCGACCTGCCGATCGAAAACACCCAGCGCACGGTGGGCACGATGCTCAGCCACGAGCTGATGAAGGCACGCGGCCAACACGGTCTGGCCGACGACACGATCCACATCTCGCTGGTTGGCAGCGCCGGCCAGAGCCTCGGCGCCTTCCTGGCCCCCGGCATCACGATCGAACTCGAGGGCGACGGCAACGACTACGTCGGCAAGGGGCTGTCCGGCGGACGGCTCATCCTGTACCCGCCCCGGCGTTCCCGTTTCGCCGCCGAGGAGAACGTCCTGATCGGCAACGTGGCGCTCTACGGCGCCACCGGCGGCGAGGCGTTCTTCCGCGGCCGCGCCGCCGAGCGATTCTGCGTCCGCAACTCGGGCGCCAGCGCGGTGATCGAAGGGATCGGCGATCACGGCTGCGAGTACATGACCGGCGGCCGGGCGGTGATCCTCGGGCCAACGGGCCGCAACTTCGCCGCCGGGATGAGCGGCGGCATCGCCTGGGTTCACGATCCGGGCGGAGCGCTGGCGGAGAACTGCAACAGCGAGATGGTGGGGCTTGAACCCGTCGGAGACGAGTACCTGCGCGAACTGCGGCAACTGGTTGCCCGGCACGCCCGGTTCACCGGCTCGACCGTCGCACGCCGGTTGCTGGAGCGCTGGAGCGAGGCGCGGCGCCAGTTCATCCAGGTCATGCCGCACGATTACCGGCGCGTGCTGGAAGCGCAGCGCGAGGCGCAAGCCGAGGTTCAGACCGAGCAGAAGGCCGAGGCCGCGGCCTGAGGCCGCCGGCTGTCGGCGAAACGGAACACCGCAAGCGAGGAGGGCACGCGGGTTCATGGGCAAGGACACCGGTTTCAAGGAGTACCCGCGGACCGCGGTTCCGTACCAGGATCCGCTGATCCGGCTGAGCCACTACGGCGAGTTCCTGCAGCCCGTTCCGGAGCCGCATCTCGCCACGCAGGGCGCCCGCTGCATGGACTGCGGCGTGCCCTTCTGCCAGTCCGACGACGGCTGCCCGATCGACAACCTGATCCCGGAGTGGAACGACCTCGTCTACCAGGGCCGCTGGCGTGAAGCGCTGCGACGGCTGGAGCGGACGAACAACTTTCCCGAGTTCACCGGTCGGGTCTGCCCCGCGCCCTGCGAGGGCGCCTGCGTGCTCGGGATCACGGACCCCGCGGTCACGATCAAGAACATCGAGAACGCGATCGTGGACCGCGGCTTCGAGGAGGGCTGGATCGTTCCCAGGCCGCCGGCGACCCGGACCGGCAAGAGCGTCGCGATCGTCGGCTCAGGCCCCGCGGGCCTCGCCGCCGCCGCCCAGTTGAACAGCGTCGGGCACTCGGTCACCGTCTTCGAGCGCGAGGACCGCATCGGCGGCCTGCTCATGTACGGCATACCGAACATGAAACTGGACAAGCGCGAGGTCGTAGACCGCCGGATCGACCTGATGCGAGCCGAGGGCATCGAGTTCGTCGCCGGCGCCCACGTCGGCCACAACGTCGACATCGCCGACCTGCGGCGAGACTTCGACGCGATCCTGCTCGCCTGCGGTGCGACCCGCCCGCGCGATCTTCCGATTCCGGGCCGCGAACTCTCAGGGATCCACTTCGCGATGGAGTTCCTGACCGAGCACACACGGGCGCTCCTGGACGCCGAACTGCCCAGCGACGGCGTGGGGATGATCGAGCCGCCCATCGACGCCGCGGGCAAGAACGTCATCGTGATCGGCGGCGGCGACACGGGCGCCGACTGCATCGCGACCGCGACCCGGCACGGCTGCGCCTCGATGGTCAACTTCGAGCTCCTGGACCGGCCGCCAGAGGCACGCGCGCCGGACAACCCGTGGCCGGAATGGCCGCGCATCTTCCGAGTCGAGTACGCCCACGCGGAGGCCGCAGCCCGCTTCGGCGCCGACCCGCGGGTCTTCTCCGTCCTCTCGAAGCGCTTCGTGGACGACGGCGCCGGCAACGTCGCGGGCATCGAGACCGTCCGCATCGCCTGGCAGCGGGACGCCTCCGGGGACTTCCTGATGAGGGAACTGCCTGGCACCGAGGAGACTTTCGAGGCCGACCTGGTCCTGCTGGCCATGGGTTTTCTCGGTCCCGAGGGCACTCTCGCCGAACAACTGGGGCTCGCCACGGATCCGCGCAGCAACTTCGCCGCCCAGCCCGGCCAGTACGCGACCTCCATTCCGGGCGTCTTCGCCGCAGGCGACTGCCGCCGCGGCCAGAGCCTGATCGTGTGGGCGATAGGCGAGGGGCGCGGCGCCGCGGCCCGGATCGACGAGTACCTGACCGGGGGCACGGATCTGCCCCTGCCGTCCGCCCTGTGAGCCAGACTTCACGAGAACTTCAAGCCCCTTGCGCAGAGTGAGGCCGGGATGACCGGAACAACCCCCGGAATTCAAGTTCTTGGACTACTCCGCCACTCCTTTGACGGGCGGACAAGCGGCCTTTATAGTCCTCTTCGTTCGTGGCCTCGCGCCGCAGCGCCCCACCACACCGCCAAACCTAGTCAGACAGCCTTCGACGTGTGAACCGCACGCCGGTGGACTCGCCTTTGAGTTTCACGGCACTCATTCAGAAAAACAGAGGAGAACACCAACCATGCAGTGGACCCGCCCACGGGCACGTCTTCTTGCGATCCTCCTGGCAACGACCTGCGCCTTCCTGATGGCCGGCACAGGCTTCGCCCAGACCATCACCGGCACCATCGAGGGCAACATCTCGGATGTCGCGGGTGACCCGATTCCCGGCGCCACGGTCACGGCGACCAACCAGGACACCGGCATCGACCGGGTTCTACAGCGCCAAGGCGCTGCAGGTCGGCACCTACACGGTGTCCGCCGAGCTCGCCGGCATGCAGACGACCCAGCAGATCGACATCTCGGTCCTGGTCGGTCAGATCAAGGACATCAACCTGACCCTCGAGGTCGAGTCGTCGTCCGAAGTCATCACCGTGACCTCCGAGGCGCCGATCATCGAGGTCAGCCGCTCCGGCGCCGCGAACTACATCGACGAGGTCGCCATCGAGAGCCTGCCGACCGTCGGCCGCGACTTCACCGACTTCGCGATTCTGACTCCGGGCGTCCAGCGCGACACTTCCCGAGGCTTCCTGACCATCGCCGGCCAGCGCGGCATGTACAGCGGCCTCTCGGTCGACGGCGCAGACAACAAGAGCACCTTCTTCGGCTACGGCCGCGGCGGCGAAGCCACGGAGAACGACGGCCTGATCATCGCGCAGGACACCGTCCGCCAGTTCCAGGTCGTAACCAACGGCTTCTCCGCCGAATACGGTCGTCACGGCGGCGCCTTCGTCAACGTGGTCACCAAGTCCGGCACGAACGAGATCAAGGGTTCTGCATTCGCCTTCTTCCGCGATGACAGCATGGCCGAGGATCTGCCCTCGTCGCCGCTGGATGACTATCGCGGCAATGACGGCTCCCGGCCTGTGGACACGTTCGACACCCAGAACTACGGAGTCTCGATCGGCGGTCCGTTCAAACGCGATCGCACCCACTACTACTTCGGCATCGACCAGCGGGACCAGGACATTCCGTTCACGCGATCGCTGGGTTTCGCCGGCGACTACAGCACGTACGACCTGGTCATGCTGCGGGCGCAGACTGAGCCGGCCTTCGCCGATCTGGTCACCGGATTCGACCGGAACCCGGACGGCTCCGCCACCGGTCTGTTCACTCGCTCGGTGAGCAACCAAATCCTGTTCGGCAAGCTGGATCACCAGATCAACGATGCGAACCTGATCACCCTGCGGGCCAACTGGACCGACTTCGAGCGAACGAGCGACTACCTGGACGAGGAGTCGCTGAAGACGGAGGACACCCTGTCTTTCATCGCGTCAATGACCTCGGTCGTCGGCAGCCGCGGCGTGAACGAGTTCCGCATCCAGTCGGCCGACGACAACCTGGACCGCCTGTCGCTCCGAGTCGGTACGCCAATCGAGGCTCAGGTTCGGTTCCGGTTCGATGACTACAACAGTCTCGGCAAGTTCGACTTCCTGCCGATCTTCGTCGAAGAGTCCCAGCTCCAGATCAAGAACGACTTCTCCTACCTGTTCGGCGCCCACGACATGAAGTTCGGTGTCGACTACTCGAAGGACGATCTGGCGCAGCTCTTCGCCGGCAGCCGGGACGGCCGCTATGACTTCCGGTCCGCGGAGGACTTCCTGAACAACGAGGCAAGCGCCGCCCGGATCTGGTTCGGCGATTCGACCTACCCGAACTACGACGAGACCCAGGCCGCGCTGGCGTTTTACGGCCAGGACAGCCTGAAGCGGGACAACCTGACGATGAACTACGGTCTCCGCTACACGTCCACGGACAACCCGGACGGTCTGGATCATCTGCACCCGGACGGCCGCCAGATCCCGGACACGGAGAACCTGGCGCCCCGCTTCGGTTTCGCCCTGGCCCAGGATGAGGGCCGGTCCGTCCTTCGCGGCGGCATCGGCTTCTTCTTCGGTCGCACGCCCACGCTGCTGTTCGCGAACCAGGTCCAGGCCAACGGCGTGCCGCCGAACTACGGCCGCATCACCGTCGGTCCCGGTGAGAATGGCTATGTGCCGCTCGGCTCGCCGATCGACAACGAGAATCCGCCGCCGGGCATCACCCCCGCGATCTCCTACGTGGACCCCGAGTTCGACGATGCACAGACGCTGCGGGCCAGCGTCGGCTGGGAGCGGGAACTCGCCGCCGGCTGGAGCACCGGCGTCGACGTCGTGTACGCCGAGGCGACGGGCCTGCAGCGGAACACGGACTTCAACCGAGTCTTCGGCGGCTACGACGAGTACGGCCGTCCGACGTGGAACGGCCGCAACGAGGGCTGTCCGGGGGTCGAAGGCGCCGAGTGCGCGGAGATTCTGGTCCGGCAGTCGCGCGGCGATTCCGAGTACCAGGCGGTGACGCTCAAGGTGAACAAGCGCTTCACCGGCCGTTACCAGTTCGGAGCCCACTACACCTGGGGCAAGGATCGGGACACCGACTCGAACGAGCGCTCCGCCACCGGCGTCACGATCTCCGACACCGGCAACCTCGACTACGACTGGGGTCTTTCCAATCGCGACGTGAAGCACCGCCTGGTCGTCACCGGCATGGTCCAGTTGCCGGCCGACTTCCAGATCTCGGGCATCCTGAACTATCAGTCCGGTACGCCCTACACCCTGGTGGACAGCGGAGTCGAATGGGAAGTGTGCGGCTCAGTGGGCTGGAACTGCCCCGATCCCTATGCGGTCATGAACGGCGTCCTGGTTGGCCGCAACACGGAGAGGAACGAGTCGATCCAGACGATCGACGTCCGGCTCGGCAAGTTCTTCCGCTTCGGCGACGGCTTGCGGCTCGATGTCTTCGTCGAGGCCTTCAACCTGTTCGACCAGAACAGCTTCGGCGTCGGCTTCGGGCAGCGCGATATCGAGGACGGCGAAGTTCCCGACGACTTCGGGATCCCGTCGTACCTGACCACGAGGCCGCGTCAGTTGCAGATCGGAGGCCGGTTCAGCTTCTAGGCTGACCACACCGAAAGAAGCCGCGGCGCCTGAGGCCGCGGCCGCGAGAATCAAGGGCCTCCCCGGAAACGGGGAGGCCTTTTCTCTTGTCGGCTTTCGGAATCGTCTGCGGCCCCTCGGGCAGCACGCAGACGCGTCCGTCGGGCTGAGCTGCAAGGCACTCGGCGATTGCCTCATCGAGGTCCTGCGCCGGCTCGAAGTGGGCGGCTGCAAGCTGCTCAGCAGTCAGGCCGCCGGCCTTGACGAGGACCCGGGCGCGGCGCTGGATCATCGCCTGAACCTGTACCTGCCACTGATCCGGTTCGGTGACAGGCCTTGCCTCGATCTGCTGGAGCAGCTCCTCCGGCGAGCCGCCGCGGCCGAGGAGCTCGGCGTAGCGGCCATGATCGGGGATGCCATCGCTGCACTCGGCCGCGCAGAGGATCGTGCCGCCGCCTTTGACGACCTGCGCCGCGGCGGACATCCCCTTGACCGCCTGGTAGAGATTCTGGTCGAGGGGATAGCCGGAGTTCGTCGTCACGACGACGTCTCCCGCATCGCGATGGGCTTCGCGGCCGCGCAGGCTCGGCCGTGCATCTCGAAGAGTTCGCCCGCGAACACGTGCGTAATCTTCTGCTGCCTGTCCAGCAGCACATCGACGCTGAAGTGCGGCTTCGCCTCGCGCCGCGCCGCGATCGCGCGGATGTCGGTGTGGAGCGGGTTCTCGTCGATGATTCCCCAGGTCGAGCGCGGGTCGCCGACGCGGACGGCGTCATGCAAGGTTAGGACGGTGTCGAGGCCGGCGAGGCCGGGAACGACCATCTTCGGGCCGCCCGAGAAACCCGCGAAGAAGTGCGGCTCGACGAAGCCGGTCGTGATCCGGAGATCCGCCTCCAGCCAGTGGCGGCAGAGACGGGTCGGAACGCCCTTGCCGCTCTCGCCGATGTCGACGAGTGAGGACTCGTCGCGGGCGTCGTGGTTGATCACGCGGCAGGAGCCGAGGATCTCGTCGCCGAGCATCGCGCGCAGCTCCGCCGGCGTGTTCGCGCGGTGCGTACCCGTCGCGATCAGGATCGTCACGTCCTCCGGCCTGACGATGCCGTCGAGCTCCCGCAGCACCGCTCCGGCCATCTCCCGCCGCGGCTGAGCCCGCGTGATGTCGCAGACCGAGATCGCAACCGTCTGACCGGGCCTGGCCAGTTCCCGAAGCGAGGGCCCCGCCACCGGCGCGCGCAGCGCCGCGGTCAGGGCCGTATCGGGATCCGCGAGCGCCGGCGCCTGGACAGGCTCGATGACCGTCGTCCGCTGGCGCGGAACCTCGATCTCGAGACCGCTGCGGCCATAGGCGAGGCGAACCCGCATCAGCCGACGAGGGGCCCTACTCCGCCTCGTCGAGGCGGCGCACCTTGATGCTGCGGAACGCGACCTCGTCGCCGTGGTCCTGGAGCAGGATCCGCCCCTCGGGCCACAGCCCGAAACCCTCGCGGCCGGCGAACTTGCTTTCTCCGATCGCCTCCGCGAGTTCCGCCGAGTTACGGTCGAACTCCAGCACCGGAACGTGGTTGAGCCAGTGCTCGACCCGCCCGTCCGCGTGGACCACGATCCGGGCGTGATTGAAGCGACCCGGACCCTTGACGAAGCGTCCGATCTTCGTCGCCGGCAGCAGGTCGTAGAGCGAGGCCAGGGTGCGATTTCCGTTCAGGCCGGCCTGAGCGTCCGGGTGCCGCAGGTCGTCCAGGATCTGGTACTCGAACGCGACCGCCGTACCCGGAGCCGAGTCATAGGCCTCGGTGACCAGGTACTTGATGCCGCTGTTCGCGCCCTCGGTCATCCTGAACTCAAGCTGGAGTTCGAACGCCGAGAACGCCTCGCGCGTCACGATGCCGCCGCCGCGCTCCGCGCCCGGTTCCGAGGCGAGCACAGTGAGTTCGCCGTCCCGCACCGCCCAGCCAGCCTCCGGGAAGTCCTCCCGATGGGCGCCGCGCCAGGCCTCCACGCTCTCGCCGTCGAAGAGGAACTCCCAGCCAAGCGCCGCCTCCGCTTCGGACAGCCGGTTCGGCCGTGTGTCGACGATGTAGGAAAACGACCGGCCGCTTGGCGTGAGGCCTTCCGTTCGCAGCCAGACGTTCCGGTAGCGGACCTGCAACCCGCCATGCTCCGGCCCCACCGAGTGAACCTGGAGCGCGATGAACCCGCTCGGAGTCATCTCATCGATCAGAAACGTCGCCGGCACGTTGTTGAGCCAGGTCCGGATCTCGGGGCCGATCGCCTCGATGTAGAGGTGGTTCCACCCCCCCTGGCGAAACGCCCGGCTCGCGGCCGGATTCGCCGCCAGCGGGTAGAGCCAGCCGCGCCGCGCCTCGTCGTAGACGCCGGCGCTCCACGCCCGCTCGCTGGGGTCGATCTCGACCTGGTAGCCGTGCACGATCCCATTCCGGTAGGCCGGGTCGCTGTGACTGCGGATCTGAACCCCCGCGTTCAGGCCCTCGTCGATCTTGAACTCCAACTGGAGCGCGAAGTCGCCGTACTCCTTCTCGGTCGCCAGGAAGGAGTTGGGCGTCTCGATCACCGCCGTGCCCACGACGACACCGTGCTCCAGCGTGTACTCGGCGGCGCCTCCAAGCTGAGTCCATCCCTCCTCGAGCCCGCCCGCGGTCAGGTCGATCCAGCCAGAGTCGGGCGCCGGTTGGGCGAGCCCGGGCACCGCTACAACAATCAAGAGCAGCACGCAGGACGACACCATGGAAGACCTTGGGCAGCGGCGCATCGGTGCGTCAGCTTACCGTCCCTGTCGCGGTGACCACCGTCAACCGGTCCACGAGACACCTTCCCCGCGACCGGCGGGGCTTCGAGGCGCCCGGCGAGTTGGCGAAAGGGCCGCGGGCTAGGATCGCCGCTTCCGCGCCGTGGACGGCGCAAAGAGGAGAACGGAGCCTTGGAGTCGATCGAAATCCATCCCCAGGCGTTGCGCGAAGCGGCGTCCTTGATCCTCGCAGCCGGCGGCAGCGAGCCGGAGGAGGCACGCATCGTCGCCGACCACCTCGTGCTGGCGAACCTCTCGGGGCACGACAGCCACGGAGTCGGCATGCTGCCCGCCTACGAGCGGAGCCTCAGCAACGGAACCCTGCACGCGAACAAGAAGGTCGAGCTGGTCCGCGACGACGGCGCGATCATGATGTTCGACGGCGGCATGGGCTACGGCCAGGTCGTCGGCCGCGAGGCGACGGCGGCCACGATCGAACGCTGCCGGAGCACCGGCGTGGTCCTGGCATCGGTCCGCTACTGCCACCACCTGGGGCGCATCGGCACGTACGGCGAGCAGGTGGCTGACGCCGGCCTCGCCTCGATTCATTTCGTCAACGTCGTCGGCCACCAGGCCCTGGTCGCGCCCTACCGGGGCACGGATGCCCGCTACTCGACGAATCCGATGTGCCTCGCGCTGCCGGGAAGCGACACGCAACCACCGGTTCTCCTAGACATGGCGACGAGCCGGATCGCCCACGGCAAGGCGCGGGTTGCCCACAACAAGGGCGAGGAGGTGCCCGCGGGCTCCCTGATCGACCACCGCGGACGCCAGACCCTCGACCCCAGCGTCCTCTTCAACCAGCCGGTGGGCGCCCTAACCTCCTTCGGAGACCACAAGGGTTACGGCCTGGCGATCTTCTGCGAACTCCTCGGCGGCATGATGAGCGGCGGCCGTACCGCCCAGCCCGAACACGGGATGGAGGGCACGATCATCAACAACATGTTCATGGTTGTCTTCGATCCCGAGAGGCTGATCGAACGTTCGGCGATGGACCACGAACTCGCAGCCCTGGTCGCCCACGTCAAGGCGTCACCGGCCGCAGACGCGGACGAGCCGGTGCTCGTGCCGGGAGACCCCGAACGGGCCATGCGCATCGATCGGGCCGTCCTGGCGTCAGATCGTCGCCGCGGGCGAGCGGCTGGGAGTGGAGCCGGCCGAACTCGAAGCGTTAGCGGCCTAGCGCTGCGCCTCGCTGAAGAAGCGCCACAGCAGCTCGCCGCCGAAGTTGCCGGCGTCGTCGCGCGGCCAGACGTGGGCACCGTCCCAGGAGCAACTGCGGACGGTGCGGCCACCGGCGCAGCCGGGGTACTCGACGCAAGTCAACTCGCGGCGTCCGTCCCACGGCGTCTGAACCTGCACCGGGTCCGCGGCACAGGACTGAGTCTCGGCCCATTTCTCCGCCACTCCCTCCTGAGACGTGTAGATGTAGCCGTCGCCGGCATGCGAGCCGTCGATAGTGCCCCCGATCAGGAGCATGGACGGCCCCGCCTCTCCGGCCGCGCAGTTGAACCCGCGCGCGAGGTAGCCGTGCATCGGAGCCACGGCGGCCAGGCGGTCCTCCAGGGCGCAGCCGAGGCGATGAACGAACATGCCGCCGTTGCTGTAGCCGGAAGCGAAGACGCGGTCCGTGTCGAGGCAGAGCTCGGCCGAGAGATGATCGATGAGCGCGGCGATGTAGCCGACATCGTCGTGGCAGGAGCACCAGTTGCACGGTCCGCAGGTCCCGCACTCCGGCGGGCATGGATAGGGGCTCGCGTCCTCCCGGCAGGCGGGCTCTTCCGGCTTCAAAGGCGCGCTGCAGGCGAGGTCGTTCCAGGAGGTGATCCGGGCGACTCGGCTCTGGTCCCGCCGCCCCATCGACGCCTCGAACGACGTGCCCTCGACGAAGCCCTCGCGGTCGGCGAGCTCCGAGAGTCCCGACCAGCCGTCGCTGTGCGTGGCGCTGCCGGTGTAGCCGTGGAGGTGAAGCCACAGCGGCATGGGCTCGGAACCGTCGTAGCCGGCCGGCAGGTGGAGGCGGTAGCCGCGGGTCAGGCCGCCGTGGGGAAGTTCCAGGTCGACGCTCGTGCCCCGTTGTGCGGTGGATAGCGCGCTGGAGGCGGCGGCAGAACAGCCCGGACTGTCGGTGGCGGCCAGCGGGACTGCGGCGACTAACAGCGCGATAGTCGCGAGGGCGGGCAGTCGCTGTGCGGCCATTCGCCGACATCGTAGCGCGTTCGGAGCAGTCAGGTCCGGCCTGCGGCCGGCGCGTTCAAGGCCGCCTTCGGCGGCAGCCGACGTCACAGTCAGCCGGGCAACACCTGGAAGTACCCGTCTCGCTCGACAACCTGCACGTCGACTTCGAACAGCTCGGACAGAGT
>JAGWAG010000104.1:12267-20252 GCA_021296535.1 Acidobacteriota bacterium | reverse complement strand
CGTTGCGGTGGGCTTGCGGCGCGGATTCGAGTTGCAGGGCCAGTTCGAGGATCGACTCGAGTTGGCCCTCCGCGAGGTCAGCGATCGATATCAGGTGTTCAGGCATGGGAGACATCCTCCGTCGAGCCGGATCGTTTGGGGCGGGCTACACTGCCTGTCCCTTGGCTCTTTTGCGACGAATAATACACCACAAAGACGCACGTTTATTCACAATGCGTCCAGGCGCCGGCCGGTGAGCCGCGGGAATGCCGGCCGGCGACCGTGGGTGCTGGTCACCGGCAACGCGAACAAGCGGCGCGAGGCGGAGCGGATCGTCGGCCGCCGGCTGGAGACGGCGGCGATCGATCTGCCGGAGATCCAGTCGGGCGACCTGATCGAGGTGCTGCGGCACAAGGCGGAGGCTGCCTGGCAGCGGCTCGAGCGGCCAGTCGTCCTGGAACTGGCCTGCATGAACGGCTTTCCGGGTCCGCTGGTCAAGTGGATGCTGGAGGCGGTCGGTGACGCGGGGATTGCGAAGGCTGCCATTCGCGCAGGCGACCCCGGGGTCGTCGCGCGATGCGCGCTGATGCTCCTGGACGGAGACCGGAAGGTGATCGCCGAGGGCGCGACGGCCGGACGGCTCGTCCTGCCGCCGCGAGGCGAAGGTGGATTCGGCTGGGATCCGGTTTTCGAGCCCGATGGCCTCGAACGGACCTATGCGGAGCTCGGCGAACAGGTCAAGGACCGGATCGGCCATCGCGGCCGCGCCTGGCGGGCGTTCCTGCGGGCGCTCGATGGCCTGGAAGAGGTCTGATCAGGAGCGCTGAGCGCGTCGCTTCAAGTCGGAACACAGGGCCTCGACCTGGGCGCGCAGCTCGTCGAGGCCGCCGGCGTTCTCGATCACGAAGTCCGCCGCCGCGCGACGGTCCTTCGACCGGGCCTGCGCCTCCATCCGTGCCGCCGCCTGGTCGCGGTCAAGTCCGCGCTCTACGGCACGGTCGAGGCGGAGTTCGGCCGGCGCCTCGACGGTGACCACGGCGTCGTAGCGTCCGCGACCGCCGGTCTCGGCCAGGAGCGGCACCTCGAAGACGACGACGGCGCCGTCGCCCGCCGACTCCAGGATCTCCAGGTAGCGCCGCCCGACCAGGGGATGGATCGCCTGTTCGAGCCGCTTGCGGCTGGCCGGGTCGGCGAAGACCGCCGGCCCCAGCGTTTCCTTGTCGACCGATCCGTCCGGTTTCAGCATCCGCGGGCCGAAGAGATCGGCAACTGCCTGAGCGCCCGGCTCGCCGGGCCGGTACAGATCCGCGACCAGGGCGTCCGCGTCCGTCACGACGCAGCCCATCCCGGCCAGCATGGCGCCGACCGTCGACTTGCCGCTGGCGATGCCGCCGGTGAGTCCCACCCGTAAAGCCGTCATCGTGGCGCTGAGAATACGACGCCATCGACCGTCTCTCATCTTGACAAGCCCTGGTTGGGACTCTACGATCCCCGTTCCTCTGCGCGAGGAGGTTTGGTAGGAGTATGCCCGCTCCTTCCGTCATGCTGCGCGCAACGATGTGCCGGCGGACCGGTCGGCCAGGGTAGGAATACGAATGACTGCAATAGCCAGAGCAAGAACGGCGAACCCGACGTACAGCCCCAAGGTGGGGGAGATCGAGCGACGCTGGTACGTGGTGGACGCGGAAGGCGCGACGCTTGGGCGCCTGGCCACCCGGGTCGCCCGCATCCTGACGGGCAAGGACAAGCCCACCTATGCGCGCCACATCGACGTCGGCGACTTCGTGGTCATCGTCAACGCCGAGAAGGCGGTTCTCACCGGCGGCAAGGACGACAAGAAGATTTACTACCGCCACAGCGGGCAGCCGGGCAAGCTCAAGTCGGAGACCGCGGGCCGTCTGCGCGGCCGCAGGCCGACCAGGCTCGTCGAGTTGGCGGTGCGGGGCATGTTGCCCAAGAACCGCCTCGGCCGGCGACAACTGCGCAAGCTCAAGGTCTATGCCGGCGCGGACCACCCGCATACGGCGCAGCAGCCGGAGCCGATCGCGATCGAGGGGAGTCCGAGTTGACGGAAGCGAGTACGGAAGCGAATTACGGGACCGGCCGTCGCAAGACGGCCACGGCGCGCGTGTTCCTGCGTGCCGGTAGCGGTGAGATGACGGTCAACGGCATGGGGATGGACGACTACTTCAGCAGCGAAGTGCTGAAGATGATCGTCCGCCAGCCTCTGCAGGTAGTCGAGAAAGAGGGTGAAATCGACATGTCGGCCACGGTTCGTGGCGGCGGCAGTTCGGGTCAAGCCGGCGCCATTCGGCACGGCCTCTCTCGTGCACTCGTCGAGTTCGAACCCACGTTCCGCGAACCTCTCAAGGCGGCCGGGTTCATGACCCGTGATCCGCGGAAGAAGGAACGCAAGAAGTACGGTCAAAAGGGTGCGCGTGCGCGCTTCCAGTTCAGCAAGCGGTAGCGGGGAGAGTCTCTTGGCTCAAGTCACGATGAAGGAGATGCTGGAGGCGGGTGTCCACTTCGGCCATCAGACGAGGCGCTGGAATCCGAAGATGCGCGGTTTCATCTTCGGTCGCCGTAACGGCATCTACATCATCGATCTTCAGCAGACGCTTCTGCGCTTCCGCGAGGCGGCGGACTATGTCGAGCACATGGCTCGCATGGGGCGGCGGTTGCTGTTCGTCGGCACCAAGCGTCAGGCGCAGCATGCGATCGAGGAAGAGGCGCGGCGCTGCGGCCAGTTCTACGTCACCCATCGCTGGCTCGGCGGTACGCTGACCAACTTCGTCACGATCCGGGCCTCGGTCGAGCGCCTTCAGGAGACGGAGAAGAAGCTCGCCGACGAGGAAAATCTGCTGACCAAGAAGGAACGTCTGCGGCTGGACCGCGAGCGCGAGAAGATGGTCCGCAACCTCGACGGCATCCGGGACATGGAACGGCTCCCCGACGCCCTGTTCGTCGTCGACCCGAGGCGCGAGCACATCGCAATCGCGGAGGCGAACAAGCTGAACATCCCGGTGGTGGCCATCGTGGATACGAACTGCGACCCCGAACTCGTGGATCACGTGATTCCTGGCAACGACGACGCGATTCGGACGATTCGGTTGTTCGCCGGTCGCATCGCCGACTCCTACATCGAGGGCGCCGCGGTCTGGAGCAAGGGCGACGAAGGGGAAGCAGAACCCGCGGCCGCCGCCCAGGCTGAAGGCGAAGTTGCTGAGCCGGCCGCGGGTGAGACTCTGGCGGCAGCCGAGACGCCGGCCGCGGTGGAGACTCCGGCGGCGGCCGAGACTCCGGCCGCGGTGGAGACTCCGGCGGCGGCCGAGACTCCGGCCGCGGAAGGGCAGGCCGCGCCTGCTGAGCCGGTCGCCGAGACGGCGGAACCTGCCGCGGCCAGCGATAGCGCGTAAGCCATCACGCAGGTTTGTGGTGAAGCGCCGACGGTCCTTTCGTCCGGCGTGCCAGTTTAGTGAAGTTCCAGTCAGGGGCCGGTGAGGCAAGGAAACCGGGGCCCCTTTAGGGAGAAGGAAGCGATGAGCAAAGCAGTGACAGTCGCAATGGTCAAGGAACTCCGGGAGCGGACCGGCGCCGGCATGATGGACTGTAAGAGGGCCCTGGTGGAGACCGGCGGCGACGTGGAGGAGGCGCTCGATGCGCTACGCAAGAAGGGTCTGGCCTCGGCCGCCAAGAAGGCGGGTCGCGCCACCAGCGACGGGCTCGTCGTCTCCTACATCCACGCCGGCGGCAAGATCGGCGTGCTGCTCGAGATCAACTGCGAGACGGACTTCGTGGCTCGCACGGCGGATTTCCAGCAGTTGGCGCACGATCTCTCGCTTCATGTGGCCGCCAGCCAGCCCCGTTTTGTCGGTCGCGACGAGGTGACGGCGGACGTCCTCGAACGGGAGAAGAAGATCCACCGGGAGCAGGCGCTCGAGTCGGGCAAGCCGGAACACATCGTCGAGCGCATCGTCGAGGGGCGGATGGGCAAGTTCTTCGCCGAGAATTGCCTCCTGGAGCAGCCCTTCGTCAAGGACCCGGACAAGAAGATCGAGGACGTGCTCAAGGCGGCGATCGCCAAGCTGGGCGAGAACATGCGCATTTGCCGCTTCGCGAGGTTCCAGCTCGGCGGCGATTCGACCGTCGCCGCGGCGGTTCTACCGGCTTCCGATCCGTCCTGATCGCTGAATGACCGAAGCCCCTGCCGCCAGGCCGGCGTACCGCCGCATCCTGCTCAAGCTGTCGGGCGAAGCCCTGATGGGCGACAAGCCGTTCGGCATCGACGAGGCCGTCGTGGCGAGGATCGCGGCGCAGATTCGGGGTGTCTTCGAACTCGGCGTGGAGATTGGCATCGTGGTCGGGGGTGGCAACGTGATCCGCGGTCTGGCGGCGAGCCATCGCGGCGTCGAACGGGCTACCGGCGATTACATGGGCATGCTGGCGACCGTGATCAACAGTCTCGCAATGCAGGACGCGCTGGAGAAGACCGGCGTTCCGACCCGGGTGCAGACGGCGCTCGAAATGCGCAGCGTCGCCGAACCGTTCATTCGCCGACGGGCGATCCGGCACCTGGAGAAGGGCCGGGTCGTGATCTTCGGCGCCGGCACCGGCAACCCCTACCTGACGACGGACACGGCCGCCGCCCTGCGCGCGAACGAAGTCCAGGCCGAGATTCTGCTCAAGGCAACCCAGGTCGACGGCGTGTACAGCGCCGACCCGCGCCGGAACGCCGATGCGAAACGCCTGCCCGAGGTGACCTATCAGGAGGTCCTGGAGCGCAACCTGGGAATCATGGACGCGGCCGCGATCAGCCTGTGCCGGGAGAACGACCTGCCGATCGCGGTCTTCGATCTCGGTGTGGAGGGCAACATCCTGCGGGTGGTCCTGGGCGAGCGGGTCGGTTCCCTGGTCAAGTGAGCCCCGCGCAAGCTGCTAGAGCTAGAGTTGCAGCCGCACGAGGAGGCAGGGAGGCCTATGCAAGAGCTGTTCTTGGAGATGGAGATCAAGATGAAGGATGGCGTCGACCACCTTCATGAGGAGCTGAAGACACTGCGGACCGGTCGAGCGTCGACCGCGCTGCTCGACGGGGTGACGGTCGAGTACTACGGCACGCCGACGCCGCTCAACCAACTCGCGAGCCTGTCCGTCGCCGATGCCACGCTGCTCGTGGCGCAACCGTTCGATCCGACCCAGATCGCCGCGATCGAGCGTGCGATCCTGGTAGCCGATCTGGGGCTGAATCCCTCCAACGACGGCAGGATCGTCCGTATCCCCGTGCCTCCCCTGACCGAGGAGCGGCGCAAGGAGATGGTGAAGCGTGCCCACGAGATCGCGGAGCGGTTCCGCAATGCCGTGCGCGGCGTGCGGCGCGAAGGCAACGATCGGCTGAAGCGGATGGAGAAGGCCAAGGAGATTTCACAGGACGACGAACGCCGCGGGTTCGATGAGATGCAGAGGCTCCATGACCACTACATCGGGCTGGTGAACCAGGCGCTGTCGAACAAGGAGAAGGACATCCTCGAGGTGTAGTGCCAGGAGCATTGCTTCTTTGACTGTCCACGCAATTGTCCCGGCCGCCGGAGAGGGTACGCGGTTCGGTGGCGATCAGCCGAAGCAGTTCTCCCTGCTCCTGGACCGTCCGCTACTGGCCTGGACGGTCGAGCGGCTCGTAGCCGTTCCGGTCGTCGACCGGGTGGTCGTCGCGGTTCCGGCGGGGCGCGCCAGGGAGACCCGGGAAATGCTGGCAGAGGAAGTTGCGCCGCGGCCCGAAGTTCCGGTCGCCACGGTGGAAGGTGGCCGGCGCCGCCAGGATTCGGTAGCGGCCGCTCTGGCGGCGGCCGCCGCGGAACCGTCGGACTGGGTGGCCGTTCACGACGGCGCCCGTCCCTGTCTGAGCGCGGTCGATCTTGAGGCGGTCGTCCAGGCGGCGGCCGGGAGCGGCGGCGTGGGAGCGGTCCTCGGACGCCCGGTGAGCGACACGCTGAAGACGGTTGAATCCGGCCGGCTCGGCGCAACGGTCGCCCGCTCCGGTTTGTTCCGAGCCGAGACGCCCCAGGTGTTTCGGGCCGCGGACCTCCGCGAGGCGCTCGAGCGTGCGGAGCGGCAAAGCCTGGAGGTGAGCGATGAGAGCAGCCTGTTCGAACCGGACTCGATTGCCGCTGTTGCGGCGTCCCACCCGAATCCGAAACTGACCGGTCCCTCCGATCTGCCCGCGATCGCGGCTCTTCTTGGCTCAGAGGGGCTGCTTCGATCCGAACACCGAACCTCGAACGAACTCGAGACAGCGATCGGCCACGGCTACGACGTGCACCGGCTGGTCGCCGGCCGGCCCCTGACTCTCGGCGGACAGCGCATTGCCCACGAGACCGGTCTGGATGGTCACAGCGATGCCGACGTGGTGCTCCATGCGATTGGCGACGCCCTGCTCGGGGCCGCGGGGCTCGGCGATCTGGGAGTGCACTTTCCGCCGTCTGACGACGCGTGGCGGGGGGCCGACAGCTCGGACCTGCTCCGGCGGATCGTCGAGCTGGTTCGCGAGCACGGGTTCGCGGTCCGCAACTGCGACGTGACGCTGATCGCCGAGCGGCCGCGGATGGCGCCCTACCGCACGGTGATCGAGGAGCATGTGGCGCGCCTGCTTGGACTCGATCCCGCGCGGATGAACTTCAAGGCCACGACCCACGAAGGGTTGGGCCCTTTCGGTCGAGGCGAGGGCATGGCGGCCGAGGCCGTCGTGCTGGTCGAGCGGCGGCGCACATGAGCGGGCAGGGAGATCGCCGCGGTGTCTCGGAGCCGGCTCCCGGTGTGGACTGGCGGCTCGGGTTCCAGCCGGTACGCGAGATCCTGCGCAGCCACCCGCACCAGGTCGCCGAAGTCGTCATCTCAAGGGCGGCGGGGCAGCGCCGGCGGACAATCGAGAGCCTGTGCGCGCGCCACCGCGTGCCGGTTCGAAGCGTGGCCGCCGCTGAACTGCGAACGCGACTCGAAGCGGCGGGGCTCGAACCAGCGCCGACGCGCGGCTTCGCGGCGGTCCTGGCGTCCGGGCATCGGGATGAATCCGCGGTCGCCGCGGCCGATTCGCAGCTCGTCGTGCTGGTCGAGGACGTGCAGGATCCGCGGAACCTGGGTGCTCTGCTGCGTGTGTGCGAGGGCGCGGGGGTCGGACGTGTTCTGATCCGTGACCGCGGCGCGGCGCCGGTTTCCGCCGCGGTCGCCCAGACCGCCGCGGGCGCGGTCGACTGGCTTGACGTCGAGCGGATCGTGAACAGCGGCCAGGAAATCGAGCGCCTCAAGAGTGACGGTTTCTGGGTCTACGGAGCCGACGGTACGGGTGACCCACCGTGGACGGTCGACCTGAGCGGCCCGATCGTTCTCTGCATCGGCGGCGAGGCGCGCGGCCTGCGGCGCCGGACGAGAGGCCTCTGCGATGGCCTTCTCGGTCTGCCGATGCGGGGCCGCGTAGAGTCGCTGAACCTCTCTACCGCGGCGGCGGCACTGCTGTACGAGGCGGTGCGCCAGCGTCTTGTCAGGCCGTAGGGCGTGGCGTAGACTCCGGCGTCGCCGTGGCGCCGCCATGGTGCCCAAGTATCTCGGTGGCGAGGGCCGGCATAGCTCAGTTGGTAGAGCAACTGCCTTGTAAGCAGTAGGTCCTCGGTTCGAGTCCGGGTGCCGGCTCCACGGGGGAAGTTGCCGGAGGTGTGGCCGAGCGGTCAAAGGCAACAGACTGTAAATCTGTCGGGCAAAGCCCTACGATGGTTCGAATCCATCCGCCTCCACCACCTTCCTGGCCTCGGCGGGGTTCGCGGGAGTAACTCAGGGGTAGAGTCACAGCCTTCCAAGCTGTTGGTCGCGGGTTCGAATCCCGTCTCCCGCTCCACGCCGCGCGGAGCGCCGGCGTGGAGCGGGAGACGGGATTCGGCGTTCGGCGCGCGTTTCGCGCGCGGAGCGCGCGAAGAAGCGCGTCTCGGCCAGCGAATCCCTGTGCATGGCTCAGGTCGCGCGGA
>JAGWAG010000104.1:4835-12240 GCA_021296535.1 Acidobacteriota bacterium | reverse complement strand
TTTCGCGCGCGGAGCGCGCGAAGAAGCGCGTCTCGGCCAGCGAATCCCTGTGCATGGCTCAGGTCGCGCGGAGCGCCGGCGTGGAGCGGGAGACGGGATTCGGCGTTCGGCGTGCGTTTCGCGTGTGGAGCGCGCGAAGAAGCGCGTCTCGGCCAGCGAATCCCGTCTCCCTTGTGTGCCGCCTGCAATGCGGTCGCCGGCCTCCGGCCGGCGGCGCTTATCTTGTGCCGCCTACGGCGGCAACACTTGCAGTAGAGAGCGTCGCCAAGGCAGGGCGTATCTCTGGGTGCGCGGACCTTCTGGTCCGCTTGCCGCCGCAGGCGGCGGAAAGAAACGCGCCGGCCGAAGGCCGGCACAACCTCCTACTCCGCCGCCAACACCGCCGTCGCCTCGACCTCAATCAACAACGACGGGTACACCAGTCCCGTGACGCCGACCCAGGTCGCAGCGCGCGGCGGGTCGAGTTGCAGCACCTTGGCCTGAGCGCGGCCGACCTGGTGGACCTTGTCGGGATCGATGTCCTTGATGAAGACGGTCGTCTTCACGAGGTCTTCGGCGGTGGCGCCGGCCTGCTCCAGGCGCTTGACGACGTTTGCGAAGGCGATTTCGGCCTGCTCGGAGAGAGTGGCCGCGGGCGCCTCTGCACCGTCGGCCCAGCCGATCTGGCCGGAGACGAGGATCGTGGTGACGCCGCCCGCGGTCGTTTTGGCGATGTGGGAGAAGCCCTGCTGCGAACCGAGGAATTCCGTCTTCAAGTCTTGTGCCTCCGTGCTGCCGGTCGCGACGAGGAGCACACCGACGAAGAAGGCAAGGTGATGGGGCTGTCTCTTCATTTCGCTCTCCTGAGGCGTACGGAGCCGGCTGTTGAACGTAGGCGCCGAGTGTAGGGGACGCGGGAGGTAGCGCCAACTCGCTTGCGAGAGGCAGACAGGTTCTCGGTGCTACGCTGATCTCGGAGGTTTCAGGAATGAGAGTGGATCGTCTTCTTCCCGCCGGGTTGGCCTTGTGCGCCTTGCTCTTGCCCTTCCTGCACGGGCCGGCATTCAGCAGCGAACAGCAGTGGGTGACCTACCCCGGAGGCGACGGCCCCGGCGCCGGGCGCAAGGTCGTCCTGATCGCCGGCGACGAGGAGTACCGTTCGGAAGAGGCGCTGCCGATGCTGGGCAAGGTGCTCTCCGTGCGACACGGCTTCGAATGCGTCGTGCTGTTCTCGATCGACGCGGAGACCGGAGCGATCGATCCGGAAGAGCAGACGAACATTCCGGGTCTCGGGGCTCTGGCTGACGCCGACCTGATGGTCATCGCGACGCGGTTCCGGGAACTCCCCGACGAGCAGATGAAGCACATCGTCGACTACGTCGAATCGGGGCGGCCGATCATCGGCCTGCGAACCGCTACCCACGCCTTCTCCTACCAGCGCAGCCCGGACAGTCCATACGCGCACTGGAGCTTCCGCAGCGAGGCCTGGCCGGGCGGGTTCGGGCAGCAGGTGCTCGGAGAGACGTGGATCAACCACCACGGTCGCCACGGTCGGGAAAGCACCCGTGGCGTCATCGCCCCCGGCGCCGCCGACCATCCGATCCTGCGCGGAGTGACCGATGTCTGGGGGCCGACGGACGTCTACGGCGTGGAAAACCTCGGTGACGACGCCGACGTGTTGCTGCACGGAGCGGTGCTGGCCGGCATGACACCGAACGACCCGCCGGTCGAGGGAGCGAAGAACGACCCGATGGAGCCGCTGGCGTGGACTCGCTCGTACACGGGCAGCGGCGGCAAGGCCTCGCGGGTGTTCACGACAACGATGGGCTCCTCGACGGACTTCGAGAGCGAGGGACTGCGCCGCCTGATCGTCAACGCCGTGTATTGGGGCCTCGGCATGGAGGACCGGATCCCGGAGCTGAGCGATGTGGGGATCGTGGGCGAGTACGGCTTCGGGAGTCAGGCGGTCGGCGTCATGCCGTCGGACCACGCGCTGCCGTAGCGCGACCGATCCGGCTCTAGGAAGTGGCCTGCGTCACGATGTAGCGGTAGAACCGGAGCATCAGCCCCTCTTCGTTCTGCTCCAGCCAGAGGTCGAGATCGGACACGAGATCCTCGAAGAGGATCTGCCTGTCCAGGTAGGCCGCCAGGCGGCAGGGATCTGGCTTGTCCTCGCATTGCCGTTCCGGTTCGATGTGAGTGACTGGAGCAGCTTCATCTGTAGGGGCGGACGACAGGAGTGGTCGAGGAACTCATCGAGGACTTCCGTTGCCAGGATCCTGGACGAAGGCTTCTCGCACGAGCACAGGAGTTAGATCGTAGAGGAACTCACGACGCCACCAAACGGCTGGTCCGCCAGCCGCTCCGTTGCCGGCGTCTGCGCCGGGTTCGCTGAACGCGTAGTCGTAGAGGCGGAGTCGCACGAAACCAGGCGATTCGCCCTGGCGGCTGGCTTCCCCGAGCAACCCCAGAACCGCCGGTTCGCCCTCGAACAGCCGCGCGACGAACGATCCGAGCCAGTCGGCTCGCTCCGGATCGAGGGCCGCGAACCACATCTGCCAGTCGAGCCGGGGCATGTGGGGCTGGGCGGCGCGCGGCGGCCGCTTGGGGTCGCCGGGCTTGAAGCGGAAGACGAGTTCGTTCCAGATGACGCCGTCGGCGCTCGCCTCGACCACGATCTCGGGTCGCGAGGTCGTCATCGCGCGGAAGAGACCGTAGCCGTTGATCGAGCGGAAGGGTGCGATCGTGCGCAGCAGGGGCGCCGCCGGATCGACCAGGACCCGGTCCACGAGGTTGGCCACGGCGACCGCCCGCCGGGGAGCGTCCGGTCCACGCGGTAACGAGCGGGTCAGTTCGCGGGCCGTGACCGAGAGGCTGAGCAGCAGGATCGTCGCGGCGGCAAGCCAGCGGAACCGTGTTCCGGCGCCGCCGGCGAGGCGCTTGGGATCGGCTGCGCTCCCGGCTGGCGGGTCTCCGAATCGCGACGGACCCGCAAGGGGCAAACGGTCGAGCCAGGACAGGCAGAGCACGGCGGTCAGCAGGTTGAAGAAGCCGTAGTTGCCGGTGGCCGCGATCAGCAACTGGAGTGCGAGCAGCAGCCACACGCCGGGCCGTCGCAGGCGGCGCCAGAACAGGCACCAGGGCACGACCAGCTCGACCGCGAACATGATCGCGACCGAAAGGCGGTGGAACCAGTCCGGGAGGTGGTGAGCGTACCAGCTTGCCGTGACCGGCAGTGGCTGGGTCAGGTAGTGCACGTCGAGTGCGGTCAGTTGCCACCATGTCGAATCGAGACTGAGCAGCTTGACCGCGCCGGAGAGGAACATCAGCTTGACCACCAGGAGGCGGAAGAGCCACAGACCGGGCCGGCCGGCTGTGGCTACCGGAGCGACCTGGAAGGCGGAGCGGACGGAGGCCGTGAACGACCGCAGTCGCGACCCGGCACCAGGCGGCACTCCCGGCGGCCTTCGAAACGGCCAACCCAGGGGCGCGAGCACAACGCCGCAGACCGTTGCCTCGAGCAGCAGCGTGTCCCACTGGAAGGCGAGAAAGGTCTGGCCGCCCCAGACCAGGGACAGGTAGCAGAGCCACAGCGCTCCGAAGACGGGCGCGGTCACCATGCCGGCGAGTGCCAGCAGCGACAGCAGGACGCCGGCCGCGCAGAGAGCGTGAAGCGCCGCGTCGCTGGAGGAAACCCAGAGCAGCGAGGGTGCGTTCGCGAACCGTTCGAGTGGTCCGGCGCCGAGTGCCCGTTCGAGGTAGGTGAAGAACTCCTTTGCCGGGAGAATGCCGCGCGACCCCACGAGACCGTCGATCTGGACCCAGAGCGAGACGAAGGCGACCAGGTGGACGGCGGCGAGAAGGCGAAGCAGGAGCCGTGGCACGACTCCTATCCTGACGGAGCGGTGGCATACTGCGGCGCCTGCCGACGAACAGATCCGGCACTGGGGGAGTGGCGCAATGGAGATGGAGACCTTCGAACTGGAGCGGCAGCAGTCGCTCTGGGAGCACAAGGTGGACATCAACCTGAGCGAGAGCGGCGTCGACCCGCTGACGCTCGACGGTCTGGCGGCGCTGGGGCTCGATCTGGATCGGCTCCACGGCGTGCCGCTCGAGTACATCCAGTCGAACGGCACACCGGAGTTGCGGTCGCAACTTGCCGGCCACTACTCGGGAGCGACGATCGAGCATCTACTGGTGACGACCGGCTCGTCCGAGGCGAACTATGTGGCCGTGCAGGTGCTCGTCGAGCCGGGGGACGAGGTCGTGGCGATCGTGCCGAACTACCTGCAGGTGGGGTTGGCCGCCCGTGGTCTCGGCGCGTTGGTCAGGGATGTCCCCCTCCTCCCCGGCGCCGACGAATCGAGTTGGTCGCTGGACTGGGAGGCGTTCGAGGCCGCCGTCGGGGCGCGGACGAAGCTCATCTACCTGAGCCATCCGAACAACCCGACCGGACATGTGTTCACGCAATCCGAACTGGACCGCATCGCCGCGGCAGCGGACCGGGTCGGCGCCTGGGTGCTCTCGGACGAGGTTTACCGCGGCGCCGTGCACGATCTCTTGCCGGGCGACGAGGCGCCCGGTATGTGGGGCCGCGGCGAGCGGGTGATCGCCGTGTCGAGTCTGTCCAAGGCCTACGGGCTGCCGGGCACCCGCCTCGGCTGGATGGTTGGTCCGCCTGAGTTCATCGAGCGCTGCTGGTCGCGGCGCGATTTCACGACGATCGCTCCCGGGGCGCTTTCGGACGCGATCGCCCGCTTCGCTACCGAGGCGTCGAACCAGGAGCGGTTGTTCGAACGTGCGCGGCGGATGATGCGCACCAATCGGGAGAGCTTCCGCGACTGGACCGGCTGTCAGAACGGCGCGCTCGCATATCGAGAGCCGCGCGCCGGCGCCTTTGCCTTCGCACCGTTCTTCGAGAACGGCCGCCTTGCCGACTGCGCGGGCTTTGCCGAGCGGCTGCGCCGGAACCGCAGTGTGCTGCTTGTGGCGGGCCGTTGGGCCGGCATGCCTGGCTATCTGCGCTTCGGTCTCGGGCTTGAGCCTGGGCCCTTCGCCGAGGGCCTGCGCCGGGTCGGGCTGGAGATCGAAGGCGCTGCGAGAGTGGCCTCGTGAGCAGCGCCCGTCTCCGGCGCGCCGTCCACTTCGTTCCCGGCGGCAACGAGCGGATGCTCGCAAAGTCCCTGGGCCTCGCGGCGGACACACTGATCCTCGACCTCGAGGACGCGGTGACCCCGGACCGCAAGGAGGACGTGCGCCGTGAGGTCGCCGGCTGGCTGAAGGCGACGGACTTCGGCGGCAAGGAGCGCGCGGTGCGGATCAACGACCTGATGAGCCAATGGGGCCGGGAGGACGTCGAAGTCACGATGGAGCATCCGCCGGATGCCTACGTCGTGCCCAAGGTCAGCGGCGTCGACGATGTGCTGCGGGTGGACCGGCTCGTCGCGCAACTGGAGCTGGCCCATGGTCACGACCTGGGCGGCATCGCTCTCATCCTGATCGCGACCGAGACGGCGGGCGGGGCGCTCAATCTCGCCCACCTGACCGCGACCACGCGGGTGTCCGCGCTGACCTGGGGCGCCGAGGATCTGTCGGTATCTATCGGCGCGAGCCGGCGCCGCGACGAGCGCGGCGAGTACCTCGACGTGTTCCGCTACTGCAGGTCGATGACCCTGCTCGCGGCGCGAGCCGGCGGCGCGCAGCCGATCGACAGCGTCTTCGTCGACATCGGCGACCTGGACGGTTTGCGCCAGGACTGCCAGCGCGCGGCCTGGATGGGCTTCGAGGGCAAGATGACGATCCACCCGAACCAGATACCGATCGTCAACGAGGTTTTCACGCCGAGCGAGGAGGAGGTCGCTTCCGCCGCCGCCCTTGTTGCCGCGTTCGCCGAGAACCAGGCCCGGGGCCGCATGGCCTTCCGCCATGAAGGCCAGATGGTCGACGCTCCGCACCTGCACCGCGCCGAGCGCGTCCTCGACCGGGCGCGTCAGGCGGGCGAGATCAGCTAACCGGCACTACTGAGGTGAAGTGGCGGGCATTCGCGGTGGTGTTGCCAGTCGCTGGCTTCCTGATCGTGGCATGTGGCCCGGCGCCGGTGCCGGTCGAGGTCGTTGATCTCGTATCGGAGTTCCGATACGCCGAAGTCAGACGGGAGCGGCGGCTGGTCGACCTGGGAACGCCTTCAGCGGCGGCTGCGCTGGTCGGCGGCTGGTCCTGGAACGAAACCGATCCGAGGGGCGCCACGTTCGTGTGGGCGGTCGGGCCGCGTTCGGAGGTCGGGGTGTTTCTGGCGTGGGCGCGGGACCTGGAGGTTCGGATGCGGTGCCGCGCGTTCCGCTATCCGGGTGCGCCGGCGCAGATTGTGGATGTCCTCTGGGATGGCGTGGAGGTTGCCTCCCTGCGGCTCGAGGCCGGCTTCTCGGAAGGCGGATTCGTCGTACCGGCGGAGCGGGCGACTCCGGGCAGTCACCGGCTTGCGCTCGTCCCGGCGTACTTCGGGCGGCCCGAGAGGACGGGACAGGCGGGCCCGGCGCCCAGGCACTCGAGAAAGCTGTCCTTTGCCTGCGACTGGATCGCGTTGGGGGACGGTCCGATGGCCGGCGAGGCGCGCGGCGAGGGCGACACACTCTGGATAGCGGCGGCGAGCGAGGTTTCCTTCTTCCTGGAACCCGCGCAGGACCTTGAGCTGCGGTGGGAGGGCAGCGCTCCCCGGGGCGTCAGCAGCCTCGACGTGGTATGGGAGGTCGAGGGTGCGGCCCCGGTGACCGCTTCGATCACCCAGGAGTCCGTTCCGCCTCTGCCCCTGCCCATGCCACCCGTGGGAGTTCAGGGGACGGAGACGGCCGCCGGCGATTGGCTCGCGACCGTCCGACCGGCTCGACTGACGTTGCGCGCGGCGGGCGGAGCGGCCGCTTCCAGTGGCGAGGAGGCGGGCGTCGTCCTGCGCGGGCCCCGGCTGACCGCGGACCAGCGCGGCTCGCCACCGCCGGATCGGGTTGCCGAAGGGCCGTCTCTCGAAGAGCCTGGAGTCCCGGCGCCGTCTTCGCCGGGCGTTGAACGGCGACCGGACTCCATCCTGCTCTGGATCGTCGACACGTTGCGGGTCGACCGGCTCGGCTTCCATGGCCACGAGCGTCCGGTGTCGCCGAACTTCGACGCCCTGGCGGAACGCTCCACCGTGTTCGAGCGGGCGATCGCGCAGTCCTCGTGGACCCGTCCGACCGTGGCCACCCTGCTCACGGGCGTGGGGCCCGAGCGCCACGGCATCCGGGAGTTGAGCCATGGCATGGAGGAGTCCTTCGCCACCCTGCCGGAGCGTTTGCGGGAACTCGGCTATGCCACGGCGGGCTTCTCGGCGAACGCGAACGTGACCGCCGATACGGGGTTCGCGCAGGGGTTCGACCGCTTCGAGTACGCCGCGGTC
>JAGWAG010000104.1:786-4713 GCA_021296535.1 Acidobacteriota bacterium | reverse complement strand
GCCGGTTCGCGGCCGGAGTCGACGATCCCGAACTGGGTTCGGTGGCCCACCTGAGGGCGTTGAGCAGCAAGGAGGCAACCTCGACGCCGGACATGGTGGAGAAGCTGTTCCTGCTCTACGACGGGGAGATCGCGTGGAACGATCACGTCTTCGGGGAGTTCCAGAGCGAGATGGACCGGCGGGGTCGTGACCCCCTCGTCGCCGTCATCGCGGACCACGGTGAAGCGTTCGAGGAGCGCGGCGTCTTCGGCCACGCCTGGGACCTTCACCGCGAGGTGCTGGACATCCCGTTTCTCATCCACCTGCCGGGGCAGACCGAGGGTCGCCGCGTAGGGCTGCCGGTCCAGCAGGCGGACCTCCTGCCGACGCTGATCGAGATCGCGGGCGGTGAACCGGGACCGGGGATCGAGGGCGACAGTCTCGTGCCGCTGCTCCACGCCGGAGCGGCGGGCGCCCCGCAAGTGCTCGCTGACCGGCTGCTGCTTTCGACGATGGACACGTTTCGGCGTCCGGCGGCATCCCTGATCCGTGGCCGCTACAAGCTGATCGAGCTGCGCCGGCCCGGTCATGCACCGGCCCGGCAACTGTTCGACTGGGTGGACGACCCGGAAGAGCGGCAGAACCTGGCCGCCGAGCGGCCCATCCTGACGGGTCGCCTGACCCGGCTGCTGCGGGAGCAGGTGGAGGTCTCGGGACGAGGCGCTGTGGCGGCGCCGGAAGTCGAGTTGGACGAGGAAACCCGCCGCCGGCTCCGTGCCCTCGGCTACATCGAGTAGCGTCGCTGAAGACCGTCCATGTGGGGCGAAAGCGCGTCCGGGAACGGCCTTGGAGTGAAGCGGAACGCAGCGCCACGGCGTGTGTGCCGGCCGGCACTCAGCGCAGAGCAAGCGCGATGAAGCCGCCGGCCATCGGCGCCATCATGGCGAGTATTCCGCCGATCATCCACTTGATCGCCCTCATTTCGCCTCGCAGACCGTCCATCTCGCCCCGCAGACCGCCCATCTGACCGGCGATCTCCTGACGGAAGCTCTCGAAGCGGTCCCGGACCTCTTGGCGCAGGGCCTCCATCGCTTTCTCGAGAGCGTCGATTCGGGCTGTGTTGTTCGCCACGGTCGTCGCCAGGTCGCCCAGGTCGGCGCGGACTTCGGCGATGTCCTGCTTGAGTTCGGTTCGGAGGTCGGCGATGTCCTGCTTGAGTTCGGCGCGGTGCTTGAGTTCGGCGCGGACCTCGGCGATGTCCTGCTTGAGTTCGGCGCGGACCTCGGCGATGTCCTGCTTGAGTTCGGTGCGCAGGTCGGCGATGTCCTGCGTCAGCGCGCCTTGAACCGCAGCGACATCCTGCTTCGTTGCCAGCGCTTCCTGAGTGTCACCGATCATCTGGAGTAGCGTCTCCACCTGAGCTGGGTCGAAGCCGGCTGCTTCGAGCCGTCGCCTTTCCGTCTGGGTGGATGATGTTACCGCGTAGCGTTCCATTTTCTTGAGCCTCCTGCTGACTTGGACGGATCTCGGGCCGATCTGTCGGATACGCGACCCCGCCCGCGGGCTCCGCGGCGCCTGCTTGAGGTCCGGGAGTTGCGCCGTTTGCTATCGTCCTCGCTCCAGTGAACAAGATCTTCGGCCGCACGGCCGCCGCGTTGGCGATCGCCGCTCTCGTCACTGCCGCTGGCGCGGCGGCTCGGCCGGAGGACCCGCCGCTCGAGGTCCTGATGCGCGCCACCGACGACGCGATGCGGGGCGAGTCCAGCGAGAGCCGGATCACGATGCGGATCAAGACGGAGCGCTGGCAGCGGGAGCTGCGGCTCCACGTCGTCTCCGAGGGGAGCGAGAAGGCGCTGGTGCGGATCGAGGCGCCGGCCAAGGAGCGCGGCACGGCAACGCTCAAGGTCGAGCAGAACATCTGGAACTACCTGCCGAACGTCGACCGGACGATCAAGGTACCGGCGTCGATGATGCAGGCGGCCTGGATGGGCAGCCACTTCACGAACGACGACCTGGTGCACGAGTCCCGCTACAGCGAGGACTTCGAGTGCGTCTACCGGGAGCGGCCGGCGGACCAGTCGGGCCACTGGCTGGTGCGCTGTGTGCCGCTGCCGGACGCGCCCGTCGTGTGGGGCGCGATCGACGCCCGGTTCAGGGCCAGGGACATGCTGCTCGACCAGGCGGAGTACTACGACGAGCGCGAACGACTCGTGCGCACGATCCGTTACGAGGACTTCGGTCCCCTGGGCGGCAGGACGCTGCCGCGGCTTATGCGCGTGATCCCGACGGACGATGCCGACGAGTTCACCGAGATCGTCTACGAGGAACACGCCTTCGACGTCGATCTGCCGCCGGCTACGTTCTCGCTGCAGTCGTTGCGGGAGTAAGGCGGTGTTCGGGACGCGGCCGGGATGAAGATGGAGTCGCGCCGCCTCGACCCGGAGGACTGCCGGTGATTCCAGGCGCTCCATGAAGATGAAGTCGCGCCGCCTTGATCGGAGGGACTGCTGGTGATTCCAGGCGCCTTATGAAAGTACTCCGCATGGCCTGGCGCAACCTGTGGCGCAACGGCCGCCGCACCCTGGTCACGGTCGGCGCGATGACGCTGGCCCTGTGGGCGATGGTGCTCTACACGTCGCTCATGCAGGGGATGCTGGGCAGCATGGAGAGCACCCTGCTCGACGTCGAGCTGGGCGAGATCCAGATTCACGCCGACGGCTACCTGGAGCGGCCCTCGATCTGGGAGCGGATCGAGGATCCGGACGCTCTGCTTCAGGCACTCGACGAGACCGGGCTGAGGTCGAGCGCCCGCCTGCTCGGCGGCGCTCTGGTGGCTTCCGGCGACGCGTCGACAGGGGCCGTGCTCAAGGGCCTGCGACCGGAGCGCGACGCCCAGGTCAGCGACGTCTATCAGCGGCTCGACCGGGGCGAGTGGCTCGATCGCTCCGATCCCAAGGGGGTCGTCCTCGGCTACCGGCTGGCGCGCACGCTGGCGATCGACGTTGGCGATGAACTCGTGGCGCTCAGCCAGGCGACCGACGGCAGCATGGCGAACGACCTGTTCCTGGTCCGCGGGGTGCTCGAGAGCCTGAGCGAGGACACGGACCGGGCGACCGTGTTCCTCGTCGAGGACCAGTTCCGCAGCTTCTTCGTCCTTGAAGACGGAGCCCACCAGGTGATCGTCCGCAGTGGGGAAGGGCTGGATTTGGCGACGGCGGCCGGAGTCGTCGAGCAGGCCGCGGCGTCAAGCGTCCCGGGGGTCGAGGTCAAGAGCTGGCGCGACCTCCTCCCGGGTATCGCGAACATCTTCGACTCCGCCCAGGCCGCCGTCCAGGTGGTGGCCTTCGTCGTCTACGTCGTGATCGCGATCCTGATCCTGAACGCCATGCTGATGGCGGTCTTCGAGCGGATCCGGGAGTTCGGCGTGCTGAAGGCGATCGGCGTTTCGCCCCGGCGGGTGCTCGCGCTCATCCTGATCGAGGGCGCGCTGCAGGCGGCGCTGGCGATCGTGATCGGCCTCGTAGCCAGCCTGCCCGCGCTCTGGTTCGTCACGGCGAGAGGGATCGATGTCGGCCAACTGGGCGGTACGGCGATCATGGGCGTTTCGATGGATCAGGTCTGGACCGGCGCGGTCAGTCCGGCGACGATCGCCGGGCCGGTGATGATCCTGCTGTTCATCGTCGGGCTGGCGGTCCTGTTCCCGGCGGTCAAGGCTGCCCGGATCAGCCCGATCGAGGCGATCCATCACCAGTAGCGTGGTAGTGCGGGAAGAAGGAGTACGAAGATGAGCGGACCCAACGTCGCGACCCTCGCCTGGCGCAACCTGTGGCGGAACCGCCGGCGGACCCTGCTGACGATGGGCTCGATCGTCTTCGGCGTCTTCCTCGCCGTCGTGTTCACCGCGATGCAGGACCGCAACTGGAAGGACATGATCGATCTGGCCGCCCG
>JAGWAG010000104.1:0-678 GCA_021296535.1 Acidobacteriota bacterium | reverse complement strand
GTCGACCGGGTCGTCGGGCCGACGATGCTGGCGACCGCGGGCGAGAATTTCAGCGCCGCGTTCATCGCCTTCGACCCGGGAGCGGAGGACGAGACGACGTTGTCGATCCTGGAGGCGCTCGACGAAGGAGAGGCCCTGGAGCCGGGCGACGCCCAGGGCGTGATCCTCGGTCACCGGCTGGCCAGCAACCTGGGGATGGAGCTCGGCGACAAGGTGGTCTACACGGTGACCGACAGGAACGGGGAAATCGTGAGCGGCCTGGCGAGACTGCGGGGAACGCTCAGGACCAACGCCCCGACCGTGGACGGCGGGTTCTGCCTGCTGCCGCTCGACACCGTGCGGGACCTGCTCGGCTACGGCGACGACGAGGCCACCCTGGTCGCCGTGTTCCTGCAGGACCAGCGGCAGAGCGGCCGGGTCGCGGGCCGGCTGGACCGGGAACTCGGCGGCGCGGTGGCCGCTGTGCCCTGGAACACGAGTCAGCCCCAACTGGCCGCGTTCATCGCGCTCAAAGTGGGCGGCGCGGTGTTCATGGAGATCCTGATCGCCGTCCTGGTCGCGGCCGGGATCTTCAACACCCTGTTCGTCAGCGTGATGGAGCGCCTGCGGGAGTTCGGCATCATGCTGGCGATCGGCTGGAGTCCGGGCCGGCTGTTCCGCCTGGTGATGATGGAGAGC
>JAGWAG010000103.1:13623-21535 GCA_021296535.1 Acidobacteriota bacterium | reverse complement strand
AGATCGGCTCGATCACCAAGGCGTTCACCGCGATCCTGCTGGCGGATCTGGCGGGGGAGGGCGCCGTTGAACTCGAGACGCCGGTGCAGCGTCTGCTGGGCCCGGACGTGACGGTGCCGACGCGGAACGGCATGGAGATCACGCTGCTTCACCTAGCGACGCACAGTTCGGGATTGCCGCGGTTGCCTTCGAACATGCGGCCGGGCAACGCGGCGAACCCCTACGCGGACTACACGGTAGCCCAGCTCAATGAGTTCCTCTCGTCCTACGAATTGGAGCGGGACATCGGCGAGACGGTGGAGTACTCGAACCTCGGTGCCGGTCTCCTGGGACACGCGCTCGCTCTGAACCAGGAGACGGACTACGAGACCCTGGTGTCCGAACGGCTTCGGGAACCTCTCGGGATGTCGGACACTTCGATCAGCTTGTCACCGTCCCAGCAGGAACGGCTGGCCATTGGCCACAGCGTGCAGCTCAGGCCGGTCGCGAACTGGGACCTTCCGACTCTTGCCGGCGCAGGGGCCCTGCGCTCGACGGTGAACGACATGCTGACCTTCGTCGAGGCGAATCTGGGTCTGCGCGAGTCGGCGCTGCAGGAGGCGATGGCGGACAGCCATCAGTCTCGCCGGGACTTTCAGGCGCCGGCCATGCGCATCGGGCTCGGGTGGGTCATCCGTAGAGGCCACGGCCGCGAGCTCCACTGGCACAACGGCGGCACCGGCGGCTACCGCTCTTTCCTGGGCTTCGACCTCAAGTCACAGACCGGCGTCGTCGTGCTGTCGAACTCCGGCGACAGCGTCGACGACCTGGGCTTTCACCTGCTGGACTCGCGCTACCGACTCGTCGTACCGCCGGCGCTGCGGACCGTGGTGGAGGTCGATCCGGCGATCTACGATGCCTATGTCGGCCGATATCGTCTCAACCAGGACATCGTGTTCACGGTCACCCGGCAGGCGGATGGGTTGTTCGTCCAACTCACCGGGCAGCCGCGGTTCCAGGTGTTTCCCGAGTCGGAGGCGAGGTACTTCTATCGCGTCGTGGACGCGCAGATCACGTTCGGGCGCGGCGAGGACGGTGCCGTCGACCATCTGGTGCTGCACCAGAACGACATGGATCAGCGTGCGGAGCGGATCGCTGACCCGAGTGAGTGAGCGCTCTACCGAAGCGCCCTGGATGCCGGCGGGAACCCGGGTGGCGCGATCCGCGGCCGGTCTCGGGGGGCACGGATGGCACGCCGGCGCACCCAGTGGGCGGCCGTGTTACTGCGTCGCGTCCCGCAGCTCCAGCGCCTTCGAGATGACGAACTGGTGGATCGCGATCGTCGCTTCCTCGTCGAAGACCTCGGCATAGCCGGGCATGCCGAGCGGCAGCAGGCCGTCCTGGACGATGGCGTTGAAGTCGTCGTGGACTTCGGGGGACATCCGGCGCAGGTCGGGCGAGGCGGTGGCGACGATCGAGCTCTGGCCGAGGCCGCGGTGGCAGAGGGCGCAGTGCTCGTGGTAGAGCGTGTTGCCGCGGTCGATCGTCTCGGTGTCAGCGACCAGGGGCGGCTGTTCCGGGATGGAGTAGTCGCGCGCGGGCGGTTCGGCAAGGGTGGCCTCGCCGTCGAGCGAGAAGACGAGCAGCTCGCCGGGCCGGTCGTACGGCGTGCTCCCGCCAACCATCGTGGCGACGTACTGCGTGCCGCCTTCCATGTAGCTGATGATCGACGAGGAGAACGAACCGTAGGCGTCGAACTCCCACAGCTCTTCGCCCGTGTCCTTGTCGTAGGCGTTGAAGTCGCCTCCGCCGCCGCCGTGGAAGAGCACACCGGTTGTCGTGGCCAGGACGCCGCCGTTGAAGGCCGAGGGCAGCCGGTTCTCCCAGACCTTCTCACCCGACAACGGGTCGAAGGCGACAAGGAATCCCCTGTCCTCCGGGCGCGGACCCGCCTGCTCCTGGAGCCTCTGGCGGTAGGCGCCGGAAGCGACGCCAAGGCTCAAGCCCCACTCCCGGATCGTGTAGGTGCCGGTCTCCACGAACTCCTCGGGCAGAGCGTAGAAGTTCGAGTAGTCGTGGTAGTAGAAGTACATGACGCCCTTGTCCTCATCCCAGGACATCGGCTCCCAGTTGTGCGCGCCGGCGTTCGCTGGCGTGATCCACTGCGGCTTCTCCTCGAAGACCACGTCGGGATTCTCGATCGGACGTCCGGTTTCCATGTCAACGTGGGTGGCCCAGTCGATCCTGTCGGTGTAGGGGTGGGCACGGAGGAGTTCGCCGGTCTCGCGGTCGATCACGTAGAAGAACCCGTTCTTCGGCGCCTGGAGCAGGACTTTGCGGTTCGTGCCGTCGACGGTCAGTTCGCCGAGGGCGATGTCCATCGCCGAGCTGTAGTCCCAGTTGTCGCCCGGGACCGTCTGGTAGTACCACTTCATCTCCGCGGTGTCCGCGTCGACCGCCACGATCGCGGTCAGGAAGAGGTCGTCGCCGCCGCCCGGTGAGCGGACCTGGCGCGACCACGGGGCGCCGTTGCCGACGCCGATGTAGAGCAGGTTCAGTTCCTCGTCGTAGACCAGCGAGTTCCAGGCGGTGCCGCCGCCGCCCATCTTCCACCACTCGCCGCCCCAGGTCTTGGCGGCCATCTCCATCTCGGGGTGCTCGAACGGCTTGGACGGGTCGCCGGGGACGAGGTAGAAGCGCCAGGCGAGTTCGCCGGTCTCGGCGTCGTAGGCGGAGACGTAGCCGCGGCGCTTGCCGCTCTCGGAGCTGCCCTGGCCGATGAAGATCTTGCCCGCGGCGGCGCGCGGAGCGCCGGTGATGTTGAAGCGGCCGAGCGCCGAGGGATGCCAGGTGTCGACGTCCCAGACTTCCTCGCCGGTCGCCGCGTCGACCGCGACCAGACGGCCGTCGAACAGGGCGACGTAGACCTTGCCCCTGTAGACGGCGACGCCGCGGTTCGCCACGCCGCCGCAGCAGGAGTACTTGACGTAGGTGCGGTCCGTCTGCGGATCGTGGGTCCAGATCTCCTCGCCGGTGGCGGGGTCGAGCGCGTAAATCACGCCCCAGCCGTTCGTCGCGTACATCACCCCGTCGACGACCAGCGGCGTTCCCTGCATCCGCTCGCTGGGCCCGCCGATCGGCTTGGACCAGGCGAGCTTCAGATCGGCGACGTTGTCGCGCGTGATCTGGTCGAGGGTCGAGAAACGCTGCTCCTTGTAGGTCTGGCCGTAGGTCAGCCAACTGCCGGGCTCCGCTTCGGCGGCGCGGATGATCCGCTCGTCGTCGACGTTGCCGGCGGTCGGGGCCATGTCGGTGTCGCCGCCGTTGCCGCCGCCGCAGGCGGCTGCCAGCAGAAGGAGAAGAACGGGGCCGCGGGTCGCCCACCGTGATGTCGCAGTCGGTTCGCTCATCTTGAAGATCCTCAGAGGTTCGCCGGGCAACCTAAGTGCCTGAGCGTCCGCTGTCAACGGGCGATCGGCTGAGGCACGGCCGCATGAGGGGTGCGGGACGCCTCGGTGAGAAGGTGTTCAGTAGGCGGCGCCACGGGGGAGGATCGCGTAGACGTGGAGAATCCGATGTTCCCGATCGGGTCTGATGAGGATCCGCCAGTTGCCCACGCGCACTCGGTAGCGACCCTTGAGCCTGCCCATCAGAGGGCGCATCCGTGGGTGCGCCAACGGCCGTTTGTAGCTCTCAAGTTGGTACAGACTTTCCCTGATCCGGCGCCGAGTCGTGCTGTCCAGCTTGAGGTAGTGCTTGTGCGCCGAAGGCTTGACTTCAATCCTCCAGTTCATCAAGCCCCTTGCCCGGGACTCCCGCATCCACTTCGGCTTCTCCCTGCTCGATCGCTTCCACCCATTCGGGGTGGGACAGAAGGTCGAGCGTCTCCTTGTGGCGCTCGATGTACTCGTCGATCAGGTCGGAGAGAATCGTCTTCATCTCCGTTCTCTCGATACCCGCGATGATCCTCAGGACATCCCGTTTCTCGGCCGGGATTCGGACTGTCGCTGTAGCCATGGCGCAAGCTCCTCGAGTAGTTCACTGGTAGCCTAAGCGCCTGGGCGCCTGAGATCAAACCAAGGAGCGTTCGGTGGCGGCTACCGGCCCTCGCCGCTCTTGATCAGTCGCGGAACCAGGGACCGGCCATGTGGTCGTCCTGGGATGGGTCGGTGTGCTGGCGAGACGCTACGGATCGCTGGCCCGGTACCAGATCGGCGAGGTCCAGGCGCGCTCCTGGATGCGCCACGGTTGGTCCGGATCGGCACAGGCCGCCGGGCGTTCGGCTTCGGGCAGGGCCGCGCACTGCAGCGCGTTCCAGCGGCAACTCGGGTTCTCGAGGACTCTCGCGTAGTAGACGGCCGAGCGGGCCGGATCGAACTCGGGATCGGTCCACGTGGCGCACAGGGACGTCGCGCCGTCGCCGCTTCGTTGGCAGGTGGACCGCGAGACGTCGGCGCCGTTGTCCGGGTCGCCGGCGACGTCAAAGATCCGTTCGTGGAACAGGCCGTCGTCGCCGACCCAGCCCTTGACGATCTGGATGCGCTGCAGGGGCGTGCCCGGGTGGTCGGCGGTCCCCAGGTCGGCAATGGCGGATACGAACAGGGACGGCGCTCCGGAACCTCCGCCTTCCGGCAGCACGCCGCCCATCGGCACCGCCGTGTCATAGGCGTCGGCGATCATGTCGCCGCTGGAGCAAAGATCGGGCAGGTCCCAGCCGCCGAAGAGACGCGCCTTGATCCGCACGCCGCTGGTGCCGAAGGTCTCCTTGCGCAGCATCGCGTCGAACAGCGAGTCCCGGGAGTTCTCCTCGGCCCAGATGCCGATCAGGCCGCCGGGGTTCCTGAGTCGGTGCGGGGCGTAGGCGGGTGTGGTGAGCCGCTTCTCGAGGTCGGAGTCGACGTTCGCGTTCTGCCCCTGGTAGTCGAACTCATCTGTGTCGCCCGGGAAGCCGTTGTGGCCGTCGGTCGAGGCCGTGATCCCGAACTGGAATGGGTTGACGCCCAGGCGCTCCTCCTGGGCCAGACCGTCGATCAGCGCGTAGCGCACGAAGTCGAGCCGGGACTGGCAACCCTGGCCGCGCAGCCCGCCGACGCCAGTGCCCTCCTCGCAGTCTGGCGGCCTCTCGCCGTCGATGTAGCGCACCTTCTCGAAGTCGCAGAACTCGTCTTCTCCTCCTACGACTCCCCACATGCCGCGCCGGCACTCGGAGTCGCCCTTGGCCTGCATGATCTCCACCAGGGGATCCATCTCTGCCTGGAGCGCCGCCCGTGTGCGCTGTTCCTCCAGCGGCATGCTGGCCCAGTCGACGGTGAACATCTGCCCGTTCGAGATGTTCGAGTTGTGGGGGATTGTGAGCGCCTGACAGCCGGTGCCGGTGTCGTTGCAACGGTCCTTGAGCCGGGTCCAGAGGTCCGGCGGCTCGGCGGCGTCCATCCGGCGCGATCTCGTTGCGCAGGATGACGTTGCGGTGCACCTTGGACAGGCCGGCCGAGCGCGTGTACTCCCAGCCGTGGAACGCCGTGAAGGAGCAGTCGCTTGACCGGTCGTAGTGCTGTTCGGCTGCGGCCTGGGTTGCACCCCAGGCGGTGAGCAGGCCGTTGCGGCAGACGCTCGTGTCGTCGCCGCACAGCCCTGACACCCGGCCGGTGATCCGGTGGTCCATCCACGCGGCGCGTTCCTCGGCGGTGCTTCCCGGCCTCATCCCGCGGCAGGCGGGTTCGGCGAGGACGGGTCGGTGCAGACGGAGACCTCGCCCAGCCACTCGGAGTGGTCGGTGACCGCGGCGAAGTCGAGCGGCCGAACGAGCTGGGCGACGCGCGTCGGCTGCCCCTCGTCGTCCAGCGGACCGAGACCGATCGCCTCGCCGCGGGCGAAGCGGTAGGCGTCGTCAGGCGTCTGGAAGCCGCCCCGGCCGAGGGCGTCCAGGGAGAAGGCGGTGTGCGTGTGGAGATCGCCGAAGAAGGCCTGTCTGAGCGGGTCGCTCTGCGCGCAGGGTTGGCGCGAAGCCAGCTCCACCGGCGCGGCCGGCGAACTCGGCGGGCTCCACTCCTGGGTGACGTAGTTCGGGCCCGTCGGGCGTGGCTCGGCGTCGCCATCCGGCCCGTCGCCCGGGCCGCACGCCAGCACTGCGACAGTCGCGAGGCAGGCCGCGACCGCGGGTGCGCCGGCTCGTTGCCGCGTCACTCTTCGGCGCCGATCCACTCGTCGGTCGGTCCGACCAACGCGAAGTGGCCGGGCGCGCTGCGGCCGCCGTCGTCGGTCTCCGTCGTCCCGACGCCCAGGTAGACGCCCTCGTCCAGCTTGCGGATCTCGTCTACGAGGGTCGTGTCGTTGAACGCGCTGTAGTCCATGATGTACGTCGGCTTGCCGTCGATGAGCGACGGACCCATGCGGGTGGCGAAGCGGCCGTTGCGGACGATCTTGCCGCCCGGGAAGCGCCAGCGGTTGTAACCCTCGCCGTCCGTCTCGGTCAGCGGCCGGTAGGCCTTGCCGAGCCAATAGCCGCGCGGCGAGGCTTCGTCGTACATGAAGCCGGAGGTGCTCGCTTGGCGTTCGGGGTCGCCGGCGTTGGGGATGACGCCCTGGTAGTGGCCGTTCAGTTCCGCCATGTCGGCGGCAGGGAGGGTCTTCCACAGGGCGACCGTGCTGTCATGGTCGAGCGCCAGCAACCGCTCCATCGTCCAGGAGCCTTTCGCGCTCAGCGGAAAGCTCGCGTTCTCCGGCGGCGCTTCGGCGGAGACATCGGCGTCCGTCGCTTCGGCCTGCTGCGAGAACGACGGCAGCGAGGCTAAGGAACCGGTGCAGCGTCATGCGACCTCCTCGTCGATCTGTTGGGAAGGCCGCGAAGTTACCACGCGCCCTATCGAGTCGAACTGGAGCCGACGAGCGGATTTGAACCGCTGACCTGCTGATTACGAATCAGCTGCTCTGCCACTGAGCTACGTCGGCATGACCGGGTGAGACTCGCCGGTCGCGGCGCGAGGACGCCGGAGTGTAGCAGCGGATTGACGCAGCCTAGTGCGACAGTATCGTCGCCGCTTCGCGGCGCGTTTCTCTCGGAAGCCGGCGGGGACGCCGGCGCACCCAGTTTTCTGCCGCGGACACTCCTGGCGTGCTCCGGGATACCCTGCCGCGAGGCTGGTGCCCAACTGATGACCGTCCAACGATTTCCCAGCCGGACTCCGGGGCCGCCGCCTGGACGTGGCGGAATGTGGGAGTCGCTCCGGATCCCCCAGTTCCGCTGGCTCTACCTGTCGAACACGACCTTTTTCCTGGCCATGCAGGGCCAGTTGGTCGTCCGTTCGTGGCTCGTCTACTCCCTGACCGGCAGCGAGTTCGCGTTGGGACTCGTCAGCCTGATGGTGGCGCTCTCGATGCTCAGTCTGGGGCCGGTCGGAGGAGCTGCGGCCGACCGGTTCGAACGCAGGGGCCTGGTGGCCGCCGGGCAGGCTACGGTGGTGGTGGCCGAGGTGATCGTGCTCTCCCTGCTTCTGAGCGGGAAGCTCGATTACTGGCACATCCTGGTCCAGGTCACGGTGGTAGGCGCGGTCTTCCCCTTCGTCATGCCGGCGAGGAACGCGATCGTCGCCGACGTGGTCGGCCGGCGCCGGCTGACGAACGCGATGGCGTTGAGCATGACCGCGGTCAACGTGACCAGGGTCGTGGGGCCTGCGGTGGGCGGCTTCCTCATCTGGGCCGCGGGCGTCAACGTCGCGTACTCGATCAACACCGGCCTCTACGCGCTGGCGCTTGCCGGCATGATGGGGGTTGATCGGGCGCCGGTGGCCGACCCGTCGAAGCACTCGATGCTGCACAACATGGGGCAGGGCTTCCGCTACGTGGCGGAGAACCGGCTGGTCCTCATCCTGCTGTTCTTCGGCCTGGTGCCGATGTTCCTCGTCATGCCCTTCCAGACCCTGCTCGTGGTCTTCGC
>JAGWAG010000103.1:13042-13606 GCA_021296535.1 Acidobacteriota bacterium | reverse complement strand
TTGAGCGGCGCCGCGGGCGTCGGCGGCGTACTGGGAGCCGCGTTCGTCGCCTGGCGGTCCTACTCGACCCGCCGGCTCCGGTTGATGATGACCAGCGTTTTCGCCTTCGGCATGTTCATGATGGGCTTCGCGCTCAGCCCGTGGTTCTGGCTCGGCCTTCCCCTGGTGATGGCGGGTTCGGCGTTCCAGGCCATCTACACGACGCTGAACAACACGGCGATCCATGTCCTGATCCCGGACTCCGTGCGCGGCCGGGTGTCCGGTTTCCTGACCATGTCGTTCTCGCTGCCGATGCTCGGCGTAGCGCCGATCAGCGCCCTGGCCGAGGTCTGGGGCGCGCCGGTCGCGGTGGGGCTGTCCTCGCTGCTCGCCGTCGTCGTGGCGATCGTGTTCTACCTCTCCAGTTCCGACTTGCGACGGATGGACGTGTTGATCCGAAGGGCGTTTCGGGACGCCGCGCGCGCGGATGCCGAACGGCCGGTGAGATCGGAGAGGCCCGCACCGGCGGTCACTCGTGGATCGGCTACCTGAGGAAGCGGGAGGGAGACGATGAACATGCTGTCG
>JAGWAG010000103.1:4928-13027 GCA_021296535.1 Acidobacteriota bacterium | reverse complement strand
AGGAGGTACTCGATGCTGATCACGATCTCGAGGCAGTACGCTTCCGGCGGCACGCAGGTGGCGAGGCTGGTCGCGGAACAGCTAGGGTGGCGGGTCGTCGGCAACGCCCTAATCGACGCGGTGGCGGATCGCGCGGGTGTTCCGCCGGAAGAGGTCCAGGCCCGGGAAGACCGGCCCCCGGGCTTTGTGGAGCGCCTGGCCCGCATTGCCAGCGTTCAGCTACCTGATCTGTTCCTGCCGGCGCCGCCGATCGGACAGCCGATCGGCGAGGGGAACCTCGTCCGCGTCACCCGCAGCGTCGTCTGTGAGATCGCGGCCGAGGGACGCTGCGTGTTCGTGGGCCGGGCCTCGGCCGCCGTCCTGGCGTGGCGCGAGGATGCGCTCCATGCGCGGCTCGTCGCGGGACCGGATTTCAGGAAGCGAGTCGCCGTTGAGGTGATGGGCGTGCCCGAGAAGGAAGCGGAAGCGGTAGTCGCCCGGCGTGACGCGAACCGGGTCCGTTACCACCGCGAGTACTACGCCCGGGACTGCGACGATCCAACACGGAGCGACTCGGCTTCCCGGGCGCGGCGGAGCAGATCGTTCACCGTGCCAGGGGGCTCGGCTGGGCAGGCCGGCCCACCCAGCGGAAAGGAAACGAGCCATGAGAGTTGTTCTTTGCGTGTTTGTGACGGGCCTGCTGACCTCGGTGCTGGCAGCCGAGGAGCACGTCGTCGAGACGGAGACGCACCGGTTCGAGGAGGTGGCCGACGGGGTCTACTTCGTCTCCGGGACCGGGGCGATGGTCACGCGGAGCAACGCGATGGTCGTGATCACGGACGAGGACGTTCTCGTCGTTGATTCTCACATCACGCCGGCCGCCGGTCGGGCGTTGATCGAGGGCGTCGGCCGCATCACGGACAAGCCGATCAGGACCCTGGTCAACAGCCACTTCCACTACGACCACTCCCACGGCAACCAGGCGTTCGGGCCCGGCGTGCGCGTGGTCGGACACGAGTACACGCGGCACAAGATGGCCAAGGCGCCGCTCGAGGAGCACACGTTCGTGGGTTCAAGCGAGCGAGACAGGCAGGCCCTGGAGGAGTTGCGGGCGGCCCTGGAGACGGTTTCGGACGAGGAGCGGGAAGCTCTCGAGACGCAGATCAGCATCCAGGCCGCCCATGTCGAGTCGACCGCCGAGATCGATCCCGTGGCGCCGGATACGACGCTGGCGAAGAAGATGACGTTCTTTCGCGGCGGCCGGGAGATCGAGCTCCACTTCCTGGGCCGCGCCCACACGGGAGGCGATGTCGTCGTCTACCTGCCCGCGGAGCGGTTGGTGTTCACCGGCGACATGATGCTAGGCGGGCCGCCCTGGCCCGGTGACGGCTGGGTCAATGAGTGGCCGGCCACCCTGGAGCGCCTGAAGCAGCTCGACTTCGATCTCATCCTGCCGGGCCACGGCCCGTACTTCCGTGACCGGGAGCTGATCGACTACGTCCAGGCGTTCCACAGGGAGCTCTGGGAGGTCGTCTCCGCCCTTCACGCCGAGGGCGTCTCTGCCGAGGATGCCGTGGAACGGATCGACCTGTCCCACCACGCGGAGAACCTGCCGGCGGCCCGTGTTCGGGTGGACCTTCGCGGAGTGCAGCGGATGTACATGGTGCTGGAGGGGACGGCCGAGTAGTGGTCGCAGGACACCTTCCTGAGAAGCGAAGTCCGTATCAGGTGGCCTCTGAGTCCTACGGTGTCGCCCAAGGCTTGAAGAAACTAGGCACGGTTTGGTAGTGTGCCTTCACTTGCTCCCCGCTCGACACGCCGCAAGGCCTCGGGCGGGGTTATTTTTGCCGATAGACGGTGAGTAGCGAGCCTCAAGTCAAGCGCGCGGCCGTCTTCGTGGACGGGCAGAACCTCTTTCACGCTGCGCGCGAGGCGTTCGGCCACACGTATCCCAGCTACGATGTTTCGGCGTTGGCCGAGCGGATCTGCATCGGGCAAGGCTGGAGGCTCGACCAGGTTCGCTTCTACACTGGACTCCCAGATGCAGGCGACAATCCTGTGTGGAACCGCTTCTGGACCCGCAAGCTCGCGGCGATGGGGCGCCAGGGCGTCGTCGTGTTCAGCAGGCCGCTCCGGTACCGGAACCGTCGGGTCATGCTCCCTGACGGCACGAAGCACTCGTTCCTGACGGGAGAGGAGAAGGGAGTCGATGTGCGGATCGCGCTCGACGTGATCGCGCTTGCCCATCGCCGGGAGTACGACGTGGCGCTCGTGATGAGCCAAGATCAGGATTTCTCGGAGGTCGCCGAGGAGATTCGGGTGATCGCACGAGAGCAGCGACGGTGGATCAAGATCGCAAGCGCCTTTCCGCAGAGCCCGGTTAGCCGAAACCGAAGGGGTATCAACAAGACCGACTGGATCAGAATCGACCGAGAGCTGTACGACCAGTGCCTTGACGGGCGAGACTACAGAGTCTGAGTCGGCGCCGTTAGTCGGTCTGGTGGCCGGCCCTGACCGCCATCCAGGCCACTAGATGGACTTCGTCTTCCTCCACGGGCGGCAGCGGATCGACTGGCTCAGGTGGGCGTAGGCCAAGGTTCCGGGCGAGATCCCAGGCGTCGAAGGCGCCGTCGTATGCCGCGGGACTCAGTTCGCGCTCCGTGTTCTCGCGAAGAGGATCCGCTGCGATCAGCGCCTGCAGCGTTTCGGCTTCCACGACGGGCTCGCCGTCCACGTCCGGGAGGGGCCGCCAATCGTCGTCAACGGGGACGAAGCGGAAGTGGGGATCCCGGCGACAGATGTCGCACCGCGGTTCGCCACTCTTCTCTTGCGAATCGAGCCACGCGATGTGGGATTCGAGATCCTCTGTGTCCGAGGCAATCCAGTCGCGGAGCGCCTCGCCGATCAGCACTCAACCGCGATCGAGCGCCGAGAGGAAGGCTTCGTGCGAGCGGCTGAGCGTGTTCAGAGTAGCCAGGAGCGCCGCCGGAGAGGACTCCAGGCACTTGAGCAGCGCGGACCGTAGCAGTCGCGCGTTGGAGAGTTGGTACTGCTGTTCCTGCCCTGGGCTTCTCCGGTAGAGGCCCGGTGTGTACCTTGCCAGGACGAGCCGCCCCGGATCGTGTGTGCGCGCACCGTCGTGGTTTGTGTCGTCCAGCGCAACGGTCACGGCGTCGAGCGGCGTCGCACCCGCGTCTTCCAGTGCGTAGTCCAGCCGGTGCAGCGCGGGCGTTGGGAAGCGGATGGTCACGTTGGTCCCGTCCGCGCCGGGAATGGTCTCGTTCGGATAGTGCTCACGGACGAAGTGGCGAGTGCGTCGGACCGCCAGGCGGTCCAGAAGGTCGAAGAGGTGCTCAGGCGACAGGGACTCCGGGTCCAACCGTTCAGCGCGGGCGATGTAGTCGCGAATGGACGGGATGCCAGCGTCGGCGAAGCAGGCGTCGTTGCGGATGAAGAGCGACACCAGGGCGTGCAGATCGCCCAAACTGTTGTTGACCGGCGTCGCCGTGAGCAGGATGATCTGTTTCGGGTGGGCGCCGCCGACGAGGGCGGCGACGGTCTCGGTGCGCTGCGCCGGTTCAACGTGGTGGCTGCGGCGTCGAAGGCGCTCCCTTCCGCTTCGGCCGCCGCGAATTCGGGCTGGCGCCGCCGCTTCTCGTCCTCGGCCAGAGTCATCGCGAGGTTCTTCAGCGAGTGCCGGTCGAAGCGGCGGTTGCGCCCGTACGGCAGCAGCCCCCGGTCTTCGGCGTAGGCCTGGAACAACAGCCGGAACAGGACCCGGAGGCTCAGGCGGTAGGCATAGCCGAGATTTCGGGGTGCGCCCGGGCCGGTCTGCCGGTCGAGCGCGTCCGCCACTCCGACCGCCAACCGGGGAACAACATGCTCATAGATTCGCTGGCGCAGGCGACTCCCGAGATCGGTCGCGAACTGTCTGGACTTGTCGAGCAGGTCGACGACGGTTCCTTCACGGGCAAGCGCGGCGGCCGAGAAGACGAGATCCAGGTAGGCGGTGTCGTCGTCGTCCAGGGCTGCAAGATCGAGTTCCAGCCAGGTCTCGACGCGACTGCGGCTCCCCACGCCCACGCCCGCCTCGGCCGAGTAGAGGCGGAGCTGGTCGCCTCGCATGAGAATCAGCCTGACTCCGGCCGGCCTCGGAGAGCGCCCGCCGACGTGCGTTACAGATGGAGCATCGGCTCGGTCCGTGAGGAGCCCTGGTGGCGGCGCGTCTGTGGACTGGCTTGTCTGGACATCGGACGCGGCCGTTTCGTGGAGTGAACTCGCGTTGTCCGGATCGGTCCGTGAGCCCGGCTGGAAGCCGTCGGAATCCTCTTGACGGATCACGACCACGAGGGGGAAGGCCTTCCTTGCCTGTCGCCAGGCGTGCAGCCGGCGCAGTTCGACGCCCACGCTCAGCCTTGGATTGCTACGATCGATGCTACGACGAGAACCTCTCGAGAGAGGGAAACCCGAGCGGCGGCTCCGACATGGCCATCAACATTGCGCACCGACCTGACCTCGACGAGCGGGTGGAGTACTTGGCCAAGGTCCTGCACGGAGGCGCCCGCGGTAGCAAGGTCAAGGTGATCGAGAGCGCGATCGAGGCGCTCGAGGAGAAGCGGGGCGTCCGGAAGTGCAGTCCCGAGGAGATTCGGGCGGCCCTGACGAAGCTCGCCGAGAGGGGGCCCGAGTTGCGAGCGGCGCTGCTGGCGGCGGACCCGACGCTTGATCCGGACCGGCCGCTGGACGATCTGAGGGAGAGACTGTACGACGAACGGGGTCTGCCGAAGTGATTGTCGTCGACACGTCGGCTGTCTGTGCGATTCTTCAGGGAGAACCGGAAGGTGCGGCCTTTGTGGAGCGAATCGCGGAAGACGGCGGCGTCCTGTCTGCCGGCACGGTGGTTGAACTGGGCGCCGTAACCAGCAAGGAGGACACCGCGCACGAGGCTCTCCTGGAGTTCCTCATGTTTCCGTTCATCGAGATCGAAGCGGTTGATGCGGAAGACGCGCTCAACGCGGTCGAAGCGTATCGACGGTTCGGCAAGGGCCTCCATCGCGCCCGCCTGACCTTCGGCGACACGTTCGCCTATGCCCTCGCGCGCAAGAAGGACCTCCCGCTTCTCTTCAAGGGCAACGACTTCTCGTTGACGGACGTCGAACCGGCGCTTCCCGCGTAGCCGCTCGCCGGGTCGCTAGTCCTCTTCGGCCGGCTCCAGCTTGTCCTGGGTCCTCGTCTCGAAGTCGCTTGCCGCGTGACGCTCGCGGAGCTGCTTCTCGGGCCGGCCGAAGGCGCGGTTCACCATCTGGCCGCGCTTGACCGCAGGTCGCCTGGCGATCTGGCTCGACCATCGGTTCACGTGCTCGTAGGTGTGGGCTTCGATGAACTCGGCGGAGCCGTAGAGCTTGCCGGCGGCCAGCGCCCCGTACCAGGGCCAGATCGCCATGTCGGCGATCGTGTACTCGCTGCCGGCCATGTACTCGGAGTCGGCCAGGTGGCGGTCCAGCACGTCGAGCTGCCGCTTGACCTCCATCGTGAAGCGGTTGATCGCGTACTCGAACTTCTCGGGGGCGTAGGCGTAGAAGTGGCCGAATCCGCCGCCCAGGTAGGGCGCGCTGCCCATCTGCCAGAACAACCAGCACAGGCACTCGGTGCGCGCCGCGTGATCCTCGGGCAGGAACTCGCCGAACCTCTCGGCCAGGTAGAGGAGGATCGCGCCGGACTCGAAGACCCGAGTCGGCGGTTCCGTGCTGCGGTCGACGAGCGCCGGGATCTTCGAGTTCGGGTTGGCGGCGACGAACCCGCTCGAGAACTGGTTGCCTTCGCCGATGTTGATCAAGTACGCGTCGTACTCGGCGCCGGTGTGGCCGAGGGCAAGCAGCTCCTCGAACATCACCGTGACCTTGACCCCGTTGGGAGTGGCCAGCGAATAGAGCTGGAAGGGGTGGTCGCCGACCGGTAGCTCCTTCTCGTGCGTGGGGCCCGCGATCGGGCGGTTGATCTTCGCGAAGCGGCCGCCGCTTTCGGCGTCCCACTTCCAGACCTTGGGCGGTTCATAGGACATTCAGATGAGCTCTCCCGATTGAAGGGGTCGAAGGGTGAAGGGACCCGGTGCCGGATCGTGCCGGCCGCAAGGTTGCGGTGCGGTTTAACGGGTACCGTGCGGTTTACCAGGTATCGATGTAGGGCCGCTTCTTGCCGGTCCGGGGCGGCGTGGGCGGCAGCCGCTTCATGCTTTCCGTGATCCAGGAGCGGGTCTCGGCCGGATCGATCACGTCGTCGAGGCCACCTCCAGCCGCGGAGTTGACGGCCTTTGCACGCTCGTATGAGGCCTCGACCCGCCGCTCGAACTCGAGGCGACGCTCTTCCGGATCCTCGATCGCGGCGAGTTCCTTGCGGTAACCGAGCTTGACCGCGCCCTCGATGTTCATGCCGGCAAACTCGGCAGTCGGCCAGCCGACGGTGAAGAAGCCAACCAGCGAACTCGCGCCGCACATCGCCTGCACGCCGAGGCCGTAGGCTTTGCGTACGACGACGCCGAACATGGGCACCGAGAGGTTGGCGCCGGTGTTGAACATGCGCGCGCAGTGACGGACCAGAGCGGTCTTTTCGTGGTCCGGACCGACCATGATCCCCGGGCAGTCCATCAGGCTGAGCACCGGGATATCGAAGGCGTCGCAGAGTTGCAGGAAGCGGGCGCCCTTGTCCGCGCCGTCCGAATCGATCGCGCCGGCCAGGTGGTGTGGGTTGTTCGCGATCACTCCCATCGGCTTCCCCTCGACCCGGATGAAGGCGGTGATCACGCCGATCCCGAACTTCGGCCGGATCTCCAGCACCGAGCCGACGTCGGCCAGCCAGTGAACGATCTCCTGCATGTCGTAGAGGCGAAGCCGGTTCTCGGGAATCACGTGGCGGAGCGGCCGCTGGTCGTGGGCCTCCCAACCGGAGACCGGCCCCTGGAAGTAGGAGAGGTACTTCTTCGTTGTCTCGACCGCCGCCTCCTCGTCCTTGACCAGGATGTCGACCACGCCGTTCGGCACCTGGAAGGACATCGGGCCGACCTCCTCCGGCGTATAGACGCCCAGGCCGCCGCCCTCGATCATCGCCGGGCCGCCCATCGCGATGGTCGACGCCTCGGTCGCGATGATCACGTCGCAGCAGGCGAGCAGGGCCGTGTTGCCGGCGAAGCAGCGGCCGTTGTTCACGCCGACCAGGGGAATGAGCCCCGAGAGCTTGGAGAACTGGGTGAAAGTGTAGGTGTCGAAGGCGACCCGCGGCCCCGTGTAGTCGTCGCCGGGCCGGCCGCCGCCGCCCTCGGTGAAGAACACGAGCGGCAGCCGGAAGCGATTCGCCAGGTCGAACAGGCGATCCTGCTTGTAGTGGTTGCGGCCGCCCTGGGTGCCGGCGAGGACCGTGTAGTCGTAGGAGAGGACCATCGCCCGGGAGTGCTCGTCGTCGAAGAGGTCGCCGTTGATCGACGCGGTGCCGGCCACCACGCCGTCGGCGGGCGTGTACTCGCGCAGCTTCTCGTCGCTGTACTTCTGGTGCTGCCGCGCCACGATCAGCGGCCAGTACTCCTTGAACGATCCGGGGTCGACGAGCTGCTCGATGTTCTCCCGGGGCGTCTTGAAACCGAACCGCCGGCGCCGGGCGACGGCCTCCGGCCGGTTCTCGTCCAGGGTGTAGGCGTGGCGGCGGATGTTCTCTTCGAGGTCGGGACGGATGTAGTCGGGGTCGATCTCCTCCGCGGCGTCCGCCGCCTCGCCGCCCTCGGCCGCCTCGACGAAGACCAGGGGATAGCCCTCGCGGATCGTGTCGCCGACGGCCATCGTGACTTGGCGCACCGTTCCGCTCGTGTCGGAGCGGAGCACGTGCTCCATCTTCATCGCCTCGATCACCGCGACCTGCTGTCCGCGCAGGACCTCGTCGCCCTCCTCGACGTCGATGCTGACGATCGTGCCCTGGATCGGTGCTGTGACGCCGACCGCTCCTTCGAGTCCGGCCGATGTTGCCGGCGCCTCGCCGACGGCATCCGGTTGATCCGCCTGGGCGGCCTTGGTTTCCTGGTCGTACGTGAACAGGGCGAGAGGATCGACCGTGTCGACGCGCGCGCCGGCAAAGCC
>JAGWAG010000103.1:1038-4558 GCA_021296535.1 Acidobacteriota bacterium | reverse complement strand
AGGACGCCGGAGGACGGCCGCACGTTGCCGTCGGCGTCCAGGGTCTCCAGGTTGACGCGCGCCTGGATAGCGAAGCCCCGGGGGCGGGCGGCGTCGGGCGTCCCGAGGCCCAGGTCCGCGAGTGTTTCGCCGCTGGCGAGCCTCAGTTGAGCCTGGACCAGGTCGACTCCGGTGACCGCCTCGGTGACCGTGTGCTCGACCTGGAGGCGGGCGTTCGCCTCGATGAATGCGAAGCGGGCGCGCGTTTCGTCCTGCGGGCTGTTGCCATTGCCGCCTTCGGTGCCCTCTCCGGCGTCGACCAGGAACTCGAAGGTGCCCAGGCTGTTGTATTGCGTGGCGCGGCCGAGGCGCAGCGCCCCGTCGATGATCGCGGTGCGCAGTGTGGGGGAGAGATTGGGCGCCGGCGCGGTCTCGACGACTTTCTGGTGCCGGCGCTGGGCGCTGCACTCGCGTTCGCCGAAATCGACCAGCCCGCCGTTTTCGTCGCCCAGGAGCTGGACTTCGATGTGGCGCGCCCGGGGGATCAGTTCCTCGACGTAGAGGCCGCCGTTGCCGAACGAGCGCTCGGCCTCGGACCGGCAGCGCTCGTAGGCCTGCTCGATCTCGTCGGCCGACGTGACGATCCGGGTTCCGCGTCCACCGCCGCCGGCAAGTGCCTTGATGATCATTGCCTTGCCCGGAGCCAGGGCGGCGAAGAACTCCCGCGTCTCCTCGAGCGTCGTCGGCCGGTCCGTTCCGCGCAGGACCGGCACGTCCACCTCGGTCGACGCCGCGCGCGCCCGGCCCTTGTCGCCGAACAGTTCCAGGACTTCCGGCCGCGGGCCGACGAAGGTGATCCCGGCCTCCGCGCAGGCAGCGGCGAAGTCGGCGTTCTCGGCCAGGAAGCCGTAGCCCGGATGGACCGCGTCGCAGTTCGCGGAAGCGGCGCGGCCCACGACATCCTCGATGTCGAGATATGCCGGCACTCCGCGTCCGCCGAGCGGGACTGCCTCGTCGGCGATTCGCAGGTGGAGTCCGTTCGCGTCGTCCTCGGAGTAGATCGCGACCGTATGGATGCCCAGATCCATCGCCGCGCGGGCGATCCGTACCGCGATCTCGCCGCGGTTCGCTATCAGGAGACGGCGCATGGGGCGGCGATTATAGAAGCGAGTGTTGGCGCGTCGGGTCGGTCGCGGGCTCGCTTCGGTCGGTGGCCGTCGGATCGACGTCGGCTCCCGCCTCCAGTGGAAGACCGTTTGGACCGAGTTCGATCAGGCGATGGCGCGGGTCTTTCCCGAGACGCCCCGCGGCCCATTCCCTGACCTCCTGCTCCTGGCTGAACACGACGATCTGCCGTTCGTCGCTGAGGGCGAGGAGCAGGTCGAGGAAGCGGAGCGTACGGTCGGTGTCCGAGTGCACCGTCGCATCGTCGAGGAACAGGGGCGCGGATTCCTTCCTGTCCCCGAGGGCATCGGCAAGGCCGATGCGCAGCAGCAGATAGGTCTGGTCGACGGTGCCGTGCGACAGCTCGGTAGCCGAGCGGTACACGCCGTCCTCGACTTCGAGTTGCACCTCCATGCCCTCTTCCGGGTCGATGCGGACCGCCGAGTAGCGGCCGGCGGTGACCAGGTCAAGTCGCTTCTCGAGCGCTTCGCGCAGGTCCGGCGCGAGCATGCGATGGACCTCGTCCTGGGCTGCTTCCAGGTGTTTTCTGGCCTTGTCGAGGATGTCACTTGCCCGCCGCAGGAGGTCGACCTCGCGTTCTGCAGCGGCCTGCTCCTCCTCGAGTTCGGCGAGGGAGGGGAGGTCCCCGTCGGCTGCGAGCTGGACTTCCTTCCGGTTGACTTCGATGCGGGCGTTGACCGCGTCCGCGCGGGCCTCGGCCAGCTTCCGTTCCAGCGCGTCGTCGTCGAGCCCCTGGGCTTCGGCGGTCTCCGCCTGTCCGCAGGCCGTGGCCTGACCCACTCGTTCCGCTGCCGAGTCGCGCCGGACCGCGAGACTCCGACGGTCGCTGCCGTCGAGGAGGTGCCGGAGACGTTCCCAGTCGTTTCGCTGATCCCGGAGCCGGACGTTCCGATCCTGAAGCCACCGCACAACCCAGGCCTCGGGATCCTCGTTCGAGTCGGCTGGGAATCCCGCGGCCTCGAGCGCGGCGCGGAAGCGCCTCTCCGACCCTGCGCGGCTGGCCGCGATCCGCTCGGCCTCGCGCCGGGCTTCCAGGCGGGACGCCAGCGCTTCGCGTCGACTGGTTCCCACGGCCACCTCGGCATTGCGGCGGCAACGCTGCTCGTACCGATCGAGCAGGTCGGCGACGGATGAGTCCGGATCGTCTACACCGCGGCCGCCGAGTGCTGCGCGGAGGGCGGCTTCGGCTGTCGTCTCTCCGGTACGGGCCGCTTCCACCCGGCTCAACCAGAGGGCTTGCTCGCGGTCCCAGACCTCTCGCTCCCTGAGCGCCGCGAGGGCGGTCCGTACGGCATTCGCGTCGGCTTCGAGCCCGAACTCCGAGAGTTCGTTGCGTGTCGCTTCGAGCAGGCGTGCCCGGCGCTTGTGCTTTCGCTTCAGATCCCTCAGGTCCGCCTTGGCGTCGGCCAAGTCCATGTTCCGGGACGCCTGTTCGTGCGAAGGGGGCGGTGGCGGCAGACGCAGCCGCTTTTGCGCGCGGTAGATGAGGAGGGAGCAGGCGAACGTGAGCAGGGCGCCGGCGATACCCAACGCGCGAGGAAGCAGATCGATCAATCCCAGCGCAACGAGGAGACTGCCCGCGACCCCGGCGACCCAGGGCCACCGGCCGAGACCGACGGCCGCTTCGAGCTGGCGTGCCGGCTGCTCCAACTCGTCACGAAGCGCCGCGACTCGTTGTTCCGCTTCGTCGAGGGATTCCGCAGGTGGCAGTTCCAGGACTTCCAGGACGCGCTTGACGGCTGCCTCGTCGGACTTCGAGATGACCGTTGCCGGAGGCTCGCCGGGTCCGAGCTGCTCGCGCAAGGTGCGCGCTTCGGTGGCCGTTCGCCACGTCCTTGCGGCTAAGGCAACTTCCGGGGCCACTTCGCTGTCTCCATCCGGCGCCTCGGGCAGGCCGGCCAGTTCCTCGGCAATCTCCTTCGCGCTGGGACCGGCGCTCTGGGGCGGCACCTTGGGACGCCACCGATACTGCTCGGCGGCGGCGCTAAGTTCCCTGGCGGTTTCGGCGTCGGTTTCCTTGCCGGGCGGCGGCGGGGCGCTGTCCGGGAACTTCGGCGCCAGCCGGTCGATTTCGGCCAGGCGCGTCTCCAGCCGCGTCAGTTCCCGTTCGGCATCCACCCTCTCCCACGCCTGGACGAGGGCGTTCGCACCCTGGGCCCAATCACGGGCCGCGATCAGCTCGTTCTCCAGGCTCGTACGCAGCTTGTGGCGGCTTCTGCCTGTCTCCAGGGCTTCGCGAGCTTCGGCGGCGCGATCGATCGCCCGTTGGAGGGGCTTGGTGGAGTTCCGGCGCTCCAGGCCGATCTCCTCGCTGGCGTACTCCCGCAGCGTCCGAAGGGCTTCGACGGCGGTGGCG
>JAGWAG010000103.1:0-1018 GCA_021296535.1 Acidobacteriota bacterium | reverse complement strand
CTTGAGCGCCGAAGCTTCGTCGCCCTTCTTCTCGCTCTTCTGGCGCAGCCTCTGGATGTCGCCCTGGCCGATGACCAGCGTCGACGGCATGACCTGGCGATTCAGACCCAGGAACCGCGAGCCGTCGATACTGCCGCTGTGGATGATCTCGTCGCCGACGGAACGTCCGGTGTCGGCGTCCTGGGCGACGCTTTCCTTCGTGTCCAGGTCACGTTGCTGGATCTCGATACGGCGCCCATCGTCGAGTTCGAACTTCACGGTGGCGCGCCACTGGCCTCCGCTCCAGGGCTTGTACTGGCGCTCGAACTCACGCTCTTCCAGGGTGTTGGCCCCGCGGCCGCGGCGCCGGCCGCAGAGACCGGCGAAGATGGCCTGCAGCCAGGTCGACTTGCCGGCCTCGTTCTCGCCGTGGATGACGGTCATGCCGGGCGCCAGGTCGAGTTCGCCGTTGAGCTTCCCGAACTCGTGTGCGCGGATGCGGTGGATCTTCACGCGGCCTCTCCGTTGTCCGGGCGATCGTCCGCTGCCGCCGGCTGTCCGATCGGATGTGCGGCCTCGGAAGCGCCCATCCGAAGCTCGTCGACGACGGCCAGGTCGTCACGGCCATCGAGCGCACGGAGGCCGGCGAGAAGAACCAGCCGTTCGGTTTCCGGGTCCAGGTCGTCTTCGCGGACACGCTGTACGAACATGCCGCGAACGGTTGGCTCCTGCTCGATCTGCTCGAGGTCGTAGGGAGGCGTCAGACCGGAGATGTCGACCAGGATCTGCTCGATTCCGTCCGGTAGTTCGAACGAGCCGGTGGAGAAGTCGTCTTCATGCAGATGAAGGTCGTCCGGTTCGCCGATCAGGCGGATGCGAGCGGCGCCGGCCAGTCCGGAGAGCGCGCCGCGGACCCGGTCGCGGGCCTGCCCCGGGTTCTCGACCTCCGTCAGGTCGACGCTCAAGGTGTGAAGGGCCGGAGGCCGCGGGTCAAGCCGGCGCCGCGCCACGCGACCGTTTTCGATCTCCAGGATCGCGG
>JAGWAG010000102.1 GCA_021296535.1 Acidobacteriota bacterium | reverse complement strand
CGCAGTCTGTTCCGCCTTGCCCTGGACCGCCCTGAAATCAAAGTCGCCGCGGTGGCCGAAACTGCCGACCCCGACATGCTGCGCTACCTGCTGCGCTTCTCGACCCTGCCCTGGCCGCTCGACGCGGATGTCGAGCTTCAGAACGGCAGCCTCTGCGTCGACGGCTCGTGCGCGAGCGTCGTGCGCGCCGGCACGGCCGGTGAGGTGCCCTGGGGCGATCTGGGCGTGTCGACCGTCGTCGACTTCCGTGACACACAGCCGACGCGGAGCGAACTCGAAGGGCACCTCGAAGCGGGCGCCGAACGCGTCGTCCTCTGCGCGCCGCCGGGCGGCGAGCTGGACCGGACGGTCGTGGTCGGACTGAACGATGACCGGATCGAACCGTCCGCTCGTTCACGGCGCACTGCGCGGGGCCGCTGCTTCGGATCCTCGACGGGGCGTTCGGCGTCGAGCAGGCGTTCATCAGTTCCGTGCGTGCCTACGGCGCGGGTTCGCGGCTCGCCGACGTGCCGGCGCCCGAACTGCGGTCGGGCCGGGCGGCGGGCGAGAACATCATTCCCTCGGCGACGGAAGCGGCGGTGGAACTCGAATCCGTGCTGCCTGAACTCGGCGGGAAGCTCTCGGCGTCGGCGATGAACGTGCCGGTGTCGAACGGCTCCGTGGTCGACCTGGTGTGCTGGCATCGCGGCGCGGTGACGGTGGAGTCCGTCAACGACGCGGTGGCCGCGGCCGCCAGCGGCGACTGGAGCGGCAGGCTGCGATTCGAGCGCGAGGCGATCGTCTCGGCCGACACGGCGGGCAGCCGGGCGACGTGCATCTTCGACTCACAGGCGACGATGACGCTGGGCGATCACGTCTCGAAGACGATCGCCTGGTTCGACAACGGCTGGGGCTATCTGCACCGGCTCCTGGAACTCATCGCCGCCCTCGACGGCGCGGCGGACGCCGAAGGAGGCGCCTCATGATCCGCGTCGGCATCAATGGCTTCGGCAGGATCGGACGCAGCGTCTTCCGCATTCTGGCCGCTCGGCCCAACGTCGAGATCGTCGGCATCAACGACCTGTTCGATGCCGAGCGCCTCGCCTACCTGCTGCGCTACGACACGGTGCAGGGAGTCTTCGATCAGGAGGTCGAGGTGACCGGGAACGGCCTGCGGGTCGGAGGCCGCCAGATCCGGCTTAGCGCGGAGCGGGATCCGTCCCAGCTTCCCTGGAGTGAACTCGGGGTCGACATCGCCGTCGAGTCGACGGGCGTGTTCCGGACACGGGCCCAGGTGGCGTCCCACCTCGAGGCCGGCGCCTCCCGGGTCGTCCTCACGGTCCCGGCAAAGGACGAAATCGACGCGATGATCGTGCTCGGCGTCAACGACAGCGATCTGGGTCCGGAGCATCGCGTGGTGTCCAACGCCTCCTGCACGACGAACTGCCTGGCGCCGCTCGCCAAGACGCTGGACGACGCCTTCGGATTCGAAGAGGGCTTCATCACGACGGTTCACGCCTACACGAACGGCCAGCGCCTGGTCGATTCGCCGCACAGCGATCCGCGGCGGAGCCGTTCCGCGACGGCCAACATCATCCCGACGACGACCGGTGCCGCGCGCGCCGTCGGCAAGGTGCTGCCGCACCTGAACGGCAAGCTCGACGGGATGGCGATGCGCGTACCCGTGGCGGACGGCTCGATCGTCGATCTGACCTGCCGGCTGCGCGGCGCCCCGACCGGTGAGGATGTCAACGCGGCGGCGTCCACCGCGGCGGAGACGAACCTCGCCGGCATTCTCCAGTACTCGGAAGACCCGCTCGTTTCGAGCGACATTCTCGGCAATCCCCACTCGTCGATCTTCGACGCGCCGCTGACCCGGGTCACTCCGGCTGAAGGCGGCGGCGTGTACGCCCGCGTCGTGTCGTGGTATGACAACGAGTGGGGTTACTCGAACCGGGTTGCGGATCTGATCGAGCGTCTGGCGCAGCTCGGATCCTGATCGAGCTCCTCGCCTCCCCTGAGGGGGGCCTGACCCGCTTCTCCGTTCCGTTCGATGGACATTCGCTCCCTACTTGATTCGGCGCCCATCCTGCCCCTGCTCCGGATCGAGCGGACGGAGGATGCGGTGCCGCTCGCGGGCGCCTTGCTCGATGGCGGCATCGTCGTGCAGGAAGTGGCGCTTCGCACGGCGGCAGCCCTGCCGGCGATTGCGCGCATCGCGAACGAACTCCCCGAAGTGATCGTCGGTGCCGGGACGGTGCGCAGGGCGGATGACGTCCATGCGGCGCGCGATGCCGGCGCCCGTTTCGGGGTCAGTCCGGGAATCACTCCCGCGATCGCGAACGCCGCGGCCGCCGCCGGGTTGCCGTTCCTGCCGGGCGTGGCGACGCCATCCGAAATCCAGGGCGCGGTGGACATGGGGTTCCTTACCTGCAAGTTCTTCCCGGCGCCCGCCTGCGGCGGTCTGCCCTTTCTGCGCGCGGTCCACGGCCCATTCCCGGACGTTGCCTTCTGCCCCACGGGAAACCTCGACCGCGCCAATTACCGGGAGTACCTCGCTGAGCCCAATGTGGTTTCGGTCGGAGTTTCATGGATCACGCCGGCCGAGGCCGTCGCGGCCCGGGCCTGGGGGCGCGTCGCGGAACTGGCGCGCGCGACGGTCGAGGAAGTCCGCGAGGTGCCCGGCACCGTGGCGGCGTCCGCGGTCGGATCGTGAGCCTGGAGAGCTGAGGCAGCCGTGCAGCGCCGAGCGAAGATCGTCGCGACGATCGGCCCCGCGAGCTCGAATCCGAAGACCCTCGCGCGGCTGATCCGCGCCGGCGTCAACGTCGTCCGGCTGAACCAGTCCCACGGCACCCGGGAGGAGCATCGTCGCCTCATCCGGCTCGTGCGGCAGGTCAGCGAGGAGGCCGGCCGGTCCGTCGGGGTGATGGTCGACCTGATGGGGCCCCGGCACCGGCTCGACCATTTCGAGGGCGCGCGGATGCTCAAGGATGGCGACATCGTCTCCCTGGGCGCGGGCGCCGGTGCCGACCTTGCGCTCGACCGGGACATGGTCCGGCACGTCCAGCCCGGGGAACAGATCCTGATCGACGACGGACGGGTGCAGTTGGAGGTCCGCTCGAAGGACGAGGAGGTGATTCGGGCTGAGGTCATCGTCGGCGGCGCCGTGTCGAGCCGGAAGGGCGTCAACCTGCCCGACAGCCATCTTCCGTTCCGCATCTCGGACAAGGATCTGGCCGACATCCGGATGGCGGTCGAGGAGGACGCCGACTTCCTGGCGGCCAGCTACATCGGAAGCTCCGCGGATGTCGTGCGGGTGCGGGAGGCTGCCGTTCAGGCGGGCCGTGCTCTGCCAGTGATCGCCAAGCTGGAGCGTCGCCGGGCGCTCGAGAACCTCGACGAGATCGTGCTCGAATCCGACGGTGTGATGGTGGCGCGGGGCGACCTGGGGGTCGAGATTCCGCTCCACCAGGTGCCGGTGGAGCAGAAGCGGATCATCGAGTCCGGGTGGCGGCTGGCGCGGCCGGTGATCGTGGCGACCCAGATGCTGGAGTCGATGATCGAGCACCCGCGGCCGACCCGAGCCGAGTCGTCGGACGTGGCGAACGCCGTGTTCGACGGCGCCGACGCGATGATGCTGTCCGGCGAGAGTGCTGCCGGCCGCTATCCCCTGGAGGCGGTGCAGACGATGCACCGGATCATCGCCGAGTCGGAGCGCTACCAACTCTCGAAGCACACCTCGCAGCCGGTCGGCTTCCACACGATGGAGGTCGGCCCGTACGACATCGAACCGCCGAACCGGCTGGGCGCGCTGGAGATCCCGGAGACGGTCTCGGCGGCTGCCATCCTGTCGGCCCGGCATCTGAGCGCGCAGGGGATCGTGGTTCTCAGCCAGGGCGGTTTCACCGCCCGCCAGGTCGCCTGCCGTCGCCCGTCGACGCCGGTGCTGGCGTTCACCCGCGAACCGCGCAGCATGCGCGAGCTCCAGCTCGTCTGGGGTGTCCACTCCGTGCGGATGGACCAGGAGGTCTACCACCACGACGAGGTCGTCGCGATGGTCGACCGGCAGCTCCTCGCCGGCAATCTGGCCCTGCCCGGCGACACGATCGTGCTGCTGATGGGCGACCCGATCCAGGACCGGCCGCCGACGAACCTGGTGCGGATCCACCGGGTGCGGCCGCAGTAGCCGGCGCGGCGGAAACTGGGTGCGCCGGCGTCCCCGCCGGCATCCGGCGCGGAGCGCCGGGCTTCGGGTAGTTCCGTCGCGCCAGCGCTAGCGCTACGATCACCCGCCATGACCGACAGCGATCTACAAGTCTCCATCGAGAACGACTACCCCTACCTCCGCGATCCGGTGCGCCGTATCTGCGAGCAGTTCCCGGGCGAGTACTGGCGACGTCTCGACGCTGCCGCCGAGTACCCGACGGAGTTCGTTCAGGCACTGACCGAGCACGAGTACCTCGGCTGCCTGATTCCCGAGGAGTACGGTGGCTCCGGCCTGCCGCTGCGCGCCGCAAGCGTGGTCCTGGAGACGATCCACACAAGCGGCTGCAACGCCGCGGCCTGTCACGCCCAGATGTACACGATGGGCACGGTCCTGCGCCACGGCAGCGACGAACAGAAGCAGCAGTACCTGCCGAAGATCGCGAGCGGCGAGCTGAGGCTGCAGGCGTTCGGCGTCACCGAGCCGGTGACGGGCTCGGACACGACGCAGCTCCGGACCGCCGCGGTCCGCGACGGAGACACGTACGTCGTCAACGGCCAGAAGATCTGGACCAGCCGCGCCCTCCACTCCGACCTGATGATCCTGCTCGCCCGCACCACGCCGGCGGATCAGGTCGAGAAGCGCTCACGTGGCCTGTCCGTGTTCCTCGTCGACCTCCGCGAAGCGCGCGGCAACGGCCTGGAGATCCAGCCGATCGACACGATGATCAACCACGGCACGACCCAGGTCTTCTTCGACAACCTGCGCATCCCGGTCAGCAGCCGGATCGGCGACGAGGGCCACGGCTTCAAGTACATCCTGAGCGGCATGAACGCCGAGCGCATCCTGCTCGCCTCCGAGGCGATCGGCGACGCCCGCTACTTCATCCGCCGCGCCGTCGAGTACGCCAACGAACGCGAGGTCTTCGGAAGGCCGATCGGCCAGAACCAGGGCATCCAGTTTCCGATCGCCCGCGCCCACGCCGAAACCGACGCCGCCGAGATGATCGTCCGCAAGGCCGCCGCCCTCTACGACGCCGGCCGGGAATGCGGCGCCGAAGCGAACAGCGCCAAACTCCTCGCCTCCGAAGCCGCCTGGAACGCCGGCGACACCTGCTTCCAGACCTTCGGCGGCTTCGCCTTCGCCACCGAATACGACATCGAACGCAAGTGGCGCGAGTGTCGCCTGTTCCAGACGGCGCCGATCTCGACGAACCTCGTGTTGACGTACCTGGCCCAGCACGTCCTGGGGCTGCCGCGCAGCTACTGAGTCCGGAGGCAGCCTGACGGCTGCCGGGTGGGACGCGGCTGCGCCGCGTCGCAAGGGTGGTGGCGGGCTGGCGTGGCGGCGTCGGTGGCACCCGCCTGCTCCGGGCCCGAAGGGGTCAGGTCCCAGCGGACGCGCGCGCTTACCGGATGAATGAGAGGTTGGCGCTCGCTGCGGTCGGCTGCGCTCCGGTTGGGTGTCGGTTGATGAGCATGGGCCGTCGCTTGCCGACAGCCTCGCTGGGACCTGACCCCTTCGGACCCTGCGCAGGCTGGAGGGCGTCGGGCGGCCTGCCGCCGAAGGATGCACGCTTCAGTCCAGAGCGCCAGCAGGGGGATGCTCCTCGAGTGGCGTAGAGCACCTCAGAGCAGCGGTGACCGTGCTCTGGGTGCGCGGACCTTCTGGTCCGCTGCCGCCGTAGGTGGCCAGGCACCCTACGTGGTCTGGACGCGGTCCGGTGACGTGCTGCGCTTCGCGATTCAGCCGAGTCGGGCCAGGTGCTCCTCGCATTCCGCTACGCCGGCGGCGATGGGAACGGTGGCGTAGAGCGACTTCGCCTGCTGCCACAGGTTTCTCGCTTCGTCAGTCTCGCCGAGCGATTCCTTGAGGATCGCCATCGGTCGGAGGGCGTTTGCGTAGTCGAGCGCCGGCGGCTCGTCTGCGGCGGCGTAGAGGGTGAGCGTTTCGTCGTAGCAGACCTCGGCCTCGGCCAGTCGTCCGGTACTGCGATACCCATCGGCGAGGTGCCGGACGGCGTGGGCGAGGAGCATCGGGTCGGTTGCTTTTCGCGCGACGGCGACCGCTTCCTCGTAGCGTCCGACGGCCTCGTCGTGGCGGCCGGCGTCATGCTCCACGTGACCCAGCCTTCGGAGCGCGGTGACGAGCGTGCGAGTGTCGTCGGTCCTGCGAGAAAGGGCCACGGCTTGAGTGAGCCTTCGTCGGATGAGGTCTGCGACTTGATCGAACTCGGCGTCCGTCGCCGGTCGTTCAGCCAGCATCGTCCGCCGCAGCGTCCATGCGGCGTTGATCAACTCGCGCGCCTCAGCCAGGGGCGAGTTCCGCGGGCGGGTGACCAGCTACGCCCGGTCGCGGGCCGCCGCCAACGCGCGCTTGCCGTAGACCTTGCCGACGTGGACGCGGTAGTCGCCGGAGGCGAAGATGTCGCCGATGGGGTCTTCGGTGTCGAGGCCGGAGGCTGCGTCGGCGATCGCGTCGTCCGAGAGGTCGGAGCCGATGAGGCTCGAGACATCGACGGCGGTCGGAACCGCGCCGACGCCGCCGACGACGAGGGCGGCGGCGGTGCAGCGACCGTGGTGGACGGTCACTGAAGCCGCGGCGCCGACGACGGCGTAGCCGGAGGCGGGGTGCTCGAACTTGAGGTAGGCGGAGCCGGTGCCGGCGCTCTGGGCGGGGACGTCGACGTGGGTGAGGATCTCATCTTCGCCGACGTCGGTCATCAGGAGGTCCTGGAAGAAGTCTGCCGCGGCGACGGAGCGGGTGCCGGAGGGGGACTGCAGGTGGACGGACGCTCCGAGAAGGACGAGCACGGGCGGGATGTCGGAACCCGGGTCGGCGTGGGCGATGTTGCCGCCGATCGTGCCGCGGTTGCGGACCTGGGCGTCGCCGATGTGGCCTGCGGCCTCGGCGAGAACTGGGCAGGACGCGGCGAGGATGTCGGAGGCCGCGATGTCGGCGTGGGTGGTCAGGGAGCCGACCCGGACGCCGCCGCCGGCTTCGGAGATTCCCTTCAACTCATCCAGGCGGCCGATGTCGATGACGACGGGCGGCTGCGCGAGGCGCAGCTTCATCATCGGGATCAGGCTGTGGCCGCCGGCCATCAGCTTCGCGTCCTCGTGCTCCTGCAGCAGGCCGAGCGCTTCGGCGACCGATCCGGCGCGACGGTAATCGAATTGGGCTGGGTACATATCGGTGCTCCTGATTCGGCAGCCTTGCTTGTTCGACTGCGGGATTCTAGACGGTTTGAGGACTAGTCAGCGTTCACGGCCCGCCACACCTTCTCCGGCGTGAGCGGCATGTCGATGTGAGTGACGCCGAACGGCGCCAGGGCGTCGACGACGGCGTTGACGACGGCCGGCGGCGAGGCGATCGCGCCGGCCTCGCCGACGCCCTTGACGCCGAGCGGGTTGTGTGGGCACGGGGTCGTCGTGCGGTCGAGTTCGAACGGGATCAGGTTGTGGATCTTGGGCAGTGCGTAGTCCATCAGCGAGCCGGACACGAGTTGTCCGCTGTCGTCGTAGACCGCGTTCTCCCATAGTGCCTGACCGATGCCCTGGGCCAGTCCGCCGTGGAGCTGGCCGTCGACGATCATCGGGTTGATCACGTTGCCGACGTCGTCGACCGCGGCGTAGCGCAGCAGTTCGATCGAGCCGGTTTCCGTGTCGACCTCGACCACGCAGACGTGGGTGCCGAACGGGTAGGTGAAGTTGGCCGGGTCGTAGAACGTGGTCGCGGACAGGCCCGGTTCCAGATCGTCGGGGTAGTTGTGGGCCAGGTAGGCCTGGAGCGCCACGTCGCCGAGACCGAGCGCGCGGTCCGGCGAGCCGGCGACGCGGAAGCTGCCGTCCTCGTATTCGAGGTCCTCCGCGGATGCCTCGAGCAGGTGGGCGGCGATCTTCTTGCCCTTCTCGATGATCTTGTCGACACTGCCGGCGATCGCCGAGCCGCCGACGGCGGCGCTGCGGCTGCCGTAGGTGCCCATGCCGAACTGGACCAGGTCCGTGTCGCCGTGGATCACCTCGACGGCCTCGGGAGCGACGCCGAGCCGGTCGGCGACGATCTGGGAGAAGGTCGTCTCGTGGCCCTGGCCGTGCGACGAGGAGCCGGTGTAGACGGTGACGGAGCCGGTCGGGTGGACGCGCACGTCGGCGCTCTCCCACTGCCCGGCCTGGGCGCCGAGCGAGCCGACGACTGCCGACGGCGCCAGACCGCAGGCCTCGATGTAGGACGAGAAGCCGATCCCGAGCTGGCGGCGGCCGTTGCCGTTGCCGCGGCGCGATGCCTGTTCACGGCAGAGGTCGTCGTAGCCGATCATCTCGAGTGCGCGGTCCATCGCCGGCTCGTAGTTCCCCGAGTCGTACGCGAGCGCGACCTGGGTCTGGTACGGAAAGGCGTCGGCGGGCACGAAGTTCCGCTTGCGGACTTCGATCGGGCCGAGGCCGGTCGCCTCGCCGGCGAGGTGCATCAGCCGCTCGACAACGAAGGTGGCCTCGGGCGTCGACGGGCGCGGTGTGGGTGAAGACGCCGGTCACGTGGCAGTGGATCGCCGGGATGTCGTACTGGCCGGACATCAAGGTGCCGTAGAGGTATGTCGGAACCGCCGGCGCGAAGGTCGAAAGATAGGCGCCCATCGCGGCCTTCGTGTCCACCCGCAGGCCCGTGATGCGGCCTTCTCCGTCGAACGCCATCGCGCAGTGCGTCGAGTGGTCGCGCCCGTGGGCGTCGGTGAGGTTCGTCTCGGTGCGCGTCGCGGTCCACTTGACCGGCCGGTCGAGCTTCAGCGAACACAGGCCCACGATCGCCTCGTCGGCGTAGTGGTGGATCTTGCTGCCGAAGGCGACGATCCGCACCTTGTGCTCGGGCATGCCGAGCGAGGCGAGGGTCATCAGCAGCCGGTGGACGTGCGGGTTCTGGCTCGTCATGTGGATCGTCATCTCGCCGGTCGACGAGTCGTAGGAGGCGAGCACCGCGCGCGGCTCGATCGCGTGCGGGATCAGGCGGTTGTTGCGCAGATCGAGCTCGACCGTATTCGCGGCCTGCGCGAAGGCGGCATCGACCGGATCCTTCTCGCCGATCTCCCAGTCGAACGCGACATTGCCGGGCGCGTCGTCGTGGACCGTAGGGGCGCCGTCCTCGAGCGCGGCGACCACATCGGCGACCGCGTCGAGCGGCTCGTAGTCGACCGCGACCCGTTCCGCGGCGTCGCGAGCGATGTAGCGGTCTTCAGCCACGACCACCGCTACCGCGTCGCCGACGTGGCGGACCGTGTCGGCCGCGATCATCGGATGCGCGGGTGTCTTGAGGTCGGGCAGGAGCCAACCCACGGGCACTACGCCGGGGATGCCGGCAGCCGCGACGTCACGTGCCGTGAGTACGGCGACAACGCCCGGATAGGACTCCGCGGCGGAGGTGTCGATGCCGCGAATGCGGGCGTGGGCGTAGGGGCTGCGCACGATCGCGGCGTGCGTCATGCCCTCAACCTTCAGGTCGTCGGTGTACTTGCCGCGGCCGGTGATGAGGGCCGGGTCCTCCCGGCGCTTGATCGACGTGCCGAGTACGCCCGCCATCTCAGCTCATCCTCTCGGCGGCGTACTTCACGGCCTCCACGATGTTGTGGTAGCCGGTGCAGCGGCAGATGTTGCCCTTCAGTCCTTCGCGGATCTCCTCGTCGCTCGGGCTCGGGTTCTGCTCCAGCAGGTAGTTCGCGGACAGGATCATGCCCGGCGTGCAGTAGCCGCACTGCAGGCCGTGCTTCTCCCAGAAGCCGTCCTGCAGCGGGTGCAGTTCGCCGTTCCGGGCGAGGCCCTCGATCGTGGTGACCGCGGTGCCGTCCGCCTGCGCCGCGAGCATGGTGCAGGACTTGATCGCACTGCCGTCGACCAGGACGGTGCAGGCGCCGCAGAGGCTCGTTTCGCAGCCGATGTTGGCGCCGGTGAGGCCGAGATCTTCCCGCAGGAAGTGGACCAGCAGGCGCCGCGGCTCGACCTCGGCCTGGACCGGCTTTCCGTTGACTTCGAGTTGTATGGACACGGTCATTTCTGGAGTGTCTCCTTTCTTATGAGCACGCTCGTCTTATGAGCACGCTCGGAGCGATATGGCGATGGCGGCCAGGAGGACCAGGGCGCCGCCGGCAAGGTAGGGCCAGAGTTCGCGCGCCAGGCCGGCGGCGAACTTGCCGGCGAAGGCGGCCTGGGACGGCGCTTCGGCGGCTTGGGATTCGGAGCGTGGAGGTTCGGCTTCGGCGGACGAAGTCTGCGTGGACGCCGCCGGCGCCTCGTCGTGGGTCGTCGTTGCTGGCGCTGTCGCCCGGGCCTCGAGCTGTTTCTCCAGGCCCTGGATGCCCTGACGGGTCAACACCTTGGCGGAGCTGTCGAGCAGCCGCTGGCCGACCGCGGCGATGCGGCCGCCGACCCGGGCGTCGATGTCGTAGTGGAGCAGGGTGCCGTCGCCGTCCGCGTCTTCGAGGCGGATGGAGCCTGTGCCGTTGACGAAACCGGGCGCTCCCTTGCCGTCCATCTTCAGGTTGTAGCCGTTCGGCGGGTCGAGGTCGAGGAGCTCGACGCCGCCCTCGAAGACGCCTTGCACCGGTCCGACCTTCATCTTCAGCTTGCCGCGGAACTGGTTCTCGCCGACCGGCGCCATGTCCTCGCAGCCGGGCAGGGTGCGAGAGAGCACCTCCGGGTCGAGGATCGCTTCCCAGACCACGTCACGGGGCACGGCGAGGGTGTGCTTGCCGGTGATCTTCACGTTGCCGGGCCGTGGCGGTGGGGGCCCACGTACGAACCACGACGGGAAGTGACAGCTTGGGCGCACATGACGCGAACAGGGGGAGATCTACCACAGGCCGTACCCGCGGGTCTTCTGACCCGCGGGGAAGAAATGCGCCGCGAAGCGGCCACTATTCTGCGGATCGCTATGCCCGGACGTAGCGAACCACCGGGTCTTCCTCGGACTCGAGTTCGCCGACGTTCTCGGCCACGAGTTCACCGCGCTGGTAGAGGTACTCCACGTGAGCGCCGGCCTCTTCGAGCGCGAGGAGCACGGTGTAGCCGCGGACGGCGCCGAACAGGGTGCGGCTGATGTCCGCAGTCGTCTGACCCGCTCGGCAGGAGTCGACGATCTGTTCCAGACGTTCGTGGTGGGACTCGCGGATCTCTGCGACCCTGGCGGTCACGTCCGGGATCGGTTCCTCGTGGCCGCCGAGCCCAATCCGGATGCCGTCGAGCGTCTCGACCTTGCCCAGGGCGTCCAGGTAGTGGCCGAGACCCATGTTCAGCGTCAGCGACTCGGGGGACTGGTGGGGCGTGATGCGAGCCAGGACGTGGTCGGCGGTCAGCAGGATGTCGTCGACCCGGAGGCACACCTGGCCGGGGCAGTGGCCGGGGACGTGCAGGACCTCGATGTCGAGACTTCCGCCGTCCGCGTCCGGGACGGGCTGGCCCTCGTCGAGCAGGAACTGGACCGGCACCGAGCCGTAGCGCGCCTTGGGCGCCGTGTACATCATCATCAACTGGTCGCACTTGCCGTCCGAGAGGCCGGCCCGGTTGAGGAACACGCGGAGCTGATGTGAGGCGACGACCACCCGTTCCTCGTAGTGGGTCAGCACGCGGCGATCGAGGACGTGGATGCCCACCGGCGCGTCGGTGTGGCGCCGTACGAACTGCAGACCGCCGAAGTGGTCCATGTGGCCGTGGGTGATCAGGATGACGTCGATGTCGGCGAGGCCGATGCGGGCGCCGAAGCGGTCCTCGATCGAGGCCAGTCCCCGGACCAGGTTGTCGTTGGAGAAGTCCATGCCCGAGCCGCAGTCGACCAGGGTGCGGCGGGCCCCGTCGTCGATCACGTAGACGTTGCCGAAGAAGTTCGGGAACACCTCCAGGTTCAGGGCGTACACCACCCGCCCGGCGGCGCTCACGAAACGGCGCGGCGACTCGAGCTGTTTCTTGGCGTTCGACGTACTTGCCCGCATGAACTCCCCCGTAGGACCGCGCAGCCTAGCCCGACTCGTTCAGCCTTCGGAGGGGTTCGAGGGGCGGCATCCCGGCGGACTCGAAGCGAGCGACTGCCGAGAACGTTTCAGGCGCCGAAGCCTGCCGGAGCGAGCGTAGTGGAGTGAGCGCCCAGCCCCCGGCCAATCCGAACAAGCGCTCACGGCCGCTGGGATGCCGCCCCTCGAACCCCTCCGAAGGTCGGATCAGTTGGTCAGCGCGGAGACGAGGGCGTCGACCGCCTGGTCGGCGATCTCTCCGATCTCGTCGTCGTCGCGATCCTGGATCGGGTGCCGCACGTAGACGACTTCCGGCGAGGAGCCGAGCGACTTCGACTGCGATTCGGCAGCGTCCTGGAACTCGCACGAGGCGACGAAAACGGACGGCAGCCCCATCTCTTCCAACTGGGTCGTGTCGTGCACACTGCACGACGTGCAGGACCCTCAGTCGGCTAGCGCTTCGATCACCGCGTCGCAACGCTGGGCGATCTCGGCGCGCAGGTCGGCCGGCGCCACCTTGGAGAAGGTGGGCTTGGTGAAGCGGAGCACGGACGCGCCGCGGCTCTCGATTCGCTCTTCCACGCGGTCGAGAAAGATGTCGCCGCGGGCCTTGGAGATGTCGAGCAGGGCGATCGTCCTGCCGCTGATGGAGTCGAGTCGGGCCGCCGCGGTGCGTGCCGCGGGGGTTGCCTCGTTCGTCGGGTCGATCAGTGTCTGGGACATGGGTGGTCTCCTCGGTGAGTCCCGAACGATACACGACCGGTGCGCTGGTATCGTCCCGCGCCATGGCTCCATCATCCTCCGTCTCCGCTGCACCCTCCGTTTCCTCTGGCGCGCCTCCCGGCTTCGATCAGGGCCTGGTGGCGGTGGTCAAGAAGGACTGTCCGACCTGCCAGTTGGTCGAACCGGTGCTGGACGAAGTCCGGCGCCACCGGCCGGTGCTCGTGCTGACTCAGGACGATCCGGACTTCCCGGCTTCGGGAGATCCCGTTCACGACGCGGACCTCGTGCTGTCGCACCAACTGGGGATCGAGATCGTGCCGACGCTCCTGTCTCGTGATGGCGGCTCCACGGTGGGTACGGCGATCGGCTGGAACCGCGACCAGTGGCAGGAGGTGAGCGGCCTGGACGGGCTGGGCACCGATCTGCCGCCGAGCCGACCGGGCTGCGGCGCGCTGAACGTGGAGCCGCCGCACGTCGAACGGCTTGCCGCCCGCTTCGCGCAGGGCGGCGCGCGCCGGGTTGAGCTCGGCGATCAGGAAGACGACATCGAGGCCTGCTTCGCGCGTGGCTGGACGGACGGTCTGCCGGTCGTGCCGCCGACGCCGGAGCGGGTCGAACGGATGCTCGCCGGCACGCGGCGCGATCGTGCGGACGTCCTTGGCCTCGTGGCCCCCGACTACGGCGAGTGCACGGTGGAGAAGGTCGCCGCGGGCGCGGTGATGGCCGGCTGCCGGCCGGAGTACATGCCGGTGGTCCTGGCCGCGGTCGAGGCGGCGTTGACCGAGGAGTTCAACTGGCACGGCCTGGCGGCGACGACGTACTTCGCCGGCCCCATCGTCGTGGTGAACGGCCCCGTGACATCGGCGATCGGCATGAACTCGAAGATGAACGTCCTGGGGCAGGGGAACCGGGCCAACATGACGATCGGCCGCGCGCTGCAGCTCGTACTGCGCAATGTCGGCGGCGCCCGGCCGGGCGAAGTGGATCGGGCCACGCTGGGCAACCCCGGCAAACTCAGCTTCTGTTTTCCCGAGCGGGAGGACGACTCGCCATGGGAGTCACTGGCGGTGGAGCGGGGCATTCCCGAAGGCACGTCCGCTGTGACCCTGTTTGCCGGCGAAGGGCCGCGCGGCGTGATGGATCAGTTGTCCCGCCGGCCGGAGTCGTTGGTTCGCTCGCTGGCGGCGGCGCTCCTGAGCGTCGCGAACCAAAAGATGGTCGTCGGCTTCGACGCGATGCTGGTGGTCGGATACGAGCACGGCAACGTGTTCCGGCGGGCGGGCTGGGACAAGGCCAGGCTGCGCCGGGAACTCGACGGTCTCCTGGTGCGGCCGGGGGCCGACCTGGTGCGTGGGGCCGGCGACTGCGACGAGGGGCTGCCCCCGAAGATGGCCGGCGCCGAAGTGCCGAAGTTCCGGCCGGGCGGGTTGCAGATCGTTCATGCCGGTGGCAACGCCGGGCTGTTCTCCGCTGTGATCGGTGGTTGGGTGAGTGGCCCGGTCGGCAGCCAGCCGGTCACCCGCGCCGTCGGCGACTGAGCCGTTCCTGGACCATGTCCACGCTGCTGATGGTCCGCCACGCGGAGAGCACCGCGAACCTGGCGAGTCGCTACACCTGGCACGATCACGAGCCGCTGACCGAACTGGGGCATCGGCAGGCTCGCGAGGCCGGCCGGATGCTGGCGGAGCAATACGAGCCGTCTTACCTCTACTGCAGCCGCTTTCGTCGCGCCCGCCAGACCGCGGAAGAGATTGCGGCCGAGGTCGGGCTGCCGGTGGTCGAGATCGACGGCATCGAGGAGCGCTGCTTCGGGGAACTCCGGGGGAAGCCCTGGGACGTGTACCGCGCCGTACTGGCCGAACTCGACATCGAAGAGCTCTGGCATCACCGGGCGCCCGGCGGTGAGTCGCTGGTCGATGTCGCCTCGCGCGCGGCGCCGGTGGTGAAGGGGCTGGCCGAACGCCACGTGGGGCAGCAGGTCATCGTCGTCTCCCACGGCGGCGTGATGGCCGCCCTGCGCGCCTGGATCGCCGGGGCCCAGGCGACGTGTCCCACATCGCCTGTGGACCGGCGCGCGGACCCCGGAAACGCACGCATCGGTACCTGGAAGAACCGGCCGACACCGACGAAGAACGCGGATGGCTTCCGGCTCGACCGGGACGGTACCGGCTGGCGTCCTCCGCAACCCCTTTTCGATTCGGCTTGAGGGGGTAACGACTCTCAAGGTTGCGTTCCTGCCGCACAGACTCCTAGAATCAAGGGTCCGCCATTGCGATTCGAGCCTCGTCTGGCCGGATCGCACCAGGTGTCGTGGAAGTGGTTGCGGAATCGATTGGGTGACATCGCTGGCTGATGGAGATCTGGAGTGATGAGCTTGCGTAAACGAACTCTTGTGCTGCTCGGTGCCTTCTCTCTGCTGCCGGCGGTTGGCTGCGGTCCCGAGGTTCCAACCGTCACGATCACGGCCGTTGCGCCGCTCACCGGCGAGGCGGCCGTCTACGGCCAGGAGATCGCCAACGGCATCCAGTTGCGTCACGAGCGACTGATGGCGGGTGAGGAAGACATCGGCTACAACGTGGTCCTCGAGGTCGTCGATTCCGAGAGCGACGCGGCGCAGGCCGCCACGCTGCTGGACACGGCGTTCGAGACGTCGTTGGCCGCGATCGGCGGCGTGACCAGCGACGAAGCCCTGGCCATGATTCCCGTCGTCCAGGAGGCGGACCGGGTCCTGCTGTCGCCGTCGGCGTCGAGTCCGGAGCTCAGCGGCGTTTCCGAGTTCTTCTACCGGCTCTATCCAAGTGCCGAGATCGAAGCTTCGACCATGGCGACCTTCCTCCGGGACAGGCTGCAGGTCACACGCCTCGTTCTGGTCGTCCAGGACACGGCTTTCGGCACGTCACTGGCCGATGCCATCGAGGCGGTCTGGGGAACCCAACTCGCGGGCCGCGTCGTGTTCACCGCGTCCAGCGATCAGAACGCGATGGTTGACGAGGCCCTGGGATACGAGGCGGATGCGATCTACGTCGCCGCGTCCGGGTCGGCGCTCGCCGAGGCGATGCAGGCGCTCCGTCTTGGCGGTTACAACGGGGCACACGACTATCTGACGGCGAGTTCCTCGCTCGCCATCGAATCCGTGCTGGAGGAAGTCGGCCCGGCCGGGAACAACAGCTTCATGACGGCGCCGCTGTACGAACCCGAGAGTCTCGAGGAACCGGTCGCGTCCTTCGTCGCGGCATACCAGGAGAAGCACGGCACGATGCCGAGCTACTACGCGGCCCTCGGTTACGACGCGCTGTGGGTTTACATCGCGGCCCTGTCCGAGGTTGAGGTGATCGCTGTCCCGAGCGACTTCCTGAAGGGCATGAGAGCGGTGCGCGAACTCCAGGGCGTGACCGGAAACATCCAGTTCCGGGAGACCGGGGACGTGCAGAAGTTCACCCGCATCTACCAGATCGCGGACGGGAAGGCGGTCGACTTCGAGAAGTACCAGAAACAACGCCGGGACGAACTGATGAAGAAGTATCAGGAGACGATGCGGGACATCGAGCGGGCGAACCGGAACTAGAACGGACGCAGCCCCGAATCTGATCGCTGCTACAATCCGCCTCTCTCACCTACCGACCGGTCGGCAGACACGATCGGCAGAACACGGCCCGTAGACCAGGAGACCCGCTTCCATGTCCGGA
>JAGWAG010000101.1 GCA_021296535.1 Acidobacteriota bacterium | reverse complement strand
ACGACTTCGTACCGGACACGACGCATCTTCTCCAGTTCGAGCAACCGGCCGAGTGCGTCGCCGCGATGCTGCCGTTCGTGGAAGCTCAGATCGAAGGCCGCGCTACAGGTCCAGACTAGCACCAGGCACCATGCAACCCTTGTGATCCTCGGCCGTGCCGCCACGAGCCCGTCCAGTCGGACGGGACGACGCCGTTCACGAGCGCCCTGGGGGTCGATGGGATCGGGTATGTGGGCCTGTCGGTGGGGTTGCGGTATCGGTTCTGAACCGGGTGGCACCCCCGCGCCGCCCGTTTCTCAAGGGCCACCACCACGAGGCGGGCGACAACGTCAAACGTCCCTGTCAGAAGAAGCGCGCGAGTCGAAACTTGGCTACACTGGCTGATCCTGAATAGCCGCTCACGCGGCCGATCACGACGCACGACCAGCGGTGGCCGGTTCGCCGACGACGTCTAGGTGTCTAGGTCTTAGGTGCTTCGGCGGACGAGCCCGCACAACCCGCAGTAGGGTCACCATGACGACTGCAACACAGACTGAGCCAGCCACACTCCCCGCTCGGACCGATCTCGACGAACAGGTCGAGGAAGGGCGGCGGCAGATCCGCGCCGATGGCTACGCGATGTCCCTCGGAGAACTCGCTTCCCTCTACGAAGAACGAGAACTCGAGATCCAGCCGAAGTTCCAGCGCTTCTTCCGGTGGACGATCGACCAGAAGACACGACTCGTCGAGTCCATCCTGCTGGGCATCCCACTGCCCCAGGTGTTCGTGTCGCAGAGGAGCGACGGCGTCTGGGAAGTCGTGGACGGTCTGCAGAGGCTCTCGACCCTCTTCGAGTTCATGGGCAAGCTGCGAGGAGAAAACGGAACGACCAGGGAACCCCTCTGTCTCACGCAGGCGAAGTACCTGCCTGCTCTGGATGGGGTCCGCTGGACCGATCTTTCGCATCCGCTTCGGATCGACTTCAGACGAGCCAAGGTCAACGTCAGCATCCTGAACCGCGGAAGCGATCACCGGGCGAAGTACGACCTGTTCGAGCGGCTGAACACCGGCGGCACGCGTCTGAGCGAGCAGGAGGTTCGGAACTGCATCCTCGTGATGGAGAACGAGACCTTCTACGACTGGTTGCAGGATCTGTCCGCGGCCAACTCGTTCCGGCGGTGCGTCGCGGTCAGCGAACGACTGGAAAAGGAGGGCTTCCACACGGAGTTGGCCTGCCGGGTTCTGTGTCTCTCGACGGTCGAGACTCACGACCTGACCCAGGACATGGGGCCCTTCGTTACTGAGCGCATGGTGGAACTCGCCGGCAACGGCAACGCCGACCGGCCGGAACTGGAGCGCGTGTTTCGGGACACCTTCGCCATACTCGACGACGACTGCCTAAGAGAACAGGCGTTTCGTCGCTACAGTCCTGAGCGAAACGACTTCCTCGGCGCGTTTCTCATCTCCCCGTTCGAGGTGGTCGCCTGCGGTATCGCGCACCATCTCCTCCACGGAGCGCGAAGGAGCGACTATTCGGCTCCCGATGTGCTGGAAGCCGTCAAGACTCTCTGGTCCAACGGCGGTTTTCTGGCGCAGTCCCGAACCGGCATGTCCGCGAAACAGCGCCTGCGAACCACGATTCCTCACGGCCGGAAGCTCTTCGCGCCGTGAACCAGGCGGCCAGTGAGGCCGTTGTTCGGCTGCAGCGAGCCAGCGGCTGGCGGAAGAAGGAGCTTCAGACGCTGCAATCCGCCATGCCCGTGATCGGCGTGTCAGCCCGCTTCAACATGATGCGCGGCTCGCTGGTGCTTCTCTGTGCACACTGCGAGGGTTTCCTCCGGGATGCAACGGCCATCTACCTCCGGTACCTGGAGGATCGCTCGCCTGACCTCGACGATGTCAGAGAAAGCTACATCATCCTGCTGAAGCCCGACGGCCTAGCAAGACCGTGGCGGCGTGCCCGCAACCAACTGCTCGGCGACACGACCGGCCGGCGGCGGATGCTCGGCGACATGAGACGCCACGTCTGGCTCTTGGGCCTCGACTACCCGCCGTTCGAAGCGCAAGAGAAGCCTCTCGGCGAACTCGTCAGGCTCCGGAACGCGATAGCCCACGGAGAGAAACAGTGGCTGTCAGACGACAGCTACTCGGAACACACGCGAAGAGTGCTCACCTTCATCGACACTCTCGAGGACGAGGTCATCGGCTCGATCCGAAACGAGCGGTACCTGAGGCCGGCAGCCTGACACACGTTGGCCGTCGCTCGCGCGGCTCTGACGCCGCACCAGGGCGCGTGAAGACCGCCGCCCCTTCGGTCTGATTGGTGCCACCGACTCGCAGAAGCGGCCGAAGAAGGAGGAGGCGAGCCCGGCGGGCGGAGCGGCGAGGTCGGGCGAAAGCAGGAGCCGTCTGCGCTACCAGAGTTCTGAGACCTCGTCGTCGTACCCGGTCATTTCCCACCGGATGAGCGACCAGGGTATCTGGCCCGCGGCGTAGACCTCGTCCAGGAACTCCCGCAGACTGAAGTCGTCGCCGAGCTGATTCGCGCGGTCTCGCATCAGCTTCATGAACTGGACCTTCCCCAGGACCATGAGCATGTGATGCCCCACGCCGCGCAGCGTCGTATCCAGTTCAAACCAGAGATGGTGGCTGCCCTCCAGCAACTCGCCATGCGGCGCATTGTCGATACAGAACTGCGTCGCTTCCGCCAGACTCCAGTCGCCGCTGTGCATGTAGATGTCGGAGAGTGCGCGCACGGTACGGAAAGCCGCCTGTTCATACGTTATTTCCCTGCCATGGGGATTGCGGCCGTCCAGATAACCCGCATGCATCAGCAGTTCCTCGAGGGCGAACGCCAGCCCCTCGTCGCGAGCCGTCGAGATCTTGTATGGCCGCTCTCCACCACGGATCGGGCGATCGTCGCGCTCCGCCCTGAGCATGTCGAAGTGATGGCCGACCAGCTCATGCGTGTTCTCCATCACCGCTTCCCGGTGAGAGAAATTGAAGAAATAGTCGTGCGTCTCGGGCCAGGGATCCTCCAGGGCATACCCTTTCCCGTAGAGCCGTGAGCCGAAGTAGTCATCCGGCACGAGGAAGTCATGCACAGTGAGAATCTCCTCGTTGCGCAAGAAGCTCATGATGTGATCGACGGCTTCTTCGATGCCTTCCCTGTACTCGACCTGTGATCCGACCGGAACGATCGGCGGAGCATCGCGATTCCGGTGCTCCTCCAGTCGTTGAAAAGTGATCACGCGATTGTCTTCAAGTTCGACGATCGTTCGAATCTCGTCCCAGGTATAGGGGACCAGATAGACGTTCCTGAGCAGCCAGTTGTAGTTCTCCCTGCCCACACCCGTGGTGCCTGTCATCCGATGCTCGTTGGACCGTATCCACTGCTCGTAGTCGTCGATAGCTGCCAGCGCCGCCTCGACATCGGCCTCGATTTCCGAATGATGACTCCTCAGGCCCTGCGCGAGCGATTGATAGGCCGATCTGGAGTCTCCAATGGAGAGAACCGCCAGAGTGGCCAGGTCGGCGGCGATCAGCGAGAAGTCCTTGAGATTCTCTTTCGCCTGTTGCACCACATCGGGTACCGATCTGAGTCTTGATTGCAGATCGGCGACCTCGTCCCCCTGGAGAGGGGACTCGGCTACCTCGCCAAGCGTCGCGATCACGTCGTTGTAGAACCCCGGATCCCTCGACCATGGGCTGAGAACCCTGTGCTGGAACTCATAGCCGTTCGTCTCCGCCCGGACGAGGTGGTAGTCAGCCTGCTGTGAGATCGGCCAGTCCGACGGATCGATCGACTCCAATCGTTCCTGAAACGTCCTCAGCTCGCTGTACTTCTCCGCCATTGCCGCGGCGGAAAAGTCGGGCGCAGCGTCCAGGTTCGACAGGATCCAGCCGCTTTGCGAGTAGGACTGGATGTTGCCGGAGATGCCCTGCTGAAAGGAACGAAAGTCTCCGAAGAGGGAAACCAGGTCCGCGTAGTCCTTACTTGCGACTACCTGAGCAGCCTTGGTGTCCGCCGGAGCGCTTCCCGGATCATTCGAGAGCAATCGATACAGGCCGAAGCCGGCGAGTAAGACCGCCAGTACGACCACAAGACTGCGAGTACCGCGCATTTTGAACTCAAGAGTCTATACGAGCACCTGAGCTCGTTCACTCCCCAGATCGCACTATTCCGCCAGCAAGGACGCGCGCACGATTTCCTGGTCGTTGCGGTGCACGATGTGGCCGTTCGCGTAGGCGGGGTGGACCCACACCAGTTTGCCGAGCTCCCGACGGACCTGCCGGCTCCGTGTGGTCGGTTCGATGATCTTGGTGCGGTCGATTTCGTGGTAGCCGTCGCGACTCAGGCGGGCGATCATCAATTCGCCGCGGTCGTTGCTGATGAAGTAGCGGTCGCCGTTCCTGACCAGGAAGGCGGTGGCGATCCGGGCGTCCTCGCTCGGCTCGAAGGTAGCCCAGACTTCCTTGCCGGACGCGCGGTCGATGGCGCGCAACGCCCCCTGGCCGCCGATGCCGTAGATCATGTCGCCGTCGAAGGCGGGCGTGGAGTTGAAGGCGTGCAGGCCGTCGAGGTCCCGCTTGCTGGTGCTCTTGCCCTTCCAGACGATCCTGGCTTGCGGCTTGCCGGCTGACACGGCCGCGACCTCGATCAACGTCGAGCCGTGCGACGCGGACGACACGAGGAGCTGGTTTCCCTGCTGGATCGGGGTTGCGATCGTCTGGCCGTACTGCACCTCGTAGGGGAACTGCCAGAACACCTCGCCGCCGTCAGGGTCGAGGCCGGCGATGCCCTTCGGGTGCCAGATGACGAGGTGCCGCCGCCCGCCGAGCTCGTAGATCACGGGCGGGTTGTAGCCCGGCTCGTTGCCGACTTCCATCGAGCGCCAGAGCTCCTCGCCGCTCTCACGGTCGAACGCGACGACCATCGCATCCGGTTCCCCGCCGACCAACGTGATGATCTGGCGGCCATCCACGAGCGGAGCGCCGACGAAACCCCAGGGCTGCACCGGCGCTCCGTAGTCCGCGACCAGGTCGTGGCGCCACAGGACGCGGCCGTCGTCTGTGGCCAGCGCCGCCAGGTAGCCCGCCGACCCGAGCACGTAGACGCGGTCGCCGTCGACGGTCGGCGTGGCCCGCGGCCCGTTCGAGTACGCAGGCTGAAGACCGGCGAGATCCGTCTCCCAGGAGTGGTCCCAGATCTGCTCGCCGGTTGTCTCCTCGAGCACCAGGAGGCGCTCCCGGCCGCGATTGCCCGGCAGCCGCTCGAAGTCCGTCGCGAAGACCCGGCCGTCCGCAACCGCCGGGCCGCCGTAGCCCGGACCGATCGGCGCCCGCCAGACAAAGCGGAGCCCGTCCTCGGGGAACCTGTCGAGGATGCCGTCCTCGTGCCGTCGCCGCGCCATTGCGGCCAGTCGTCGGCGTGGACGATCGGCGAGGCGAGGGTGAGCGCCGCGAGGAGGGCTGCCGTTTTCATGGATTGAAGCATAGCGGCGAAGTGTGGCCGGAGAAGCGGCGCTCCGCGCCGAATGCCGGCCGGAAGGCCGGCGCACCCAGTGGTGGCGAGCCGACCTGTCGCCGGTGGGTCAAGTGCGGTAGTTTGTGCGCCGCCATGCGCCGGTCGTTTCTATCGTTGCCGCTGCTCGCCGCCTTGCTGCTGCCGGCGGCCTGCACCACGGCGCCCCACGTCAGTGCCGACCTGGTCTACCGCCACAGCCAGGACTTTCCGCCGACGCGGCTGCGTCCTGGCTGGAGCCGGGTGTGGGTGGGCCGCGAGCTGGACCGGGTGGACCGGCTGATTCACCGGGTCCGGGTGATCCCGGAATTCGCCGGCGACCTGATGAACATGCCCGGGCGCCAAAGAGAGCGAATGGCCGCCGAGATCGCCTGCCCGCCCGCCGACCACTCGGTGTGGGACGAGTTGACGCGCGGCCAGGACATCGAGGTCGATCTGGAGACCGCGGAGCGCGGTCACTTCACGACCGTCTCGTGCCGCAAGGCGTTGAGATAGCTGCCGAGTCCGCGACGGGCTCGCCGCGAACCCAGCGAAGGGGCGGTGTCAGACAGCCTCGGCGGCGCCGGGCGAGCAGAGGTCTGCCTGGAGCCGGGAGATGATGTCGGACGACTCGTAGAGCCAATCTGCCGTACCGTCGTCGTTCTCGATCCGCAGGCACGGCACCTGCTGCTTGCCGCCGCCTCGCACGAGTTCGTCGTACCGGCTGCGGTCGCGGTGGATGTTGCGGAGTTCGACTTCGACCCCGAGGCGAGCCAGCTCGCGCCGGACCCGAAGGCAGAACGGGCAGGAATCGAAGTGATAGAGCGACAATCGGGACGCCACACGGTCCGCGCCGGGACCGACCGGACCTCGCCGCGGTCTCCGCACCGTGGCGCGCAGGAGGGTGTCGAGGAAACTCATCTCCGCCTTCTCGGTGGCAGGCTAGCAGAGGGCCGGCGGCCTACTCGGCGCCGGCATCGACCGGGCCGCGGCGTTTCTTCGTCTCTCCGCGACGCCGTTTGTCCGCGAGCCGCTTCGCTTTGGCGCGGGCGGAAGGCCGGGTGGGGCGGCGCGGACGGGGCTCGGTGCGCGCCTCTTCGATCATCGCCGCGAGCCGCGAGATCGCCTCGGCCCGGTTGCGCGCCTGCGTGCGGTGGGTGTCGGCGGACACGACGATCTCCCCGGCGACGGTGAGACGTTTGCCGGCCACACGCTCCAGGCGAAGGCGCAACGGACCTTCGATGCCGGCCGCGTCGAGGTCGAGGCGGCACTGGGCGGCCGTCGCTACCTTGTTCACGTTCTGCCCTCCCGGGCCGGAGGCGCGGACGAACTTGAAAGTCAGCGCCGCTTCGGGGATTGCGAGGCCGCCGATGTCGAGGGTGGCCATGGGCCTATGCTCTCAGATGTGGCGGTTCGGCTCGCTGCCGCGTTGCATCCCGCATTCTTCTCCGCGGGTCAGAAGACCCGCGGTCACAGGCAGATCAGTCCTCGGTGTAGCGGATCTCCAGGCGCCGGATGATCAGCGCGTTGGCCGCGAGCACGACGACCGTAAAGGCCAGCAAACCAAGGACGGAGACGGCCACCGGCGGCGGTTCGACGACGACGGCGAACGGGCCGTCGGAGAGCGGCACGGGCAGCAGACCCTTCAGGTAGTGGATCACGCTGAGCTTCTTGAGCGCCGGAGGCAGCAGGAAGTGCAGCATCTCCCAGACGTACAGGACGCCGGCCGGAATGATGGGGTTCCTGAACAGCATGCCGATCAGCATGAACAGGGAGCCGTAGCCGATGCACGCCAGCAGGGTCACGCCCAGGTAGGCGATGAGATGAGCGCCGCCGGGACCGGCCGTCAAGTCCTCGATCGCCCCGGAGACGCCGACCGGCAGGTAGATCAACGCATAGCTGAAGACGGTGCTGGCCATGAACAGGAGCGCCACCGCCGCCACCGCGGCGACGTACTTGGCCGTGACGACGAGTTCCCGGCGAAGCGGCACGAGCAGCAGGTAGTGCAGGCTGCGCTCGAGGATCTCGCCCCGGAACAGGTTGAAGAACACGTACAGGCAGCCGAAGAACAGGATCGCGCCGAGGAAGACGGTCTCGAAGATCGTCTCGTACACCACCCGGTTGCCGAACCGCTCCAGCACCGTCTGCCCACCGATCGGTATCGAGCCCACGAGCAGGACGATGACCACCGGAACCGATGCCGCCAGGCCCAGGATCACGGCCCGGCGCGTCATCAGCAGCCGGCGCAGCTCGAGCCGCACCAGCCCGCCGACCTGCCGGCCGAGCAGCGTCCAGTCGACGCCCCGGGAAGCGGCGGCCTCGGGAACCACGGTCACGACGGCTCCTCCTCGTCGGCCATCAGGTAGCGATACACGGCCTGCAGGTCGCTGTCGGCCGGCCCCACGGCTTCGACCTCCACACCGCCCTCGGCGACCAGCTCGCCGACCAGGCGCAGGAAGCGGTCCGCGTCGCGGGTGCGCAAGTGAAGGCCGCCGCCGTCGTCGTGAAGCTGGACTTCGGTGACGTGATCGAGCTCGAAGGCGCGGCCGGCGAGCCACTGCGGACGGTCGCAGCGCACGAACACCTGCATCGGCTGTTCGCGAGCCTCAGCGACCTCCTCCCGCATTCCCGGGACCTCGCCCTCCGCCACGATGTACCCGTTCGAGATCAGGATGACGCGGTCAGAGAGCAGGTCGACTTCGTGCAGGATGTGACTCGAGATGAGGACGTGCTGGCCTTCCCGGGCCAGTTGACGGAACAGTTCGATCGTCTCGGCGCGGACCATCGGGTCGAGACCGTTGAGCGGCTCGTCGAGCACCATGACCTGCGGATGGTGGGCGATCGCCTGCGCCAGCTTGATCCGCTGACGCATGCCCTTGCTGTAGCCCGCGACCCGCCGGTGCGCCGCGTCGATCAGGCCGACCCGCTCCAGGGCCTGCGCGGTGAACCGCTCGGCTTCGCTCCGGTCCAGGCCGTGCAGCAACAGGTAGGAGAAGACGAACTGCCACCCGGTCACCCCCCGCGGGAACGAGTCGTACTGGGTGCAATAGCCGAAGTTCCGGAACAGGTCCTGCGGCCGAGAGGCGGAAACGCCGAGGACGCTGATCTCGCCCCGGGTCGGCCGCAGCAGGCCCGCGAGCAGGTTCATCAGGGTGCTCTTGCCCGATCCGTTCGGTCCGACGAGGCTGGTGATCCCGGGCTCGATCACGAGGTCCACGCGGTTCACGCCCAGCACGTCGCCGTAGAACTTGGAGACGTCGCGCAGGGTGATGTTTGCCGCGCCGCTCACTTGACGACCTCGAAGGCGCGCACGCGCCGGTACAGCAGCGCCGCCGACAGGGCTACCAGCCCGACCGCCGCCAGCCAGGCCGCCGCGCCCGGCATCTGGATGCTCACTTCCGTGCCGAAAACCGAAGAGGAGAGCGCGGCCGTCACGTCGAACGCCACGACCATGCTGCCCAGCCAGGAGTCGTAGAACTGCTTGTAGAACTCGCCGAAGGCAGTGCCGCTCAGGATGGCGCCCAGGAACACGATCCGCGCCCAGGGCTTCCACTTCACCCAGGCCGCGATCGCCAGCATCGGCAACGACATGCACAACATCCACACCGTCGACACGACGACCAGGGACGGCGCGACCCGCCAGTGCTCCGCCAGCCACTCGCCGCCGCCAAGCGCGGCCTGGATCGCGAACAGGAGCAACCCCGGTACCCAGGTGATCGCCGAAACCAGAACGCCGAGCACGACGAGCTTGCCGAGCACGTAGTCGGTCCGCGTCAGCGGGCGCGAGAGGTAGAGCGGCATCGCCCGGTTGCGAAGGTCCGCCGACACGAGCGATGGCCCGACCACCAGCACGACGACGAAGGCGAGATACAACTGGGCGTGCAGGAACAGGTTCTGGAAGAACCACGTGTTGACCTGAACGAAGTCCAGCAGGTCGCTGGCGCTGACGTTGATCAGGGCGAGCGCCTCCGCGTTGTAGCGCAAGTACATGGCGACCAGCAGCACGAGCGGCCAGGCGAAGCAGAAGGCGAAGAAGGCGAGGAACAACCGCGACGCGAAGACGTCGCGCAGGCCGTACCGACTGATGACGAGGAACCGGCTCCGCGCCGGCATCAGCGCACCCCCGTAGCCCCTGTAGCCGTGGTCATAGACGGCCATCGTCGCCCTCCATCGCCTTGAGGAAGATGTCCTCGAGCGAAGTGCGCTTGTAGTCCAGGCGCCGAATCGTCACGTCCTGCTCGATCGCCGAGGCGTAGATGTGGCGCACACCGATGCCCGGCGGCAGAACGGCCTTGATCCGGCGCCGGTTGACCACCGCGACCTCGCAGCCGAGCCCTTCGATCGCGCCGCGGAAGGCGCTGCCGGCGCCCTCGCGCTCCGCGCCCAGGTCCAGTTCGAGGAAGCGACGGTTGGCGCGGCGCTCCTCGGCCAGGTTGCAGTAGGTAGCGATCTTGCCCCGGTTGAGGACCAGCACCTCCTCGCAGCACTCCTCTACGTCGCGCAGCAGGTGCGACGAGACAACGATCCGCGCTTTGCCCGAATCCCGGATCTCGCGGATCAGCCGCAGCATCCGGAGGCGCGCCGGCGGGTCGAGACCGTTCGTTGGTTCGTCGAGGAACAGGAGGCTCGGCCCGTGGGCGATCGCCTGCGCCAGCTTGAGCAACTGCTTCATGCCCAGCGAATAGGTCTCGACGTTGCGGTAGCGCGCCTCGCCCAGACCGACGTAGAAGAAGACCTCGTGCGCGCGCTCGAGAGCCGCCTCGGGCGGCAGCCCCGAAAGCTCCGCCATCAACCGCACGAAACGCACGCCGGAGATGCCGGCGATGAAGGCGTCCCGCTCGGGCATGTAGCCGACCCGCCGTCGGAGTTCCCGGCCCTGGGCCGTGATGTCCATGTCGAACAGGCGGGCGGTTCCCGCGGTTGGCTTGTAGAAGCCGAGCAGGGTGTTCAGGAGCGTCGTCTTGCCGGCGCCGTTCGGCCCCAGCAGACCGATCGCCCGGCCCGAGAAGGCGCCTCGCAGGTCGTCCAGGACCTGGTGTCGGCCGAATCGGACGCTCAGACCGTCGAGGTCGATCACGGGCGGCGCGGCGGCTTTCTCCGTCAAGCGGCGGGCCTCAGGACGGCATTCCGCGGCGCGGGCCGGATCTCGGCGACCTGAGCGTCCACTTCAGGCGCAGGCTCGGCCTCCGGTTCGGACTCGGCCTCGTCATCGTTCGAATCCAGGCCCTGCAGGAGAGCGGGGAGTCCGAGCAGCGAACCCAACCCCGAGAAGGCCAGCAAACTCGGACCACTCGAGGTCACGACGATCTCGCTGCGACCCGCGTACACCGTGTAGAGAGACGGCCCCTGGCTGCTCAGCGACTCCTCGATCGCCTGGACAACGGCCTGCTGATCGTCGTCCACGACATCGGTCGGCAACATCTCGAACAGTTGGCTCGCCGTCTCGGCAAGCCGGTTGTAGACCATCGCGGAGAAGTCGACGTACCCATTCGGGGGCAACAGATCGATGAACCGCTGGCTGTCCGTCAGCGAGGCGCCGCTGCCCCGGTACCGGATCGCGGTGTCGATCGTTGCCACGCTGGAGGCGCTCACCATGTACCCATCGAAGTACGTATAGAAGATCTCGGGAGTTTCGAGCAGGGCCTCAAGCACCGCGCCGGGGTCGTCGCCGGCCTTGTCTTCGTCGCCCGAGTCGGCATCGTCCTCGTCGCTGCCGTCGAACTCGAGGGTGAGACGGTAGACCGTGCGGCCGTTCGACTCCTGCTCTTCCAGCGTCAGACTGGCGTCGCCGTCTTCGTCCGCCTCGGCCAGAGCGTCGGCCGCCTTCTCCACCAGCGTTTCGATCGAAGTCTGCAGCGCGTCCGCGTTGTACACAGACGCCACCGCCAGCCAGGCCGGCGACGGCAGCACCGGTCCGTCGATGCCGACCGCGTACTCGCCGCCGAGATGGACCAGGAAGTCGTTGCGGAGGGAGAGCCCGAGCCTGGCTTCGATCTCGGCCAACGCCTCGTCGGGGTCCACGCCCGCCTCCTCGAGAACGTCCACGATCTGATCGTAGATGGAAAGCGGATCCTCGATCACGCCGGCACTGACGAAGGAAGCGTCGGGCGAGAAGAAGTCGAGAGCGCCATTCGCCCCGGGCTCCGCCAGCCAGGAGATCACTCCGGAACGCTCGCCGTCGAAGCTCAGGGTCGCGGTGACATCCGCGCGGTCACCGTCCTGGGTGCGGGAGACGACCAGATCCTGGACCTTGTCGAGCCCGGTGAACGCGAAGGCTTCGGCGTCCTCATCGTCTTCGTCACCATCGTCCAGGCCGTCGAGGAACGCCGCCAGGTCGACCGCGGCCAGCAGTTCCGCACCGGCCTCGTAGCGCTCGGCCAAGCGGCCATGCAGGCGTGAGCTGACAAAGGCGTTCGTGGCGCCGTCTACGTTCCCTGCCACGGTGCGCAACCGTGCGAGCGAAGTCGAGGCAGCGGCGATATCGTCGGCGATCCACACCAGGAGTTCGCCGTCCGATCCCGTCGCCGAATCGAGATCGTCGACCATGCGAATCGGATCTTCGTCGCCTCCCTCCACGAGATCTTCGATGTGCTCCTCGAGCGCCTCCCGCAGAGCGGCGGCATCGGTCACCTCGGTAACCAGCAGCGGCGCCAGCTCCTCGTTGCCGGCGCCGCCCACGAAGGCCACGACCGTCTCGTCGCCCATCGAATCGCCGAGCTCGCGCAGATTCGTTACCAGGTCGTCGACCGTGTCGACCGCACCCGACGCCTCGATCTCCGCCCACCAACCGGCAAGCAAGTCGCTCGACTCCATCCGTGACCGCACCAATTCGAACATGTCGCTCAGCGTCGACGAGGCGTTCGGCATCGCGACATAGACGGTGGTATCGCTCGGCATCAGGTCGAGCAACCGGGTCGAGTGCCGCACCGGCGCCGCTTCCATCAACTGGTTCAGTTCGCTGCGCAGCGACCTGAACTCCTCGAGCAGCGCCAGGTAGCGGTCCGCGTCCTGGCTCCAGCCGACCTCCTCCTGCAGCGTCATCGCGATCAGCGTCTCCCGGCTCCGCAGTTGATCGCCGGCCAGCAGGTTGTGCCGCTCGCGGCCCTTCTCGACCTCGACCTCGCCCTCGATCACCGAGACACGAGAGCCCTTGACGCCGTGGGTCACCGCGAAGATCGTGCCCTTGACCGACACGAGCATCTCCTCGGTCGACACGACGAGCGACCGGTTCTCCTGCTCCGCCGCCTGAACGATCACGCTGCCCCGGTCGACCCGGATGCGATCGCCGCGGCGGCGGGCATCGACGCGGAAGGTAGTGAGACCCGCGGCCTCGATCCGCGATCCGTCCGCGAGCTCGAACACGCCGCGGCTGCCGGCGCCGGTGCGGACCCGGACGCCGCCGTCGATCGCGTCGCCGGGGGCGAGCGGCACGAGTTCCGAGTCACCGCCCGAAGCGGCGACGAACATC
>JAGWAG010000100.1 GCA_021296535.1 Acidobacteriota bacterium | reverse complement strand
CGCCGAGTGCCCGAGCGCGCAGACGCCGCCCTTGTTGACGAAGCCGTCCGGCAGGCCCTCGATCTTCTTCGCCAGCCGGTCGACTGTCCTCACTTCGATCTCGCAGCCGGCGCCGCACTGCCCGCAGATCGACCGTCGCCAGACCGAAGCCCCGGGCAGAGCCGCACTCCGCCGCACAGGCGACTCGATCAGCTCCTGATCCCGCCTCCGGCAGCCCTGAAGCACCGCCACGCCGGCCGCGGCGTAGACCTTGAAGAAGTCCCGCCGCCCGATCGTGACTCGGGGTTCGCCCCGCTTGCCATTGCCGCCGCTCATCCCTTCCTCACCGGTGACAGGCCAGGCAATCGTCGCTGGCTTCGTTCTCGCGGTGGCATTCCACGCACCAGCCCATGTCGGCCACGTTGCGCACCGGCTCGGCCACCGTCATCGAAGCCACGTCGCCGTGGCACGTCAGGCACTGAACACCCGCCCGGGCATGGGCCCGGTGGTTGAAGTGCACCATCGCCGAGTCGGGAATCACGTTCACCTTCGCCCACAGGATCGGCTCCCGGTTCTCGTTGGCGAGCATCACCTTCTGGACCTCGGGATGGTCGGGAATCTCCCTCCGATGGCAACCCGCACAGGCCTGCACCGACGGCATCCCCGCATGAACCCCTTCCTCCGCACCCCGATGACAACGAACGCACTCCAGCCCAGCCTCGATGTGGACCAGGTGGTCGTAGGCGATCGGCTGCTCGGGAGTCGGCAGATTCTGGGTGGGGCCACAACCACCGGCCACGAGGGCGATTCCTGCCAGGAACAGCCGCCAGGTCGTGCCGCGGACCAAGCCTCAGACCTCGCGGATCCGCTGGTAGGACGGAATCTCCTGCAAGCCCGTCCAGTAGCGCCGCACGTTCTCTCCGAAGTCGTCGATGCCGAGCGACGTGGCCAGATGAAGCCCGTAGCCGACGCAGATGTCGGCGATCGTGAAACGGTCGCAGCACAGGAAGTCGCGGCCGTCCGAGGTCGCCTTCTCCACCAGCCGCAGCCGGCCGAGGAACCACTTGCGGTAGTCATCGGCGACCTGGGGAACCCGCCGCTCTTCGGGCTCGAGGCGGGTGTAGCGGAGAAACAGCGTCTGCGGGAAGGTCAACGTCGCGTCGCTGTAGAAGAGCCAGTTGAGGTACGCGCCGTACTCCGGGTCGTCCACGTCGACGGCGATCGGCGTCGGGCCATAGCGGTCGACCAGGTACTTCGCCATCCCAGAGGACTCCGTCATGTGGACGTCGCCGTCGATCATGCACGGGACCGTGCCCAGGACGTTGGTTCCCAGGTAGTCCTTCTTGAAGACCCGGGGCGGGAAGGGCAGCACGTGCAGGTCGTAGTCGAGGCCCATCTCCTCCAGCGTCCACACGGGACGGAGCGAGCGGGCGCCCTTGCAGTGGTAGAGCTGGATCGTCACGACGAATCGCCGGCGCCGCCCACAGCCGCCGCCCAACTCGGTTTCCTCTTCTCGCGGAACGCGGCCATGCCCTCGGCCGCCTCCTCGCCCTGGAACATGCGACGGCTCCAGCCCTGGGTCAGCTCGAACCCCTCGGCGAGCGAGATGTCCGGCACCGCACGGACCAGCTTCTTGCACTCGACGACCGCCGTCGGGCCGCCCAGGTTGATCGCGTCGATCTCCTCCTGGACCACGGACCACAGATCGTCGCGCGGCACCGCCTTGTGCGCCAGGCCGTACTCGACCGCCTGGCGGCCGTTGAACCGGTCGCCGGTCAGGAACAGCCTCATGCCGTGGTGCGGTCCCAGCTTGCGCAGACAAACGACGGCGATGATCGCCGGGATCACGCCGATTCGCACTTCGCTGAAGCTGAACATCGCCTCCTCGGCGGTGATCACGAGATCGGAGGCCGCGACCATGCCCAGGCCGCCGGCGAAGGCGTGGCCGTTCACCGCGGCGATCACGGGCTTCTCGCCCTCCCAGATCGCGGTCAGCAGATCCGGATAGGGCACGATCCGGTCCGACTCGCCCTCGCCCGGCTGGCGTTTGAGGTCGGCGCCCGAGCAGAAGCCCTTGCCGGCTCCGGTGATCACGATCGACCGGACGGCGTCGTCGGCCTGGGCCGCCGTCAGGTGGTCGTAGACCTCGGTGATCAGCCCCGGCGACAGGGCGTTGCGCCGTTCCGGGCGATTCAGCGTGATGACCGCCGCCCCGGATCGGACTTCGTAGAGCGAGTAGTCGGTCCCCGGCTGGTTCGTCATTCCCATCCTCCTCCCGGCAACCCTCGGGCCGCTACGCCGCGTCCTCGTCGACGACCACGAGCAGTTCGCCGTTCCCCACCTGTTCGCCCTCGGCGACGCGGAATTCGGAAACGGTGCCCGGCTCCGGCGCGGTGACGCGGTGCTCCATCTTCATCGCTTCCAGAACCAGGAGCAGTTGACCTGACTCCACTCGATCGCCGACAGCGGCGTGGGTCGAGATCACCTTGCCCGGCATCGGCGCGGTCAAACCGCCGGCAACCGTTTCAAGCCCGGCGACCGGGAACCGCGGCAGCTCCCGCAGTTCGACATCGCCCTGCGGGCCGTGCACCAGCCAGCGGTCGCCGTCGGCCGTCACGGTCGATCGGAACCTGCGGCCATCGATCACGAGTTCGACCCCGTCCGCGGTGCGCCGGCGCAACTCGACCATGTGTCGGCTCGGCTCGCCGTCGGCGGCCGCGGCGCGCGTATCGAACCGGCCGTCGCGCTGGATCCGGTACTCGATCCGGAGCGCGTCGCCGGCTGCGGTCTCGAACTCGGCCCGCTCGTAGGGCATCACCGTGTTGCGCCAGCCACTGACGATCGTCGGATGGATCCGCGCCGCCTGCCTGCGATCGTGCTGAGCGGCCATCACCGCGCAGATTCCCGCGGCGGCGACCTCGTCGGCGGACGGCAGGCGCACGGGTTGCGGCGCCACTCGCTCGATGAAGTCGGTCGTCGTATCGCCGGCCAGATACTCCGGCGAGCGGAGCGTCACAACCAGGAAATCCCGGTTGGTCCGAATGCCCTGCACCCGCGTCGTCTCCAAAACTCTGGCGAGCCGGAGCGCGGCTTCGCGTCGCGTCGCCGCGCCGACGATCACCTTGGCGAGCATCGGATCGAACTCGATGCCGACCTCGCTCCCGCTCTCGATCCCGGAGTCGAAGCGCGCGTTCATTCCCGGCGCCGGCTGCCAGCACTGCACCCGCCCGGTCTGGGGAAGGAAGTCGTTCGCCGGATCTTCCGCGTAGAGCCGAGCCTCGATCGCGTGGCCGACGATTGCGAGATCCTCCTGCGCGAACCCGAGCGTCTCGCCCTGCGCCACGCGGAGCTGCTCACGGACCAGGTCGAGGCCGGTGATCTCCTCGGTCACCGGATGCTCCACCTGCAGCCGGGTGTTCACCTCGAGGAACCAGAAGTCGGTCGGCGGGGACCCGTCCGCCGGCTGCTCGACCAGGAACTCGACCGTGCCGGCCGAGCTGTAGCCGATCGCCTGTCCGGCGGCCACCGCCGCCGCGCCCATGCGGGCCCGGAGTTCGTCGCTCACGATCGGCGAAGGCGCCTCCTCGATGATCTTCTGGTGGCGGCGCTGGATCGAGCACTCGCGCTCGAAGCAGTGGACGAGGTTGCCGTGCAGGTCGCCCAGGATCTGGATCTCGACGTGCCGCGAGGACGCCAGCCAGCGCTCCAGGAACACGGTGCCGTCGCCGAACGCGGCCGCCGCTTCACGGCGCGCGCCCTCGACCGCGGCCTCGAGTTCCTCCTCCGACTCGACCACCCGCATGCCGCGTCCGCCGCCACCGGCCGCGGCCTTGACCAGGGCCGGGAAACCGACTTCCGCCGCCGCCGCGGCCAGGTCGGCGCCGTCGCCGAGTTCGACCGCCTGAAGCGTCGGCACCTTCGCCTCGCGCATCAGAGCCTTGGCCGAGAGCTTGTCGCCCATCGCGGCGATCGCCTCGGGCGACGGGCCGACCCAGACCAGGCCGGCGTCGGTCACCGCGCGGGCGAAGTCCGCGTTCTCGGACAGGAAGCCGTAGCCGGGATGCACCGCGTCGGCACCGATCCGGGCGGCCGCGGCGAGCACCTTCCCCACGTCCAGGTAGGTCTCCGCCGAAGAACGGCCGTCCAGCGCTACCCCAACATCCGCTTCGGCCACGAACGGCGCGTCCGCGTCGCCGTCGGCGTAGACCGCGACGGTCGCCATCCCCATGTCGCGCGCCGAGCGGAAGATCCGTCGCGCGATCTCACCGCGATTTGCGACCAGGAGTCGAGTGATCATGCGGCCTTACATCCTGAAGACGGCCAGAAGCACCGTGCTCCTTCGCCGCCGCGGCGGGTGATCGGAAGCCTGGGTATCACGCCGCGCTCACATCCTGAAGACGGCATAGCCCTTCGCTCCCTCGACCGCCCGGCTGTGGCAGGCGGACAGCGACAGGCCGAGCACGGTGCGGGTGTCGCGCGGGTCGATCATGCCGTCGTCGGAAACCCGCGACGTCGCGTAGAGACCCAGCGAGCGCTTCTCCGCCCAGTGGATCACGCCGGCCGCGCGCTTCCTGTCCGCCTCTTCGTCGAACTCGATGCCGCGCCGCTGCGCGGCTCTGCGGGTCACGATCGTCATCACGCCGGCCATCTGTTCCGGGCCCATCACCGCGATCTTCGCGGTCGGCCAGATGTACGTGAACCGGGTGCCGTAGGCGCGGCCGCTCATGCCGTAGTTGCCGGCGCCGTACGAAGCGCCGACGATCACCGACAGGTGCGGCACGGTCGAGTTGGCGACCGCGTTGATCATCTTCGAGCCGTTCTTCGTGATCCCGCCCTGCTCGTAGTCCGTGCCCACGATGTAGCCGGTGATGTTGTGCAGGAACAGAAGCGGCACGTCGATCTGGTTGCAGAGCTGGATGAACTGGGTCGCCTTCTCGGCCGACTCGGAGAACAGTGCGCCGTTGTTGCCAAGGATGCCGACCGGGTAGCCGTGGATCGAGGACCAGCCGCAGACGATCGTCGGCCCGTAGAGCGGCTTGAACTCCTCGAACCGGGAGCCGTCGACGACGCGTCCGATCACCTCGCGGATGTCGAGCGGCGAGCGCAGATCGCGAGAGACGAGGCCGAGCAGTTCTTCGGGATCGAGCACGGGATCATCTGGCGGCAGGCTGGGCCCGGGGCCTTCCTTGCGCCAGTTCAGGTGGTGAACCACGTCCCGAAGCAACCGAATGCCGTCCATCTCGTCCTGGGCGAGGTAGTCGCCCAGCCCGGAAACGCGGCAGTGCATGTCGGCGCCGCCCAGGCTCTCGGGCTCCGCGTCCTCGCCGGTCGCCATCTTGACCAGCGGCGGCCCGCCAAGCGAGACCATCGCCTGGTTCCTGACGAAGATGTTGTAGTCGCTCATCCCCGGTTGGTACGCCCCGCCCGCGGTCGAGGCGCCGAAGACGATCGACACCGTCGGGATGCGCATCTTGGAGAGCTCGGAGATCTCGTAGAACAGCCGTCCCGACTCCCCGAAATGGCCGATGGTCCGCTTTGTCTGCGCGTCCGGATCGTCACCCGTGTTGCCGCGCAGGTCGGCCCCCGCGGACTCCACGAACTGGACGTAGGGCAGCCGGTTGACCCGCGCGATCTCGAGGCCGCGCATCAGCTTCTTCGAGTTGAACTCGTTGAACGCGCCGGCGCGAACCGACGGGTCGTGGCCGAGAATCACGCACTCCGTGCCCGAGATCACGCCGACGCCCAGCACGAAGCCCGAGCCGACCGTGTAGTAGGAGTTCCAGGCCGCGAGCGGCGAGATCTCCAGGAACGGGCTGTCCCGATCGAGCGCGTTCGCGACGCGCTCGCGCACCGGCAGCTTGCCGCGGCTACGCAGGCGGTTCATCGCCTCCGGTCCACCGCCGCCGGACACCTGCTCGAGCAGTCCGTTCACCTGCTCGATCTGCTCCAGGATGTCGTCGCGGTTCTTCCTGAACTGCGCCGAACGGATGTCGACGTTGGATCTGAGAGCCTGCATGCTTATGCCGCTCGCAAGCAACAGAGCGGCGAAGAGAAGTCTGCGTGAAGAGCGGCGATCATGTCAGATCTCACGCCGCGCTGTAGGCGCCCTTTCTCCACTCGTCCACGAGCACGAATTTCTGGATCTTCCCGGACGGCGTCAGCGGGAAGTCGTCGACCCGGTACCAGGCCTTGGGCGTCTTCTGCGGCGCCAGATGCTCGCGGCAGTAGGTGTGGAGTTCCGCGTCCGAGGCCGGGTTGGCCGGGTCCGCGTCTCGAATGAAAGCGCCGACGATCTCGCCCCAGCGCTCGTCCGGCAGGCCGACGATCGCCACGTCCGCGACCTGCGGATGCTCGAACAGCAACTCCTCGATCTCGCGCGGATAGATGTTCTCGCCGCCGCGGATGATCATGTCCCTCAGCCGGCCAGTGATCGTCGTGTAGCCGCGGTCGTCCATCGTCACCAGGTCGCCGCTGTGCAGCCAGCCGTCCTCGTCGATCGTCTCGGCGGTCTTGTCCGGCATCTCGAAGTACCCGAGCATGACGAGATACCCGCGGCAACAGAGTTCCCCCGACTCGCCAATCGGAACCGTGGCGCCGGTCTCGGGATCGATCACCTTGATCTCCGTCTGCGGCAGGACCGGTCCGAGCGTGTTCGCCTTGTCCTCCTCGCTGTCGTCCGGCTTCATCAGCGTCACGCCCGGGGACGCCTCCGTCTGGCCGTAGATGATCGAGAACTGCACGCCGAGCGTCTTCTCGATCCGCCGAACCAGGTCGGCCGGCACCGTCGCACCGCCCGAGCAGACGGTGTGAACCGAGGAGAGGTCGCGGCTGTCGAAGTCGGGATGCTCCATCACCGCGATCAGCATCGTCGGTACGCCGAGCAGGTGGGTGGCGCGCATCTCCTCCGCCAGCGCCAGCATCAGCCCCGGGTCGAACATCACGAGGTTGACCAGCGTCGCCTGGAACTGGCACGGCCCCAGAACTCCGAGCACGCAGCCGCCGGTGTGGAAGAGCGGCATCGGGTTGATGTAGACGCCCCCCGGCTCGATGCCAAGGCGCTGGCCGACGAAGCGCGCATTGTTCGTGATCCCGCGGTGGTGGAGGTAGGCGCCCTTGGGAAAGCCGGTGGTCCCCGACGTGTACTGGATCTGGACCGGATCGTCCGGACTCACCTCGGGCAACTCCACGTCATCCGGCGCCGAGGCGACGAACTCCTCGAAGTCGTCGAACGGGATGAGCTCCCCCAGATCCGGCAGACCGTCCGCAACCTGCTTGAGCGATTCCTCCATCGGATTGCCGCGGAACGAACGCAGGTAGAAGATGCCGGAGGACCTCGACTGCCGCAGAACGTACTCGAGTTCCTTCGACTGGTAGGCCGGGTTGACCGTGACCAGGACCACACCGGCCAGGCCCGCGCCGTACTCGAGCAGCACCCACTCCGGGATGTTCGGCGCCCACACGGCGACCCGATCGCCCTTCTCGAAGCGGGCAGCCAGCGCCCGCGCCACGCGCTCCGCGTCGGCCAGCAGTTCGGCGTAGGTCCAGGACCGACGCTCGCCCGGCACGCCCTCGATCAAAGCGACGTGGTCCGGCGCCCTGGCCGCGGCGTCGCGGAGGATGCCGCCGACCGTCGTCTCGAGGACAGGTGAACTGGTATCGGCGGGAACGTAGCTCTCGGTCAAGGGCATCGTGGGGACCCGGAATCGTAACCGCTTGCTACCCTTCGCGCCCATGACGGAACCAGTCGCCGAGAAGATCCTCGACTCGCTCTACAGGGTCGTCGTGCCGCTGCCGCGGAACCCGCTCAAGGAAGTGAACTGCTACGTCCTGGCCGAGGACGACCGCTGGCTCGTCATCGACACGGGCATGAACCGGCCCGAGTGCCGGGAGGTCCTGACCGCCGGGCTCGACGAGATCGGCGTCGACCTTGAGCAGACCGACTTCCTGGCCACTCACCTGCACGCGGACCACCACGGCCTGATCCCGGAACTCTTGCAACCGGGACGCACCGCCTCGATGGGCGCGATCGACGCCGCGTCGATGGGCCGGGCCCACGGCGGCTGGTCCGAAGACAGCCCGATGGGCGTGTATCTGAGGCGCAGCGGCTTCCCGCCCGAGGAGCTCGCCGAGTCCTTCCGGCGCCACCCTGGCGCGCGCTTCAGCGGCCAGATGATCGAGTACGCCCCGCTTTCCGAAGGCGACGTGATCGAGATCGCCGGCTACCGCCACACCTTCGGCCACATCTCGCTCTACGACCGGGCGAAGCGCCTCTTCATCGCCGGCGACCACATCCTGGGCGACATCACGCCCAACATCCAGGCCTGGGCCGACGACCACGATCCCCTGGGGCTCTACCTGGCCAGCATCGCCAAGGTCGAGGTCCTCGACGTCGACCTGTGCCTGCCCGGTCACCGCAGCCTGATCCACGACTTCCAGGGCCGTTGCCGCGAGCTACGGGAGCACCATGAAACCCGTGGCCGGGAAGTCGTCGACATCCTGCGCGACAACGGCGGGCGAAACGCCTACGAGACGGCGGCGCTGATGACCTGGGACATCCGCGCGAAGTCCTGGGACGACTTCCCGATCATGCAGCGCTGGTTCGCGACCGGCGAAGCGATCGCGCACCTGCGGTGGCTGGAGGATCTGGGCGAGCTGCAGCGGGAAGACGCCGGCGAGCGGATTCGGTACAGCGCTTAGCCGTCGCTCACTCCGCCCTGCCGAGCGTTCCCTCCACGGTCGTCTCCATCGACA